>CAZZNG010000223.1:0-9754 GCA_964655505.1 uncultured Litorilinea sp. | reverse complement strand
TTCGACAGCGGCAACGCGCGGCTGATCGTGGGGCTGGATGGGGATGCCTATTCCTATGCGCTGGAAGTTGGCCTGGGGACTGTGGAGATCAACACGCGCCCCTGCCAAGACCTGGCCGAGATCGCCGCTATTATGAATGTGGCGGTGGCGCGGCTGGTGCGTGCAGCGTTGGATTTCGGCTGGCAGGTGTTGGGCTATGGCATTCAGCCGATCTCGCCTGCGGTGCTGTCGTTGATGTCGCCCAAACAGCGCTATCAAAGCCTCTACCGGGCCATGGGCAGCGAATGGCTCTGGTATGCCGTCACCGCCAGCGACCAAGTGCAGATTGACGTCGCGCGCGACGAGATCGTGCCCATGCTCAACTTCGGCAACTTGATGGCTCCGGTCATCATTGCCCTCTGCGCCAATTCACCCGTCTATGACGGCCAACTCAGCCCCTATTGCAGCGGCCGCGAAGGGCGCATGGCCGCCATTCATGCTTCGGAGCATCGCCACGGCATGCCGCTGCGCCCTTATACGAGCATTGCCGATTACATCGCCACGGTCAGCCGGTCGACTTATTTGATCCGGCGCGACGGGGGCGAGGTCGTGCCCAGTTCAGCGCCGTTCATCCATTATCTAGAGGAAAACGGTCCTGATTTCGACGCCTTTCTCTTCCATGAACACTACATCTGGAACAGCGCGCGCTTGCGTGTGGCCTACGGCACGTTGGAGATGCGCCCGGCCTGCCAGCAGCCCTGGGCCGAGCAGATGGCCGCGACCGCGCTGACGGTGGGGCTGGTCGAAGCCAACGAGTCCATCACCGCCTATGTGCAGGAAACCCTGGGCGAAGCGTACTGGCAGACCCTGCGCGCCTATCACGCCGCAGCCATTCGCAGCGGACTGGCCGCGCCCCAACCCGCGCCCCATTTTCTGCAGGAGATCGTGGAGCGGGCCGCGGCGGGTTTGGCGGCGCGTGGACAGGGTGAGGAGGAATACCTGCAGCCCATCCAGCGACGGCTGGCGCGCGGTGAGAATCCGGCACAAGAGGCGCGGCGCATCTTTCGCAGCGATGGCCTGGCAGGGGTGCTGGCGCAGCGCGCCATTCGTCCGCAGGCTACCAGACTCGCAACGTCTTGAACGCTTCGGCCGCGGCCGCGCCGATGACCGCGCCTGCCTCTGCATCCAACTCCTTGAGCCAATCCAGATCCGCTTCGCCGTTGGGAAATTGGCTCTTGTGCGCCAGCACTGCCTCGATCTTCTTTGGGTACTGCGCGGTGACGTCCACGTAGATGTCGGGGTTGCGGTCAGTTGAGAAGAGATAGATCCGCTCCAGCACGCTCACGTCAACGCCAGGCTCGGCCAACTGTTCAGGGTGGTAGAGCGGCATCTTGGCGGGCATATAGGCGTCGATGGCGGCTTGCCCCGCGGCGCGGTGATCCGGGTGGATTTGACCGGGCCAAAAGGGGTCGAAGGTAAAGAGGGTATCGGCCTGGGTGCGCCGGTAGAGTTCGGCAACCTGGCTGCGCAGCGTCAGGTCGGGCACAAGTTCCCCGTCGTGATGGCCCAAATTAAAGGTCTGTTTGATCCCCAAAAGGGCCGCGGCTGCTTCCGTCTCCTGGATGCGCGTTGCGCCGAGGGCCTGGCGATTGCCGTCTTTGACGGTCGTGCCCAGGTCGCCCAATGTGCAGTTGACCGAAAAGACCTCGACCCCGCGCTTGATGAGTTGGATCAGCGTGCCCGCACAGATGCACTCCAGATCGTCCGGGTGGGCCGCGACGACGATCAGCCGCTTCACCTCGGCGAATGCTTCGATGCCTTGCCTATCCGCGCCCTGTTTATCTGCGCCCTGTTTATCCGCGCCCTGTCTATCTGTCATGTGTCAGTTGCTCACTGTTCAGTTGTTTACTGTATGCGGTTGGTTTATCAGAGTGTTGAATCACCGGATGGAATGAATCATTGGGTAAAAGCGGCGCGATGTATACCCGATTTTTTGGGCGATCATCACCGCGCCCGTATAATCAAGCCAGTTCAATATCCATGATTGTCGAGTATCAATCAGGTAGCTAGGGTTCCGCTGCGCTGCATGTTGCCAGGTCTGGTCCGAGCGCTACAGTTACCAGGTCACGGTAACCACCCGAGGGAGAAAAGCCTAGAGGGGTAGGTTGATGCGCAATTTGCGTATGCCTATCTTTTTCCAATCTCTAGCATCTGCTGTCTCTCGCATCTGAAAGGTGATACCGTGTCCATCCCTGTCTCCTCACGCACGCTCTCGCTTTCCCCGCGTCTGATCGCCATCCTGCAAGCGTTATTGGTGACTTTTCTCTGGTCAACGTCCTGGGTGTTGATCAAGTTTGGGCTGGAAGAGATCCCCGCGCTGACCTTTGCCGGGCTGCGCTATGGGCTGGCCTGGCTCTGTCTGCTGCCCTTCGCGCTCACCAAAGCCTCTTGGCGCTCCTTTGCCCGGCTGTCGCGGCGCGATTGGGCCAGCCTGATCGCGCTGGGGGTGCTGTCGTATGCCTTGACACAGGGCGCGCAGTTTCTGGCCCTCGCCTACTTGCCTGCTGTTACAACGACCCTGCTGCTCAATTTCACGACAATTGCCGTGGCGCTGATGGGCATCGTGCTGCTGGGGGAACGGCCTAGCGCGCTGCAATGGGCCGGGGTGGGCCTCAACCTCTGCGGCATCTTCCTCTATTTCTACCCCGTGGACCTCCCCGCGGGCCAACTTCTAGGGATTGTCATCGCCTGCATTGGTGTGCTGGCGAATGCCGGGTCTGCCATCCTGGGGCGCTATGTCAACCGCACCGGCGCAATCCCGCCCCTGCAGGTCACGGTGATCAGCATGGGCATCGGCGCGGCCCTGCTTTTGGGCACGGGCCTTGCAACGCAAGGGCTGCCCCGTTTGGACCTGACGCACTGGGCGATCATCGGCTGGCTGGCCGTCGTGAACAGCGCCTTTGCCTTCACCCTCTGGAACCACACCCTGCGAAAGCTCTCCGCGGTGGAATCGAGCATCATCAACAATACCATGCTGATCCAGATCGCGGTGCTGGCCTGGATCTTCCTGGGCGAACGAGTCAGCGGGCAAGAAGCGTTTGGGATGTTCTTGGCCGCGCTGGGCGTGCTGCTTGTGCAGCTATGGCGCAAGCAATAAAAGCGCTCAGTCTGCCGCTTCCTGCATCAGCACTTCTTCCTGCTCGCCTGCTGCCGGGTGCGCCGGTGTAACCCAGACGCGCGCGTCATAGAAGGTCGCGCCCGCGCCCATGTCGGCCTCGTCTTGGGCTGTGATGCGGTTGATGTTGCGCAGGTCGGGGCTGTGTTTGGCCCACCAAATGCCGGGCGCGAGCACTGTGCCGGGCACGATGTCGCGCGTGATCTTGGCCGTAAGCTGCACGCTGCCCCGTTCATTGCTGACGCTAACCGCCATCCCCTCCACGATGCCGCGCGCGGCCGCGTCGTCCGGGTGCATGTGCAGCCAGGGCGCTGCCTCGCGCCGGACAAACCGCTCGACATTGGCAAAGGTTGAATTGAGGAACGAATGGGCCGGTGGCGAGATGCAGACCAAACTCGCTTCGGGCGCGGCCCCGCGCTGCCACGCCGGGGGGATGTAGGTGGGCAGCGGGTCATAGCCGTCGGCAGCCATGCGTTCGCTGTAAAATTCGCATTTGCCGCTGGGCGTGGGGTAGTTGCCCTCGGCAAAGGGCAGAAACGGCTGCGGCACGTTGAGCCGCACAAAGCCGCGTTCAACCAGTGCTTCCCAGGTGATCCCCTCAAAGCGCGGATGGGTCTGCGTCTCGATCAGTTCGCGCAAGATCGCCTCGTCCGGCTGCTGGAAACATGGCTCGTCATAGCCTAGCGCCGCGGCCAAGCGGCGAAAGATCTCGCTGTTGGGCAGGCTTTGGCCGATGGGCGCAATGGCTGGCCGGTTGAGCGCCAAGTAGAGATGGCCGTAGGGCTTGAGAATGTCCCAATGCTCTAGTTGGGTCGTGGCGGGCAGCACATAATCCGCATAGTCCGCCGTGTCGGTCTGGAACTGCTCCAACACGACCGTAAAGAGGTCTTCACGCTGCAAGCCGCGCACGACCGCGCCCTGATCCGGCGCGACGGCCGCGGGGTTGCAGTTGTAGACGATCAACGCCTTGACGGGCGGGCCTGCTTGATCCGGCGTGGGCGGCGCGTCCACCGGCCGCGGGTGGTAGTGGGCGCGGGCGAGCGCAGCCGGATCCAGGCTTAGGGCATCGCCCAGCCGGTTCATGTTGATCGTGCGCGGGAAGCGCCCGGCCAGCAAGTCGGGGCGGTAGAGCGGGCGCAGGTCCAAGTGGCGAAACGCGCCGCTGGTGCTAAGTTGGATGCCGCCGCCCTGCTCGCGCCACGCGCCGACCAGCGCGGGCAAACACGCCACCGTTCGCACAGCCATGCCGCCGCCCGCGTGGCGCTGCATACCGTAGTTGATGCGGATGGCAGCCGGGCGCGTGGTGGCATAGGCGCGCGCCAAATCCGTGATGCGCTGCGCGGGGATGCCGGTGATGGCCGCGGCGCGGGCCGGTGTCCATTCGGCTACGCGGCGCGCCAGTTGATCGAAGCCCACTGTGTAGCGCGCCACGTAGTCGGCATCATGCAGCCCTTCGTCGATGATCACATGCATCATCGCCAGCGCCAGCGCGGCGTCTGTGCCGGGATGGATCGGGATCCACTCGTCGGCCGCGCGTGCGGTGCGTGTGCGCGCCGGGTCGATGACAATGACCTGCGCCCCGGCCTTTTGCGCGGCCTGGACAAAGGGCCACAGATGCAGATTGCTGGTCAATGTGTTGCTGCCCCAGATCAGGATGAGCTTGGCGCGGGCATAGTCCTGGGTTTCCATCCCCTCGGTCGCGCCCAGCGTGTAAACATACCCCTCAAAGCCCGCCTGTGAGCAGATGGTGCGCGCCAACCAGCTCGCGCCCATGCGGTTGAAGAGCCGCTGTGACATGCCGTCATATTGCAGCAGGCCCATTGTCCCGGCGTAGGAATAGGGCAGCACGGCTTCCGGGCCGACCTCGGCCATAATCGAGTGGAGGCGCGCGGCGATGTCGCGCATGGCCTCTTCCCAGGTAACGGGCACGAACTGACTGCTGCCTTTGGGGCCGCTGCGCTTGAGCGGCGTGGTCAGGCGATCCGCATGGTAGGTGCGTTCGAGATAGCGATCCACTTTGGTGCAGAGCGTCCCCTGCGTAACCGGGTGGTCGGGGTGTCCCCACAGGTCGAGGGCGCGACCCGTGGCCGGATCGACAGCCACTTGCCAACTGCACGAATCGGGGCAGTCGTGGGGGCAGACGCCGGTGACAATGCGAATGGCCGGGTCGTCACGATAGGCGGATAGCTTGGACATGGATCGCTCCTCTGGCGGCGTCTGGTCAATACGCCGGGGTAGATTGTCGCACGCACATGGATATGGAGCCAGTGTAACAAACAACCAAGAGGGGCTGCAAGCTGATCGTACTGGAGAAACCGGCGCTGATTTTTTGTGCAAGCTGCACAAAAAGTAGGCGCTCAAGATTAGCAAAATTGATGATAGTTTGGTCGGCTTCTCATCGCTATACTCGCATCGATACATGAGTCCGGCAGATGACCGGGCACACGTCAACACAAAGGCCGCACTGCTTAAGCGGCAAGCCGACAAAGCCGCGCAGCGGCTATCAGAGTACGATCAGCGTATCAGAGAAGGAGAGGAATGATGGAGCTTTTATTCGCACTCGGCGGTTTCGTCACCCTGTTTGCCATGTGGGTCGTCGCGCCGAAGTTCTTGGTCAAGAAGTCTGAATGAGCCGAGAACCAGTCTGTTTACCTGTATCAATCTCCGGCTGTGCCGGTCGGGTGGATGGTGGCGCTTGGGAGGTGCGTCACGTCCAGGTCGTGCAGCCGGAGATTTTTCTTTTCATTTTAACCATCCCTGTTCATGAGCCATTCCCATTCGGGGGCTGAGAAACGATGATAGACAGAGTCTTGCTTTCTCAATTCGCACCCACATCGACCACGAAGGAGTTAACCATGCCCCTTAATTGTAAAACGCCGCAGGATGTCATGGCGGTTATTAGCGAACAGAATATCAAGTTTGTGGATGTGAAATTTACTGACCTATTTGGTCAGTGGCAGCATTTTTCCATGCCTGTCGAACACTTCGACGCAGAAAGCGCCTTTGAAGAAGGCATGGGCTTCGACGGTTCATCGATTCGCGGTTTCAAGACCATTGAGTCCAGCGACATGAACCTGCTGGCCGACCCGACCACCGCGTTCATCGACCCGGTCTGCTCGGTGCCGACGTTGAGCTTGATCTGCAATGTGGTCGAGCCGATTACGGGCGAGCCGTTTAGCCGCGACCCGCGCACGGTTGCGCGGCGGGCTGTGGACTATATGGAATCGACCGGGATCGCCGATTCGGTGGTGATGGGGCCGGAGGCCGAGTTCTTCATCTTCGATGAGGTCTACTACCACTCGAACCAGTTTTCGGCGGGCTACGGCGTGAACGCCGAAGAAGGCGCGTGGAACAGCAGCACGCCCGGCACGGGCCACCAACTGGGGCTGAAGGGCGGCTATTTCCCGGTTGCACCCTATGACACGCTGCAAGACCTGCGCTCGGAGATGGTCACCACCATGCTGGCGTGCGGCATCGACGTCGAGGTCCACCATCATGAGGTGGCGACCGCGGGCCAGTGTGAGATCGACATGCGCTTTGCACCCCTGGTCAAGATGGCCGACCAAGTGCAGCTTTACAAATACATCGTTAAGAATGTCGCCAAACAGCATGGCAAGACAGTCACCTTCATGCCCAAACCGCTCTTCCAAGACAATGGGTCGGGCATGCACACGCATCAGAGCTTGTGGAAGGGGGGGCAGCCGCTCTTCGCGGGCGACTGCTACGCGGGTCTGAGCCAGACCGCGCTCTGGTACATCGGCGGCCTGCTCAAGCACATCAACGCGCTGCTGGCCTTCTGCGCGCCGACGACCAACTCTTACCGCCGCTTGGTGCCGGGCTATGAAGCGCCGGTCGTGGTGGCCTACTCCGCGCGCAACCGCTCGGCGGCCTGCCGCATCCCGGTCTACTCCAATTCGCCCAAGGCCAAGCGCGTCGAGTTCCGCTGTCCAGACCCGGCTGCCAACCCCTATCTGGCCTTTGCCGCCATGTTGATGGCCGGGCTTGACGGCATCAAGAACCAGATCGAACCGGGCAACCCTGCCGAGGTCGACCTGTTTGAGGAAGATGTGCTCAAGAACGTGACGATGGTTAAAGGCTCGCTGGAAGCGGTGCTGACCGAGTTGGAGAATGACAATGCGTTCCTGCTCGAAGGCGGCGTCTTCACCAGTGACCTGATCGAGACCTATGTCGATTACAAGCGCTATACCGAGGGCGACGCGGTACGCCTGCGCCCGCATCCGCACGAGTTCGTCATGTACTACGGGGTCTAGCCAAAAGTGTCCTCCCTTGTGCTTTGGTGATCTTGAGTAATATAGAGGGGCCTGCACCCATTCGCCGGTGCAGGCCCCTCTGCTTTTGTCGCCATTAGCCTACCGCCTGCCATTTAATCTGTGTCACGTTAATCGTGTCACGGACTTGTCCCACCCAAAAGCGCAGCGCTCCAGGAATTGAACCCCGGAGCGCTGCGTTTACTTGATGGTTGATGTTTAGAACGAGCCGGTAGCCGCAGCAACTGACGAATGTAGCTGGCTGCTCTGGTTCGCTACCGGCTATCACACAGTTAGTTGCTGTGCAGCGCGGGCAGGTACAGTCGCTGTACAGCGTCGCCCGGCTGCTGGATGGGGTTCTCGCCGGTTGGCGGCGTAGCTTCGTAGACGCCGAGGTCACGAGTCAGATCCACCTGCCCCGCGTCGAGCGTGAAGCAGTCCGTGCGTACAGTCGTGGCGTTCACGATAGTCACGCCGTCGCTGTCGCGTTCTGCATCGTCGCCCACATGAGCCGGTGACACCTCGAAGTCCGCCGGAATCTCGAACTCAAGGCAATAGGTGCCTGCTTCCAAGTCGGTGAAGAGGTATTCACCGTTCTCGTCGGTCGTCGCCGTGTTGATGGCGCTGCCGTCGAAGTTATCGCGGAAGAGGCGCACCACCACACCCTCGACACCTTGCTCGCCGCTATCCTGGATACCGTCCTCGTTATCGTCGAACCAGACCAGATTGCCAACGCTGGCCGGGAGGACCGGCTCGTCGACGGGCGCACCCACATAGTGGCTGGGATCGCTGTCGCTGACCTGCTCGACTTCGCCCTCTGTCGGCGTGCCGATGACGGAACCGATGTTGGCGTACTGGCCTTCGATTGCCGTGCCTTCAAGCGTACAAGTCATCGACTCGCCTGGGGCCAGGGTTGTCTGAGGACAAGTCACCGGGCCTTCAACATCGTCGCTCACCGTCACATTCTCGAGCGCGATGTTGCCCGTATTTCGCACCACGTAGGTCCAGACCACTGGGCTGCCGGCTTCGATGACCGGGCCGGGCGCTTCGTCCGCGTCATGGCCGTTGGTGGCCTTCTCGATGTCAATACTCGGCATGATGGTGCCGAAGTAGTGGCTCGGATCGGTGTCGATCACTGGCTCTCCGCCGGTTTGGGGCGTGCCGACTACGATGCCGTTGTTGGCATACAGGCCATGGCCTGCAACTCCTTCGAGCGTACAGGTCATCGACTCGCCCGGTGCGAGCGTGTTCGTGGGACAAGTCACCGGGCCTTCCTTATCATCGGTGACCTCCACATTGACCAGCGGGACATTGCCCGTGTTTGTCACCAGGTAATGCCAAACGACTGTGCTGCCCGGCGCAACCTGCGGCGCGCTCTCCGGCGTATCGGCATCTTCACCGTTGGTTGTCTTTTCGATGTCGATAGCCGGGTTGATCGCCCCGAAGTAGTGGCTCGGATCAGTATCCGTCACCGGCTGGGCGTCCTGAATGTCAGGCGTGCCGACTACGTGGCCGTTATTCTTATACTGCCCGTAGCCCGCGATGCCTGTCTTTTCACAGGTGTCGCTGGCTTTCGCCGCAAGCGACGGGATGATACAGATATCCCCTTCAACGTCATCGGTGACAATGACATTGGTCAGCGCGATATTGCCGGTGTTCTGCACCACGTAGGTCCAAGTCACCGTGCTGCCCGGCTCCACGATTGGCCCAGGCGCTTCATCCGCGTCATGGCCGTTGGTGTACTTCTTGAGCGCGATGCTCGGCGTGATGCGGCCATAGTAGTGGCTCGGATCGTCGTCGGTGACATTGGGCAGCCCAGCGGCTGCAGGGGTGCCGACGACCGTAGCAATGTTCGCATACAGACCATGACCTGCGATGCCCGTCTTTTCACAGGTGTCACTCGCTTCAGGTGCAAGCGACTGAATCTCACAGATCGGGCCTTCTTCGTTGTCGGTCACGGTGACGTTGGTCAGCGTGATATTGCCCGTATTCTGTACCACATAGGTCCAGTTGACCGTGCTGCCCGGTTCTACCTCTGGCGCATCCGCCGGCAGGTCGGCATCCACGCCATTGGTGTACTTCTTGATGGTAATAGCAGCCTTCACACCGAAGTAGTGGCTGGGGTCAGAGTCAGTTACCTGCACCGATTCATCCAGCACCGATGTGCCGATGACTGTGCCGATGTTGGCATACTGGCCCAGTTGTGCAGTGCCGTTGCCCGTACAGGTCATGCTGGCATCCGGGTCTAGTTCACTTGCCGGGCAGCTAACCTGCACGCCCTGGTCATCCGTCACGGTGATATTGGTCAGCGTGACGTTGCCCGTGTTCTTGA
>CAZZNG010000222.1:0-9762 GCA_964655505.1 uncultured Litorilinea sp. | reverse complement strand
TGATCCTCTATCTGATTCTGCACGTCTAGCTTTAAGCCCAACCTATTAAACATACTACTAGAACAACCCCCAAAGGAGGCGATGATGCGAAGACTACTCGTACTGGCATTTTCAGTTGTGATTTTGGTCTTGGTGGCAAACGTCACTAGCGCGTATGCGTTTACCCTGCTGCGCGATGTGTGGCCCACCGCCAGTACCACCTACCGTATGGAACCATCGTTCACGAACCAGGGCGCGGCTTGGGTTAATCGGGCCAACAAAGCTGCGCTGCATTGGACCAACCTTACTGATTTTGATTTTGTGTTTGATTCCAACAGCCCGAACCGGCTAAGAACAGGCACTCTAAGCTGTACTAATCCTACAACTCTCGCAACTATGGCTCCTGTAGAGGATTCATTGGGTATCTATCGCAACAGCTTTGTGATCACAGTCAATACGGGATGCCCGAATATTCAATGATATACCGGAACAGGTACGCCGCCATCTGGCTTCCACGACTTACGTACGGTCTTGCGTCATGAATTCGGTCACGCGGCAGGACTTGACCACGTGCAAGGTGCTAACACACAGTTGATGTATCCTTTCATTGACCCGGTAGCGATCAAGCAGATTGGGGCGGATGACCAGAATGGCATTGACTTCTTATACGATCCATCCAGTAGTGTCCGCCTCCAATCTGCTGCCACGTATTATGTAGGAGGTGCCACATACGACAATAACTATCCAGCGGTCGGCTACAAGGGCCGCAACTGGACAGGGGGAAGCCCGTTTTCCCACGCTCTCTTCCAAACTGCAAGTTGGTCTAACCAGACGGGAGCAAGCTCGTGGTTTGCCTTCTTAGGTGCGCGTGTCACTTGGGTGTTTGCGAAAGCCGCCAACCGAGGCTGGCAGGATGTTTATATTGACGGCACGTTGGTTGAGTCGATCAACACGGACGATAACGATGATAACCTCTGGCAGGTGCACAGAACGTGGGACATGGATACACCAGGATATCATGTCATCGAAATACGTGGACTCGGCAATGGGACAGACTATACGGATTTGGACGGCTATGTTGTCGATATTTTGAGGGCGCAAGGTGCTCATGATGATACGAGTGGTTATGTCCGTTATATCGGGAACTGGACCCACAGCAGTGGTTGGCCAAACGCAGATAACGGTACGGTCAGTTGGTCCAATACTGCCGATGATGCGGTCGTGTTTACCTTCGTTGGGGATGGGATTACCTATTCTTTTACCAAAGGCCCCAATCGAGGGAAAGTCAAAGTGACGATTGATGGCGAGTATAAAGAAACCATCGATCTCTATTCTGCCGCGCCGCAATGGTCAGTAGACCGGCGTTGGCCTTTAAGCCTTGGCACCCACACAATTCATCTGGCCGTGACAGGCGAAAAACATTCAAGCTCGAGTGGGATCTATGTGGATGTCGATCAGTTGGCAGTTGATTGAGCAAGACTGGGACAAATAGAAGACTGAGTAACCCATGTATACTGAACGGAGCAACCAGATGAATATCAGACTGAGTGCCGTGATGCTTGTCGTGCTAGTGGTCGCCGCTTGCACAGCAACGCCTCGCTATGGAGAGAGTACGCACGCCTCGTTTGCAGGAGGGGTGATCGGGGTGGTTGTTGACGAAAATATGCGAGTGGTTGAACTGGAATATGGCAGCGCCGCCGAGAAGGCAGGGGTGCAGGTCGGCGACATCCTGCTCGACCTTACCTGGATCCCCTCGGATGCACCGGCCCCTTTGCCTGAGGAATCAGATGTCATCTATACCGATACTGGTTCTATGTCATTATCGACAGTAGAAAGTATCACAGAGGGGATGCCGCTGACTACAGTGGTGGGTGGAGTCGTCGTGACTAGAGGTATGGCAGTCACACCCATTCCCCCGCCTGTAGCAGAATTCATCGAGAAGGAGACTGTGCCATTTACGGATGGCGACCGGCTGCGGCCTCTGGTGGGCTATATGGTTCCACTGGAATTGCGGCTCCAGCGTGGTGATGAGACACTTGAATTGACCGTTATACCTGCGCCGCGGGTGCCGAAACCCACAGTAGCCAATGAGCCTATTGCCACCGGTACGCCAGTCATGCCTCCTTACGACTACTTTTAACCGCCATGCAGTTGAACATGAGTCATCCCGAATTCTGCCAAAGTGGGATGAGAGCAGTGGGATAAGCGAGCCAGAGTCTGACAATCGCAGAACGGAGACGGTAGAGCGGCAACGTCACGCGACGGAGCCGCTCGCCTGTTCTGTGGCACCAGTCGTGTAAGAGATAATGCTTGAGTGGCTCATGGGCAGGGGCCAAGAGCGAGAGCAGGAAGGCATAGAGCAAGGCGACCAGCGAGAAGAGCTTCAGCCGATTGTGCCATGACCAGAGCCTAGGACTTTCGATGGCTAGTTCAGACTTGAGATAGCGGAAGGCTGTCTCGATTTGCCAGCGGCGGCGATAGGCATAGATGACCGCCCAGGCCTCTTCCTGGCTGGTGATGGGCTGGTTGGTGAGGAAATGCCAGGCCAGTCGGTCTTTGGGGCGCGCCACCACCAGCCAGAAGGGCACATCAGGCAGCTGAGGATGGCGCACGGGAAAGTAGAGCAGCCCTGTGCGCCGCTCACAGCCTCTGCGCGCATCCCACAGATTGCGATGGGCCACCGAGCGTCGGCCGCGGCACATGTCACCCGGCTTGCGCTGCCCTTTCTCATCCTGCAATTTGTAGCTGTTGCGCCAGCGTACGATGAACGCAATGTCGGCTGTCACAAAGCGTTGGAGCCACGGACCAGAGGCATAGCCGCGGTCAAACAGGTGCAGCACCTGCTTGCCCCAGGCGTGGGCACACTGGGCCAGCAGGGCTTCACAGAGAGGGGTACGCTCTTGGGCATGCGCGCCGCGGCGTGTCCACCAGCGCATAGCAGCCAGCGTCGGCGTACCCGCCACGCCCATGACCATGACGGCTAGCCAGTAAAAGCCGGGCACAAAGACCGGCCGCTCAAGCGGTGGATTGTAGAAGCCGCGCTTGATGCGCGTGTAGCGCGGGGACTTGGTGGAGCGCACGGCACACAAGCCTTCACTCGCCAGGCTCTCGGGCTTTTCAATCACGCTCTCATCCCACACCACCAGCGCCCGGTGTCCCTGGGCCTGCAGCGTCTCCACATGCTGGTTTGCCTGCCGCCACAGGAAGTCATCGACCACGCGATGGCTCCACTTGGGCGAACGCAAGAGGTTGCTGATGCGTTTGGTGCCTGCCGGGGCATGCGTCGGCCCCAGCAGGTAGCCGCCCAACTCGCTCAACAACAAGCCGTAGCGGTTGTGGCGCAGCAGCAGCATCACCTGCAAAAGCCCCAGCACAGTGCGCACCAGCCGCTTGTCCAGCAACACGTCTAGCTGCTCAAGCACAGGCTGGACATACCTCACCAACCGCTCGCCCAACGCTTGCGCCGCCCCCTCGCCGGTTGTATACTCGTTCATACAGAAGGCCTCCTTGGTGAATTAGGTGCTCGACACACCCGTATTCAACCAAAGAGGCCTTCTTTTGTCATCCCTTCATCTCAAACTCCGGGATGACTCATGTTAGAGACATGCTGCTTGTGGCGCGCGGCTACCACTCGCGCGAGTCGGGCACGGGCAGCCACGCGCCGCCTTGCTGGATCGACGCTTGGCTGACCAGGCCGGGCAGGGTCATGTCCATGGCCGCGTGGATGTCGACCGGGAGCGCTTTGCGGCCTTGGATGGCATCCACAAAGTCCATGACCTCGAAGTAGTCGCCGCCGCCATGCCCCGCGGCGCGCGCGGCTTCGGGCGGGTTGCGCCAGATGTCGGGCAGAAATTCATCCTCGAAGTCAGAGAGGGGAACCCACGCATTGGGGTCTTCGCAGCGCTCTTCGACCCACACCCAATCGCCTTCGCCGGGCCGCCGCGCGCTCTCATAGGCCCCGCGCGTGCCTTGCAGCGTGTAGTTGGTCATGGCATGGGGCCGCTTGGAGAGCATGTCGACGCGGACGCGGATGAGCTTGCCGCTTGAAGTCTTGCACAGCAGTAAGACGGTGTCCTCCATGGCGTGTTCCGGGTCGGTCCAGACGCCTGTGCCGACACAGCTGATCTGCGCCGGGCGCTCTTTCACCCAGCGCAAGCAGGGGCCGAGGCTGTGGGTCGGGTAGGTGCAGCCGTTGACGCCCACCTGCCAGTAGTAGCGCCAGGTTGGTTTGCCTTCTGGGGTGTGGTGCAGCGCGGATAGCTCATGGATGTACTCGCCCTCCGCGTAGTAGACCTCGCCAAACAGCCCGGCGTTGACCATGGCCTCCACCAGCACATTGGGCTTCCGGTAAATGTAGTTCTCCGCCATCATGTAGAGGCCGCGGCTGCGCTTGGCCGCCTGCACCAGCCAGCGCGCTTCATCCAGCGAGACGCACGCGGTCACTTCGGACAGAACGTGAATGTCCCGTTCGAGCGCGGCAATCGACTGGCTGGCGTGGACGTGCATGGGCGTGGCGACGACCACCGCGTCCGGCTTGGCCTCGTCGAGCATCTGTTCGTAGTTGGTATACAGTTGATCGATGCCCAACTGTGCGCCTGTGCCGCGCAGCGTCGGCTCGTGCAGGTCGCACAGGGCGACGATGGCGGTTTCAGGGTGCAGTTCGAAGGCGCGGAAGAAGGAACTGGCGCGATGCACCCCGGCGAAGGCGACTTTGATCTCTTTGCCCATAGGCTTGTCTTGCAGGCTTTCTTTGTTTGTCGCGTTGATCGTCCGGGATGCTGCCAGCGGCCCGGAAGGTTGATCAGCGAAGTCAGGGCGTTTGACTGCCGCGCGTGTTGACAAAGACGCTGTAGAGCGATTGGCTGGCAGTCATGAAGAGGCGATCTTTCTTGCGCCCGCCAAAGCAGAGGTTGCTGCATGGTTCGGGCAGGTGGATGCGGCCAATCAGATCGCCGTTGGGCGCGAAACAGTGTACCCCGTCATAGTCGCGACCGCCCCAGCCCGCCGCGGACCAGAGATTGCCGTCCTCGTCGGTGCGGATGCCGTCTGAACTGCCCACGCCCATGTCCACAAAGACATCGCCCCCGCGCAGCGTCGCGCCGTCTACGTCGAAGACGCGGATGTGCGACGGGTGGTCGGGCTTGTGCGAGCGCCCCGTATCGACGATGTAAAGCTTGCGCTCGTCGGGCGAAAAGCAAAGCCCATTGGGTTTTTCAAAGTCGTCCACCACGACCGTGGCCTGGCCTGTGTCGGGGTCGAGCCGGTAGACGCGCGGCGGCAGTTGCAGCTCATTACGCTCTCCTTCATAGTCGAGCAGGCTGCCATAGCCAGGGTCAGTGAACCAGATAGAACCGTCGGAGTGGACGACGACATCGTTGGGCGCGTTGAGCGGCTTGCCCTCAAACTGATCGATGAGCACGGTGATCGAACCGTCATGCTCGGTGCGCGTCACCCGCCGTGTGAGGTGTTCGCAGCTAATCAACCGGCCTTGCCGGTCGCGCGTGTGCCCGTTGGAGAAGTTGGACGGCTGGCGAAAGACGGTAACGTCTTCGCTTTGCGCGTCATAGCGCAGGATGCGGTTGTTGGGAATGTCGCTGAAGAGCAGACATTGATGATCGCCAAACCAGACCGGCCCCTCGGCCCAGCGTGAGCCTGTGTAGAGCCGCTCGACCGCGGCGTTGCCGATGACATAGCGCTTGAAGCGCGGATCGACGACCTCGATGGCGGGATCGGGATAGGGCACGGGGCTGCCGTCCCAGGGGCGCGCAAGGTGACTCACCGTCCAACTCCTTATCATGTATTGATCATGTGCTGATGATCATGGGGTGGGTTGTATGATTGGCGGCTGCGTGATCAATCGCGCAGTTGAGGGTCGAGTGCATCGCGCAGCCCATCGCCCAACAGGTTAAAGCCCAACACGGTCAACATGATTGCCATGCCCGGATAGAAGACCAGGTAGGGGGATTGGCGCAGGAAGGGCAAGCCGTCGCTGATCATCGCGCCCCATTCGGGGGTGGGGGGCTGGACACCCAGGCCCAAGAAGCCCAGGGCCGCGGCAAAGATGATCGCGCCGCCGACGCCCAGCGTCATCTGAACGATGATCGGCGTTAGGCTGTTGGGCAGGATATGCACGAACATGATGCGCGTGTCGCTCACGCCTGTCGCGCGCGCAGCCTCTACAAAGTCGCGCTCGCGCATGGAAAGCACGACCGCGCGCACGACGCGCGCATAGCCGGGGATCCCGACAATGGCAACGGCCAATATCGTGTTGAACAACCCTGCTCCGCGCACTGCGACAATGGCAATCGCTAAGAGGATGGCCGGAAAAGCCAGCAAAATATCCATCAGGCGCATGATCACGGTGTCGACCGTGTTGCCGAAGTAACCGGCAACCAGGCCCAACAGCGTGCCGATGCCGCCGGACACAAAGACGACAACAAAGCCGATGGTGAGCGAGATGCGCGTGCCGTGCACGATGCGGCGCAGCATATCACGCCCCAGACGGTCTGTGCCGAAGGGATGCTCCAGCGACGGGGCCAAGCGCGATTCGGCCAAGTTGGAGTCCGTGGCTGGATTATAGGGGTCCACAATTGGGGCAAGCGTGCCGACCAAAATGGTGATCGTGATGATGACCAAGCCGACGCGGCCATTCCAACCGGAGAGCAGGCGGCGCATGGCGTCGCGCATCAACCCGCGCGACGGGCGCGGCTCGACACTGTGCATGAATTCTGAACGGGCTGCTACATTCGTTGTCATAACAAGGTCCAGTCTCAGCTATTTTGGTACCGAATGCGCGGGTCTAGGTAGGCATATGAGATGTCTACCAGCAGATTCACGACCACATAGATCAACGCGCTAACCAGCACGGCCCCTTGCACAATCGGATAATCGCGGCTGAGGATGGCGCGGTAGGTCCACAAGCCCATGCCGGGCCATGAGAAAATGGTTTCGGTGAGCAGCGCGCCGCCCAGCAGACTGCCAAGCTGCAAGCCAATCACCGTGACAATCGGCAGCAGCGCGTTCTTCAACGCATGGCGAATCACCACGGTGCGTTGGCGCAAGCCTTTGGCTTCGGCGGTGCGTACATAATCTTGGCGCATGACTTCGAGCATACTGGCGCGGGTCAAACGGGCGAGGATAGGCATGACCACTGTGCTTAAGACAGTGGCGGGTAGAATAAGATGCCAAAGCGCGTTGGTAAAAAGACGCCAGTTGCCCATCAGCAGCGTATCGATCAGCATAAAGCCGGTGCGCCGCACCACATCCAAATCCGCGTCGAGCCGCGCGCTGGGCGGGAAGATTTGGCGGTTCACCGCCAGCGCGTAGATGGCGATCAGTGCCAACCAATAGATTGGCATGGAGACGCCTACCAGCGCGCCCATCGTGGCGACCAGGTCGATCCAGGTATTTCGTTTGAGCGCGGAGATGATGCCGATGGAGACGCCGACCACAACGCCGATGATGAGGCCAAAGATCACCATCTCCAGCGTGGCGGCTAGGCGCGTCCGCATTTCCACCGCGACCTTGGTACGGTTAATGATCGACGTGCCCAGATCGCCGCGCACGATGCGCCCCATCCACTCGACATATTGCACCGCAATGGGCCGATTGAAGCCCATTTCCTCGCGCACCCGTTCCACATCCTCGGCGCGGGCGCGTTCGCCCAACATCACCACAACCGGGTCGCCTGGGATGGCGCGGATCAGGCCAAAAACCACAATAGACACGCCGAGCAAGACCGGAATCAACTGGATTAGCCGACGAATAATAAATTGAGTCATGGTTTTATTTTCCTACAACATGCCATGCTGACATGCTCTGCAATGCGGCTCGTCTGAGCCGAAAATAGGCTGCCGGACTCGCGTTGAGTCGAGTCCGGCAGCCTGCACAACTGCGAGGTTAGTCTTCGATCCAGATGTTTTCATACCACGAGCGGAAGACAACCGGCTCGTAGCCCTTAACAGTGGAGCGGAAGACGACCGGCGTGGTGGCCCAGACGACGGGAATGCGGGCCACGTCGTCATGGATGATCTGCTCGGCCTGCATGTAGATCTGCTCGCGCTCGTCTGGGTCGGCAATCGTGCGGCCCTGGATCAGCAGCTCGGCCAGTTCGGGCGAGTCGTAGCAGTCTTCTTCCTTGGGTTCACCCGGCGCATGGGCAAAGTGATAGCCCAGATAGTTGTCGGGATCGCCGTTGTCCGAGCCCCAACCGAGCATCCACATGGGGAAGCGGCCAATGTTGCGATCTTCCAGGTACGCGCCCCAGTCTTCGGTCTGGAGATTGACGGTGATGCCTACATTCGCCAGATCCGCGGCAATCGCCTCTGCAATGGCCTTCGAGTCGGGGAAGTAGCCACGCTGGACAGGGATGTACCAGAAGTCGGTTTCAAACCCATCCGGCAGACCGGCCTCGGCCAGCAGTTCGCGGGCGAGGTCCGGGTTGTACTCGTGAGCCTGGATGTCAGGGTTGGAGCCGAGGATGGCGGGCGGCTGGAAGGAGCCGGCCAATTGGCCGTATTCGCCATAGAAGACCGGGATCAGCGCTTCCCAATTCACGGCATGGGCAATCGCCTGGCGCACTTCGAGCTTGTCAAACGGCTCGGTGCACTGCTGGAAGGCGATGTAGCCGGTGCTGGTGGAAGGCGCGACGTAGAGGTTGATGTTAGGGTCCGAGGCTGCGATTTCCAGGTCTGTCTGAGCGAGTTCCGCCTGGTGGATCGTGCCTGCCTGTAGTTCGGCGAAGCGCGCCGAGTTGTCCGGGATCGAGCGCCAGATGATGCGGCTCAACAGCGGGCCTTCATTCCACCAATCTTCGTTGCGTTCCACGACGATGCGGTCATCCGGCACCCATTCCACGAACTTGAAGGGGCCAGTGCCGACCGCGCTGCCCACGGGCGTACCGTAGTCGTCGCCCTGCTCCATGATGGCTGTCGGGCTGTTGATGCCAAAGGCGAAGGCCAACGACAGCTTGTTGAGCAGCACAGCGGACGGCTGCGACAGCACAATCTCGATGGTGTACTCGTCGATCACGTTGACTTCGTCAATCGACAGCGTTTCGCCAAATTCGTAGTTGTAGTACTCGAATGTGCGGCCAAAGCGGTATTCGTTGTCCGGGTTGCGCCAGCGATCCATGTTGAAGGCGACCGCTTCAGCGTTGAAGGGCGTGCCGTCGTGGAAGGTGACCCCCTGGCGCAGGTGGAATATCCACGTCTGGCTGTCTTCTGTCTCCCAAGATTCGGCCAACCACGGAATCGGGCGGGTCGATGTGCCCTCAAGCCGGACCAGCGGCTCGACGATCTCCTGGATGACGCGCGCCGATTCGCCGTCGGTCACCGGGCCTGCATCGAGGAGCACAGTGTCACCCCCGCGACCCACGATCAGGGTTCCGCCTTCGCCTGGCGCGGGCGGCGTGCCCGGCTCTGCCGCAGCGGGTTCCGCTGCTGCCCCGTCGGTGCTGCCGGTTCCGCTGGACGTGGTGGGCGCGGCCGCAGGACAGGCCGTCAACACCATCGCCACCGTCAACAGCAGCGAGAGGATCCAGAATCGTTTGTACATATACAGCTCCTTGATTAAATCAGAAATAGAACCGCAATCTTCTGCGTTCATGCAGTGAAACGGGTTAGATAGGTACAATCCGGTAAAACTTTTATACCAACCCCTGAAGGCGTCTGTATGCAAGACGCATTAGGCCAACAGGGGACGAACCTCGGTATGAACAGGCAGCGTTGTCACCTCCAGCCGGTCGGCATGGACCAGGCAGTTGATTTCGCTGCGAATGCCCAG
>CAZZNG010000221.1:0-9796 GCA_964655505.1 uncultured Litorilinea sp. | reverse complement strand
TCTACGCCGCGATGGTGGAGCGCATCCAGCATGAAGCGTCCAAAATTGTCATCGCCCACGACGCCGCAGTAGGCAACGCGCAGGCCGAGTTGGGCCGCACCCAGGGCAAAGATGGTCCCGGAGCCGCCCACAGTGAGCGTGGCATCGCCGACCAGCGTTTCCACTTGGCCGAAGGTCGGGCGCGCGTCGGGGCCGAGGATCAGGTCGACATTGATCTCGCCCAGGACCACAATGTCGAAAGCTGAATCGGGTCGAGGGGCGTTGGAGGGGGCTGTCGATGACATGGGCGCGCAACTCCCAGTATAGGGGCCAGGCCGACTGTTGTCTGCATGGTAGAGGGCTGGCGTTCCCTTGTCAAGCAGATTTTGGACGCTGAGACACCCCTGCCAAGACACTCTTTCTGAAACATCCTTTTTGAAACACCATTGACAAGAGAGGGCGCATCGCCCATAATCGCGCCCATAGCCCGCCCTTAACGGTGCAGCAATCGAGGGGGGTACAATGAGCTATATTGTTTGCCGCATTGTTGCTGCGTCGTTTGCTCTGTCCTTTGCTCTGTCCACCCTGCCCACAACGGGCCTCAACAAGAAAGTGTAGACCGATGGTTCAGGCGAATTCTCCCGCTTCAGATGAGTCCCGCGGCCGCGCGACCTTGTCCGAGATCGTCAGCCAGCCTGACACTTGGGCCGCCGCGTATGCCATGCTGCACGCGCGCCAAGCGGATTTGGCCGCGGCATGGAACGCACACGCGCCGCGCCAGGTGCTCGTGACCGGCTGTGGCTCGACCTATTATTTGGCACTGAGCGCGGCCGCGCTGCTGCAAGGGGTGGGGCGGGTGCCTGCGCGCGGGGTTCCCGCTTCGGAGATCGTCTTGTACCCAGAGCAGGTGATCCACGACGCGGGGTCAACGCTGTTGATCACGGTCTCACGTTCTGGCACGACGACCGAAACGGCCGCGGCCATCGACCGCTTTCGCAGCCTGGGCGGTAAAGCGGTGTGGGGCATCACCTGCCATGCAGGCACACCTGTGGCGGATGAGAGCGACACGGTCATCCTGACCGACATGGCCCAGGAGCGCAGCACAGCCCAGACTCGTTCTTTCTCGACGATGTTGCTAGCGGCCCAGGCCCTGGCCGCGCTGGTGGGCAAGCAGTCGCTGGAGCCGCTGGCCTCGATTCCGGACGTGGGGCGGCGGCTGATCGAAGGAACCTATGGCCTGGCAACCAATTGGGGCACAGAAGCGGGCATTGAACGCTTCTTTTTCCTCGGCAGCGGCTGGCTCTATGGCATTGCGTGCGAAGCCATGCTCAAGATGAAAGAGATGTCCGTCTCCCACAGCGAGGCCTACCACTTCCTCGAATTTCGCCACGGTCCCAAGGCGCTGGTGGACGACGAGGCGATGGTGATCGGGTTGGTCTCGGCGCAGACGATGGCGCACGAAGCCGCGGTAATTCGAGAGATGGTGGAACTGGGCGGGAATACCGTGATTCTGGCTCCGGGCCAGCAGGCCATCGGCCATGTGGCTGTGCATCTGCCGGCGTCTGCCCCAGCATGGACGCTGCCGGGGCTTTATCTGCCGGTGCTGCAAAGCATGGCCTATGCACGCGCCATGCACAAGGGGCTTGACCCTGACAACCCGCGCAACTTGACCGCGGTGGTACAGTTGGACCGGAAGTCGTTCACAGAGTGAAGCACAGGGTGAACGGATGACGCCTGCGGCAGCCCTTCGGTGATTTGGGGCGGCTGGCGGCGCACCAGATCGACCAGGGCCGCCACGAGCGCGACCAGTTCGCGCGCCTCTGACCAGCGCATGGAACGCGGGTCATAGACGCGACGGTCGGCGCTGACGCCGATAACCTCCATGCCCAACTGATCACAGAGCAGCAGGGCGCGCGGCAGGTGGAAAGCCTGGGTCACCAACAGGGCTTCATTCAGATCAAAGACGTGGGCCGCGCGATAGCAACTGTCGTAGGTACGCAGGCCGCCATAGTCAAGCACGATAGCGGATGGCGGCACGCCGTTGGCAACGGCATGGTCACGCATGGCCGCGGGTTCGTCATAGGCTTCGCCGTTTTGCCCGCCGGTCATGATGAGCCGGTCAAGCTGGCCCGCGCTGTAGAGCGCAACCGCGGTATCGACCCGGTCGCGCAGCATGGCGCTGAGCCGCCCATCTCGGTAAACACGCGCGCCAAAGACGAGCGCGGTGCGCGGCGCAGGCTGTGCTGCCGTGGGGGCGGTTTGGGCCAAATACTCGTCCAGCGTGTAGGTCCGGGGCGCGTAGCGCAGTTCGACCAGGCCGCGCCAGACCCAGGGAAAGGCCATCAACGCCGCCAGCAGCAGGACGAACGCCAGGGCGACGCGACGCAGCCAGGGCGCGCGTGGCAGGCGCGGTGCGTTGGGTATCAGGCGATAGTGGGCGGATTGGAAATCGAGCAACAGGCGTTTTTCCTCATATTCACATCATGTTCGCAGCGTTTTGTCGCTGCTTCTTGTTCATAAACAAAACTGGCGTATATACGTTGCGGCTGCGCCGATGGTTCCAAACTGCTGCATGGCGACGTTGCATTGTCGTGCAGTATTGCTGTGCAGTATGATGCTTTGCCCGAACCTGCGCGGTTGGGTGACTTGACAGGCCACGCGCTGCGTTCGTACACTATCGCCATGCATGATGACCCGCGTACCCCATCCGACGCTTCATTTCATCAGCCTCCTACCCCTGGGAACAATGCGCCTGGGGCTGGTGTTCCAGGAGACAGCCCGGCAGACAAGCCGGGCGATACGCCGCGCCGCCAAGTTCCGGCCCCGCTGCAAAATTGGCGGGTGCTGGATCCTGCGCCTGACGCTTCTGCCGGTGCAAGCCAGCCCACGCTGGTGGACGCGGAGCCAGTGATCGAGATCGATGGTGAGGCGAGTGTCGTCGATGCGCCCGCCGCGGATGGGACGGCTGTGGGGGCGACGATTGCCGACCGGCCCGATAGGCTGATCGGTTTGGGGCTGGATCAACGTCGCTACGCGGTCGAGCCGGGCGAGGCTGTGACGATACAGGTCGAACTGCTCAACAATGGCCCCTCCCCGGCCTTGTTCGAGGTGAATATCGAGGGCTGGATCGACGAGGCCTGGATCCCGGATCTGCCCGTGCGTCTGCATTTGCCGCCAGGCCACCAACGCACGATCCAAGTTACCCTGGCGCTGCCGCGCAGCAGCGCAGCGCGCGCCGGAGAATACGCCTTTGCCGTGACCGCGCAGACCGCGCGCTATGCGGGGCATGTGGCGCGGGTGGGCGCGGTCTTGGCAGTGGCGCGCCACACGGCTTTTCAACTCGGATCGCCCCAGCCCCGGCGCGTCCAAACCTCCTGGTTCCGGCGCAGCGCGCTGGTGCATGTGCCGCTGTACAACCTGAGCAACCATACGGTGCGCTTCAGCTTGCGCGCCTTCGCGCCGAGCCGCACCGCATCCCACTCCCAGGCGGCCCACTTCACCTTTTATCCACCCGTGGCCGCGGGCGCGCTGGCCGACAGCGCGGGTGACGAGGATCTGGGTGGAGTTGGGCGACCGGGCGAGGGACTTTTCCAAGCAGAGCCGGGCGCATCCGTGCTGCTGCCTGTGCGCATCGAGCCGACTGACCGGCCCTGGATCGGACTCTCCCCCCAGGTGACGGGCTATCGCATGGTGGCGCGCCTGCTCAACGAGTTCGATGAGCCGGAACAGCGGCGCAGCGTCGAGGGGCAGATCGGCCTGTCGCCCCTGATTGGCCCCTGGCAGATGGGCATTGCCGCGCTGCTGGCGTTGGCTGCGGTTGTGGGCGTAGGGTTGACTGGCCTGGCGCTGCTGTTGGCGCTGCGCTCACCCGGCCAAGCCCCGGCGGCCGCGTCTGCTACAGCGGCGACACCGGTTCCGCCCGCGGTCTTTGTGATCCAACTCGAACAGCCCGCGCCGACGCGCGCCGCGGGGGAGGCAGGCACGGTCGCGGCGGGACTGCCGGTTGAACAGCCGCTTGCCCAGCCAATGCAGCCGGAGGGTGGCGACGACAGCGCGCTCGCTGCACCAGTTGGAGCGGCTGCACCCATTGTGCGCGCCGATCAGGTGACCGCGCCGGGCGAGCCAACGCGCGCCAACCAGATGCCGCTGCAGCCGCTGGCCGCGGAAGAGAATGCTGCCGCAGCGGCGATAGCAACGCCCACCGCGGTGGTCATCGGCGCGCCGGCATCTGATCAGGCTACATCTGTTCAGCCTGCGCCGCGCAGCAGCGCACCAAGCGGCATGACCTATGGCGAGATGTTCCGCGAGATCGGGATGCGTTACGATTGGGACTGGCGTCTCTTGGCGGCCCAGGCGTATATCGAAAGCGGCTTTGATTCGTTAGCGTTGAGCAATGACGGCGACATGGGGTTGATGCAGATTCGCCCGCCCACTTGGCAAGAGTGGGCGCCGCAGGTGAACGCGACCGACCCATTCGACAGCTATAGCAATGTGTTGGTGGCCGCTCGCTATCTGGACTATTTGCGCACGCTCTTGAGCGAACGCGGCTATCCACAGCAGGAATGGACCCTGGTCGCCTACAATTGGGGGCCGGATGAGGTGCTCAATTACTTGGCAGCGGGGGGCACTTGGGAAACGCTCACGCCTACGTTGCGCAGCTATGCCGAGGATATCAAGCAGATTGCCCAGACAATCCCCGACCAGTAAGCGCCCAGTGCCCCTGCTGCCGTGACCGGTTAACCCATCATTTCCCGTCAACTCCATCTACGCAATTCGCGCAGATCACAACGCCATTGCAGCGTAAAGCAGTTGCACCGCAAAGCAGTCGCACCGTAGAGCAATGCACGGTGGCTGCTGCGCTGGCTACAGCGGGCGTGGGGTGTGGGTTGAGGCCGACGCCGTACGGTCTGCCTCGATTTCCGTCTCCGACCAGCTCTGGGTAAAGAGCGTGATAAGGAAGACCGCAATACCCGCTATCACATGCGGCATCCACACGTTGGCATCCGCATCGGCAAAGCCGAAGAGGAAGGGCGATGCGGCCAGGAAGATCCCCGCGATGTAGTCGATGATGAGATGGACAGACATGGGGATGACCTTCATCAGGCCAACAGGGTAGTTCGTCAGCAAGGCCAAGACGATGACGGCAATACCGAGAACGCGCGGAATCCAAACCGCCGGCCCGCCCACCTCGGCAAAGCCAAACACGTTGGGCGCCAACAACAGCAAGATACCCACAAGATAGTCCAAGATGCCGTGCACCCTGGCAGGAATGAACTTCATACTTGCCTCCTTTGCTGCAAACACAATACACGAACGCCACTTGGCTTGATGTTCTCATACAGCTTTGGATGCACTGTTTCGAATACACTGGACCAAGTGTTCAGCGGCTCAGGCTTCTCTCCCCTACTGATGCAGCGTGGTGTCTAGCAGCATGTGGGCCTGTGCCTAGTCTCAGCCTAACGATAGACGCTGTACAGAAACATCTGAAGTGATAGAGTGTCAAGTTATGTTGTAGGATAGAGATCTTGGGCCTAAGCTTTTGCGAGACGCCATTGATCTATACCATTGAGCTGTAGAGGTAGAATGTTGTTGTGAGGAATGCAGGTGTCGAGGCTCGACTCGATGCATGGCAACAGCGACCCCATACCCATCCGCCCATACCTATTTGAAAAATTTGGTTTGAAAGGTTTGGACTGATTGCTTATGACCAACGTTCCTGATCGCCCCGATCTGACAGGCTTGCCGCCCGCAGTGGTGGCCTACATCGAGGCGCTTGAGGCCGCACTTGAATCGGCTGTGGAGAGCGATGGCGGCACAAGCCGCATGGCCGCGCCCGAACCGAGCGAACCGCCAACCAGCATCAATGTCGTGACGATCACGCGCAGCGGGCTGGCTAAACGCACCCCGCGCCATTTTTACACACGCCAACGCCGCGGGGGGATGGGCGTTTTTGGCGTAGAGGTAGGCGACGACGACGCGCCCCAATTCCTCTTGTTGGCTGATGCCGGGGCCTACTTAACCCTGGTGACGGATCAAGGGCGCGCCTTCCGCATGGCGGTTGACGATGTGGCGGAGACAAGCCTGGCCGAACGCGGCAGGCCGCTGCTGGATCGCTTCCCGCTGCGAGCGGAGGAGAAGCTGGCGCTGGTGGTGGCCGATCCGCTGCCGGGCCAGCCAAGCGCGTACTTGGCCCTGGCGACCGTACGCGGCCAGGTGCGGCGCATCGGCAGCCAATACCTGGGCAAGAATTTGCAGGCGGGAACCGTGCTCTACAATGTGGCGGAGGGCGGCCCGCCCGCGGCAAGCTGTTGGACATCCGGCGACGACGAGTTGTTTATCGCCACCCGCGCAGGCCAAGCCATTCGCTTTAGCGAGCGCCAAGTGCCGGTGCGCGGCTGCTTGGGGATGCGCGTCGAGCCGCAGGACGCGGTCATCGGGCTGGCAGCCGCGCCGGAAGATGGCGGTATCTTTTTGATGAGCGATGAGGGCAAGGGCACGATCCGGCTCTTCAGCGGCTTTACGGCCAACAAGTCGCCGGGCGGCAGCGGCAAGATCGCCATGCGTGCCGACCGGCTTGTCGGCGCGCACGCGGTGCAGCCGGGCGATGACATCCTGGCAATCTCGCGCTTGGGCAAAGTAATCCGCTTCCCTGCCGATGAAGTGCCGCCCAAAGAAGGGGTCGTGCAGGGGGTGAACTGCATGGCGCTGCGTGCCGACGAGTGCGTGGCGTTGGCGGTAAGCCCCGGCAGCTAGCTCCCGGCGATTCGCTCCCCGCGGCTCGTTATCGTCGCGATCGTCGTTCCAATTCTGTCATCCATTGTCTTATGATCCATTGCCGGTCGCGCACCCATTGATGTTCCGTTAAAGAATCTACGCGATCCTTGCACGCGTGAACTTATTGCCGCGCTGCGACGTATACATAGGTGGAACAGTGCACACGTTTGCAGGGGCCTTGAAACAGCGCCGATAGGCTGGCGCGGTCGGGCCTTGTGCAGACGAGAGGACGCAGCGATACACGGTAGATCGCTCGACTGTGGTGGGCCGTCTACGCCTGGGCGGATTGTGGCTGCACACAAAGCAAGCACGCTTGCAGAACTTTGTGTGTAAATGCACAATGATAGAGGTTGGCCGGTCATTCTCCGCGCCGTTGTGCGCACGACGAGCAGGCACGCCGCCTTGGCGCTGATGCACCGCGTAGACGGTCCGTGGAGTGCGGCTGTGGGAGGAAATGGAATGATGGATTGGTCCTATCATCAACTTGAAGCACGCGACCGGTTTCGGCGCAGCGTTGTGTCGGCGCAGATGACCGACCTGCTGGGGATGTTGACCGGTGAACATACAGATTTGGTGAGCTACGATGAGGTAGTGAACCGGCTGCGCGCCCGGCAGCAGATCGAAAAGGGCACGGAGATGGTCCCGCTGGATCAGATCGTCGGCAGCGTGGGGCGCTATCGCGATTTCACACGCACCTTTCTGCCCCGCGCCGGGATCAACCAGGAACGGTGGGCGCGGCTCGATAAGGCGCTCAACTCGATGGAGGGCTTTCCTCCGGTAGAACTGTTCAAGATCGGGAACGTTTATTTTGTGCGCGACGGAAACCACCGCGTGAGCGTGGCGCGCGCCAATGGCAGTACGCACATCGAAGCGTATGTGACCGAGATCCAGACCGACATTCCGCTGGACGTGGACGATTTCGAGCGCGACCGCTGGCTGATCAAGATCGAGCGTAGGGAGTTCTTGAAGGCGACCCAGATCGACAAGATCCGGCCTGACCACGGCATCGAACTCACCGAGCCGGGCCGCTATCAGATGATGCAGCACCACATCGAGGTGCATCGTTACCTGCGCAACCAGGAGTTGGCGCGGCAGGGCAAGCCGCAACTGACTTGGGAAGAGGCCGTCGCCAGTTGGTATGACACGGTCTATATGCCGATGGTGCAGGCGATTCGCGACTATGATCTGCTGCGCAACTTCCCGGATCGTACCGAGGCTGACCTCTATTTGTGGATCGCGCACCATCGGGAGCGGCTGGCCGCGGCCTATGGTCTGGCCCCGCTCAGCCCGACCGCGGCGGTTTCGACCTTTGCCCAACTGCACGGCGATTCGTTCTTCCAGCGCGCGCTGCGCGGCGTGATTCAAGGGCTGCATCGCGTCATAGGGGACGAAAAGCCTTTGGGCATGAGTGATGAGGAGTTCCGCGAGGCCCGCGCGCGGCATGAGGCAGGAGAACTGTCGCTGGGCGAGGCCGAATTGATCATGCAGCGAGCACGCGCCCTGGCAGACAGCGATGAACTGGACGACGACGAGCCAGAGCATGAGCGTTTGAGCACGCATGGCTGGCTTCCGCCGGGCGGCCGCTCCTTCTAGGGTGGCGTAGGACCGGCGGCGCGGCACAAGCCGAAAAGATGATAGCTGGACGAGCAATAAACGGGCAGGATCGGGCGACAGGTCAGATCGCTGCCCGTCTTCTTTGGCGCGCGGGCCTTGCAAGGGCAGCCAGGGTAGAGATAAGATGTATCGTCGCGCCAGGATACCCATGAGCGGGTGGATATGATATACTATTCGCTCGACAAGTGCCCGCGTTTTGGCCCCGACTGATGTTGTCTACTGGTGCTATCGACTGGTGCTGTGGGCCGGGTCTTTTACCGTTGTTCATCCCCTCCTGTACAATGTGATTAGCCGTACAGCGGGATGGACACCGGATCGGTGCGTTTTGTGCCACTGAATCCATTGCCAAACATCCATTGCCAAACCATTGCCGAATCCATTACTGAGTCCATCAGAGCATGGCATTTAAAATCTACGCTGTAATCTACACTGTACAGCATATAGTCTCTAGCGGTGCGCTCACTGCGGCGCAGGTTGATGCCTGTGTAATCAAGCGGGTGTGTGAGAGGAATCTATGCGGCGCGTAAAAATTGTCTGTACCATTGGGCCGGCCAGTCGCGATGTGGAGGTATTAACCCAGCTTGCTTTGGCGGGCATGAACGTGGCGCGGCTGAACATGAGCCACGGCAGCCAAGAATATCACCGCGGCACGATTGAGCGCGTCCGCCAGGTTTCGGAGAAGATCGGCAAGCCAATTGCCATTCTCGCCGACCTGCAAGGCCCCAAACTGCGCGTGGGCAAGATGCAAGAGGGGGGCGTCGAGCTTAAAAAGGGCGAGGAGATCGTGCTGACCACCGAGGAGATCATCGGTGTGCCCGGGCGTATTCCGATCCAGTTCAAGGATTTGCCCAAGTCGGTGCAGCCGGGCGAGCGCATCTTGCTCGACGACGGGCTGTTGGAACTGGTGGTCAAGGGCGCGACCGACACGGAGATCAAGGCCAAGGTCCGGATCGGCGGTTTGCTCACCGACAATAAAGGGATGAACCTGCCCGATGCTTCCTTGGATATTGCCGCTCTGACGCCCAAGGATCTGGAGGATGTGCAGTTTGCGCTGGCGAACCAGGTAGACTGGATTGCCTTGAGCTTTGTACGCACGGCGCATGAAGTGCTTGAACTCAAGGCGATTATTCAGAATGCCTCTTCGTTTGGGCGCGTGCCGCCGGTCGTCTCCAAGATTGAGAAGCCCGAAGCCGTGCGCAACATCGACGCCATTATCAACGCGTCGGACGCGATCATGGTGGCGCGCGGCGATCTCGGCATCGAAGTGCCGACCGAGACCGTCCCCATGATCCAGAAGATGATCATCTCCAAGTGCTTGGCCGGAGCCAAGCCGGTGATCACCGCGACGCAGATGCTCGATTCGATGATCCGCAACCCGCGACCGACACGCGCCGAAGCCAGCGACGTCGCCAATGCGGTGCTGGATGGC
>CAZZNG010000220.1:0-9821 GCA_964655505.1 uncultured Litorilinea sp. | reverse complement strand
AGATGGCCGAGCTATTGGGCTTGAGCGACGCTTTGACATCGTCGACAAACTGCGGGTCAACCCCACGCCCCAACGAAGCGCCAACCACTGCGCCACCTGCCGCGCCCAGGACAATTCCAACAAACGGGAAGAAGAACGTGAAGAGCGCGCCAATCAGCGCCCCCACCCCAGCGCCGATCTTCACCCCGCGGCTCAATTCGTTGTCCACATCCACCTTGCCCGATGCGTCGCTGCGCAACACCGCCGCGTCTTCCAAGACCAATTGCCCTTCATTCTGTAGCTGTTGAATAGAACTGCGTGCGTTCGCCGCGCCATCCGGGGTGTCGAACGTCATCACAATTAGGTCGTACATCAGTGCCTCCCAACTTGTCTATTCCCATGTGGGTTGTCCGAGGCGTGCGTTGTCTACAAGCGTTGGATTGATCAGCGTACCGGCTGCTGGCCGATGTTCCGCAATCCGCGCAGCCGGAATGCGAGGATGATCATCAAGATGCCAAAGACCACTGCGTACGAGCCAATGATCCAGATAGAGGCGAGCGCGCCCGCACCTGGCATGAACACCAGGAACAGACCAAAGAGGACCGCGACGATGCCGCTCAGCACAAGGAACCATTCACCTTCGATCACCCTGCGCAGCCGGATCGCGGCCGCAATCTGGAAGATGCCCATAACAACCGCCCATGCCGCAATGAAATAGAGCAGCACCAGCGCGGTGATGCCGGGCCAGAAGAAGGTCAGAACACCGGCAATGATACCGGCCACCCCAGCGAGTATCAACCACCAGCGCCCCTCCACGCGCCCCGAAATTCCGGCAATGAGGGCAAAGATCCCATCCACCACAGCATACGCGCCAAACATCAGCACCAGCACAGTAAGCGTGAGTCCAGGCCAAACGAATGCAATCAGGCCAAAAAGGATAGCAGCGATACCACGAATGAGAAACACCCACCAATTGCGGCTTAGTTCAGCAATCATTGCTTCATTCCCCCTTGTTTCTGAATGCGCTGTTGATGTAGAACGTCAAATGGCAGGTGGCGGAGATGTAAAAATACGCCTTCTAGCCGATCTCTCGCCTTTGCTCGACGCGATGCTACTCTGGAGTGTATCACCACCTGCAGCGGCGCTTAGTGGTAAAACCGACATTTCTCTGTCTGAGGGCCTGTCTACCGCACCCCGACCGGTTGGCTAGCCTTCCGGTTGGTTATCCAGAAGACAGGTGATACACTCGTCCTATCATTCGCCAGTTCATCCACCGGCTACGCCAGAAGAAAGGGTTGCCCCATGCTCCGGTTTGACATCAATCTCTCCATGACCCTCACCGATGTGCCCTTTTTACAGCGTTTTCAGCGCGCGGCAGACCTGGGCTTTGGCGCGGTGGAATTCTTCTGGCCCACGGATGAGGATTTAGATGCGGTGGTGGCAGCTAAGGAAGCTGCAGGCGTCGAAGTGGTGTTGATCAACATGGCTACCGGCCCAGCCGGTGAGCGGGGACAGTTGAGCGATCCAGCACACAAGCAAGCCTGGCGCGAGGACTTCACCGCGGCGCTGGCATTGGCGGAGCGCCTGGGCTGCCCGCGCATCCACACGGTCGCGGGCAACCGGCGGCCCGACGTGCAGCGGGCAGCGCAGATCGAGTGCGCGGTGGAGAACCTGACCGCGATGCTGCCTGCCATGCAAGCCGCGGGGGTCACCGCCCAGGTCGAGGCGCTCAACACCTTTGACAATCCGGGCTTCCTCGTCACCACCATGGCCGATATGGTGGAGATCTGCGCGGCAGTCAATTCGCCCCATGTGCGCGCCCAATTCGACTTCTACCATATGCAGCGGATGCAGGGCAATCTGATCGAGACCTTCCGCGCCCACTTGGAGTGGATCAACCACGTACAGATCGCGGACACGCCAGGCCGCCATCAGCCCGGCAGCGGCGAAATCAACTACCGCAATATCTTGGCCGCGGTGGAGGAAAGCAGCTATACCGGCTATGTCGGACTGGAATTTGTGCCGCTGGGCGAGATCGACACGGCGTTGGCCTGGCTGCCCAAAGAGGCGCGCACGACCGCAACAGCCGCGGACCTGTCTCTATGAATTGTCTTTATGAATGCAGTGGAATATGAATGCAGTGGAATGGGGTGGGATGGGACGAAGGCTGTTGCTCACCCTGGACTTGTGGGACGCCTAACCTTCCGGCGCACCGGCAGTGTCGAACCGAACGCCGAGTTTGATCGCCTGTGACGGATCGCGGTAGATGTCCATAAAGGCTTTGGCCGCATCCTCGAAAGGAACAATCGGGTCCACAATGCCGCGAGAGGTCAGCATCCCCCGCTTGAACAGCGCCACGACCGTTCGCTGAAGCCGCTCCAGATCCCAAATCGGGTGTTCGCGCAGCGGATTATCCCAAACAGGCATACTGGAGATCAGTTCCAGCCGGTTGTGATGCCATTCAGCGCCCATCTGCAGCGCGCTCCCTTGCCCTTTGTAGTAGCCGAGCGTGACGATGCGCGCACAGTTACGCACCGCGCGCATGGCCTCATGCAGCGCGGCATAATGGCCGGAAGTCTCCAGGGCAATGTCCGCGCCGCTGCCAAGCCGCTCGCGCACAGCCAGCGCCACATCGGTTGTGTTGGGATCAAGCGCCAGGTCCGCGCCCAATGCCGTTGCCAAGTTGCGGCGTTTGGCAATCGGATCGACGGCAATCACATTCAAGCAGCCTGCCTGCTTCAACAACTGCACCGTACAAAGCCCAATCGCGCCCAGGCCGAACAGGATTACATTGTCGCCCAGGCAAATACGCGCATCGCGCACGGCTGCGTAGGCATAGAGCGCGGGATCGAGACAGACAAGGTCTTGGGACGAGAGGGCGGGATCGGCCAGGCTGATCTCATCTTCTGCTTTGGTCAATGTTTCCGCCACCGCGCCATAGCAATAGACGCGATCCCCTATGCGAACCTGCTCGACTGCCTCGCCGACCTCGACCACGCGGCCAACCGCCATATCGCCGATGTAGCGACCGGCCAGCCCACCGGCTGGCTCATCTTCACCGCGCTTGACAAAGAGACGCTGCTCTGGGTCGAATCGTTGATGGGCAAACGGGGATTTCCCGCTGAAGAGGTGAAAGAATGTACCGTGTTTGATGGCGGCAAACTCGGTGCGTATCCGCACTTGATTCGGAGCAAGCGCCGTCTCCTCAATCTCGCGCAGTTCGATACGCTCAGCCTGGGGAACATAAAGGCCGCGTGGCATCACAACACCTATCTAGCAACATCTATCTATTGATCATGTATCTATTTGATCATGCCTGTGCTGAACCCGCGCCGGTTGGCTTGACCGGCGGCTCCAGCAGCAGCACAGAGGGCACGCGCGCGGGTTCGGCCAAACGCAGCATCTGGTAGCCAATGCCCGCCAGGCCCACCATCAAGCTTGGCACTTCAACCGCGCTCGGCACGCCACAGCGCCAGCCCCCTTGTACGATGTCGCCCAGGACGCTGCCCGCCAAACGATCCACTTGAGCAGCAAGCGCAGCGTCGCCCAGGCGGCTGCCTGCTGCCAGCAGCAGATCAAGGCGGCCCATGTCTCCCCCATCCAGCGAATGGGAGAGCCTGCCTGCGTCCTGCTGTGCCGCGTGCAGCGCGCCCCGCAGTTCATCGTACAGCCCAGGATCGCCTAGGTGGGTATGCAGGCACAAATGTGCCAGACCAAGTTGCACAGCCGATGTCGGCGTGCTCGATGCCAGGGCCAGCCCGACGAGGCTAGGCTGCTGCTCGTCTATCGAAGGGTACAGGCTGCGCGCCCGCACCATCGCTTGCCGCGCGGCCAAGCCATAGCGCTCTTGGCCGCTGGCTGCTGCCAGTTCCAACAGCGCCCGCGCAATCCCCGCAGGGCCATGCGCGTGACCAAGCAGCAGGCTCGCGCCATAGGGCGGAATCTCCCACCCAAGCCCTTGATCCAACGTCTGTGCATTGGCGAGTAGATGATCGCCACACGCAAGCGCCACATGCAGGCCGCGTTCATCCAGCGTCTGCGCGTGCAGGCCAAGCAGCGCCAGGATCGCGCCCGCGGAGCCGCGCGCCACGTCAAATTCGTCATCCGCGCCAACATGGGCGGCGATGATCTCCACAACTTCCTGGGCGTGGGCCAGCACAGACTGATCATCCCACAGCGCGGCCAGATGGGTCAACGTGTAGAGTACGCCCCCCCACCCGTACAGTCCGCCGATCTTCAACAGTTCGTCGCGCAAGTTCTCCGTCTGCCAGACGAGGGTATTCAAGGCCTGGCGCGCCAACGCTGTATACTGCGCATCGTCGAGCAGCGCACCGGCATAGCCCAAGAAGAGCGCAACCCCAGGAACGCCGCCATAGAGATCGATTCCCAGCGGGCTGATGTTCCAGGTCTGATTATCCAGCAGGTCAAGCCCGATCCAAGAGGCATCGTCCTCGCCGTGGATGGCTGTCTCGACCAGACGGTCGGCAATGGTGCGCACCGTGTCCAGCAGTTGAGCACGCGCAACGGGAGCCACAGCATCAAACGGCTGCCCAACCGGCACTGCGACCGGCTCATTTTCGGCGTAGAGCGCGGCAAATGACGCCTTGATGAACCAGGTCTGCCGCTGCAAGTCCGCCTCGTCCATCTGCTGCAAACGGCGCTGGACAACAGCCATGCCCGTTTCATATAAGACGCCCTCAATGGCCTTTTCGTCGGAGCCAAACAACGCCAACGACGTTGGCCGCGTTGTAAAGAGCGGGATATCTCCCTGGAGCAAGTCCGACCGTTCGGCGTTGATGACATGGGCCAGATAAGGGCGCACAGGCACAGCCACCCAGAGCCGATCCAAAAAGCGCTCGCGCGCCAGCCCATCGCGCAACATGTCGGGATGGAAGCTCTCAAAGAGCAGTTGGTCATAGGTGCGTGTCTGTCGCAGCAGCACACGAATTTCGTCATGGGCAAAGCGGCTGAGCATCCCGCCGGGCTCAAGCAGTTCGTCGCGGTGGGCCATTAACAGCCGGTAAACATGGGCAAAGCCTGCCGCCACCTGATCCACATAGTCCGCCGCGCGAACCTCGACGCCATTCAGGGCAGGCCGGTGGGCATTGCCCTCCAATTCGATGCGCTCGCGCACATAGCGCATGGCATCGGTCCCCACCGCAGTGGGCAGCGGCAAACGATCCGGCGAAAGCTGCCCTGCCACGTCGCCCAGCCCGCTGATGTCAACCCCGACGTAATCCTCGCTCGACCACATACGCAGGGGCAGCAAGCTGACCTGCATCACCGAATCGATCACGGCTCTCTCCGCGACCGAATCGGCGCGGGTATCGTCCATTCGATCAAACAGCGGTTGGATCAGCGTCTCCAGGTCGATCAGCACAGGATGTTCGCCCGCCGCGATTAAATTCTCATGGTGGAAGTCGTTTGCATTCAGCGCGTAGAGCAGGGCCAAATAAGCGCCGTGGCGCTGATAAAAACGCTCGACTTCCTCAATTGAGCGACAGTCCTGGCGCGCCACGAACTCGACCCAGCCGTAAGCGCCGCGGTCAAGGATGGCGAGGGTGTACAGCGGCGGCTGGCAGCCGCGCGCATTCAGCCACGCGAGCAACTCCTGAAAATGTACGTCAACCGCCAGCGACTTGGGCTTGTAGACGAGCTGAAAGCCAGAGTCAAACTCCGCGATCATGACCGAGCGACCGCTGCGATGCGTATCGCCTGCGCCGCCGGTAAACTCGACCAGCACCCCTGGATCATCGTGGGGACAGAAGCGACTGCGGATCAACGCCCAGTCGGCACAAAGACGCTGCAGGAACTCCAACGAAACCGTCACCCACTGATCCAAACAGATCATCAGTTGCCGCGCCAGCACCGGATACTCTGTCAAAATAGCAAGTGAATGGGCGGGCTGGCTCAGGCGCTCGACAAAGCTTTCGAATCGTTCTTCCGGCGTATCCCCTGCCAAAACTCCCTGCAAACGCGCCACATGCAGTTCCAACACCAGCGTGCGGCTAATGCGCAAAAGCAAGGGATCGGGCAGGTTCATGATCAGGACATCTTCAACCGTCTCCGGATCGAAGGGGAGGTCGCCGCCTTTCGCCACCAGATCGTCGATGCCTTCTTGCAGCCGATCACACGCTTGATCGACCAGCGGACGCACGAATTCAAGAAATCCAAAGAGTTCTGCATCTGGTGCGGACTCGTCAGATGCGGACTCGTCGGGCGCTTCATCATCGCCGATCAGGTCATCCTCTGCAGGCTCCTCCGCGGCCCATTCATCCCACGCGCGCGCGGCCTGGGTATATGCCTCAGCCAGTTGTGCCAACCAAGCCGGTGGTTTGGGCATCCGCTTGCGCAGAAGCGTCAAAGGGGCAGCCAACAGCGTTAGCAGACGCTCTGGCTCAATGCCGTCCATGGCAAGCCGCTGTGCAAAGTGTTCATCATCCCCAAAGGGTAGCTGCGCCCGCCAAGCGTCAAGATGGCGCTGCCCGCGCGCCAAATCCTCGTCGGTGGGTTGCCAGGCAGCCAGATCATCCGCCAACAGGCGATTGCGCTCGGCCAGTGTGAGCGCGTGGCTCCATTGGGCAGATGTAAACCACTGTCGATCCATAGGGGTAATTCACTGTTCTCGATGGAGAAAAAAAGCGCCGGTTCCACTGGTCAATCTGGACGCAAGCATGATGAAGCAGCACGAGATCGGCTGGCTTGCCCCGATTGACCGTCAGAACCGACGCCTGGATAATGGATGGGGCAGGTCATCCTATGGATGAGCCCCCGTTAGGCCGGTAACCGGCCTAGCGCCTGCCCCTTCTACTGACTACCAGCGCCGGCGTCGCCACGAGCCATGCGAGTGCCGGTGTACCCGGCGATGGGACGGGCGACGGTGGGACTTGTCGGACGAGCGACGTGACGACGAACGGTGCGAATTGGATGAGCTATTGGATGAGTTGCTCGAGTTGCTCGAAGCGCTGAATGAGCGGGACGGGCGATGCCCACCGGCAGCCATCTCCAACTCCTCATCACTCAATTCAATCGCGCCCGCCGGATTTTCCGGCATGCTCGCCAGATCTTCTTCGCTCAAGCTCTGGCGGAATTCCGGGTCTTTCCATGCCCGAATGACTCGGTCAAACAACATGGTGTTCCTCCTTGTAGATTGATCTAGCTGGTGACAGGTTGAAACGATGAACCTATAACGTCTGAAGTGGGTGTGGATTCTTGCTCGTGTACGAGCGCCGCATAGACACCGCCGAGGGCCAACAAGTGTTCATGGTCGCCTCGTTCCACGATGACACCCTCTTCTAGTACCAAGATCAGATCGGCATTGCGGATGGTGCTTAGCCGATGAGCAACCACAATGCGTGTGCACTGAAGATCGCTCAAGTTCTGATCCACGATACTCTCTGTCATGGCATCCAGATGACTGGTTGCCTCGTCGAGAATAAGGATAGGCGGGCGGTTGACCAGCGCGCGGGCCAGTGCAATCCGCTGTCGCTGTCCACCTGCCAAATCAACGCCCCCCTGTGCGATCACCGTCTCGTAGCCCATGGGCAACTCGGCGATCTCTTCATGGATGGCGGCTAACTCCGCTGCTTCGACAATATCATCCAGCGCAACCGTTGGATCATGTGAGGCGATGTTGCGGCGAATCGATCCACTGAAAAGGGTAGGCTCCTGCAGCACTACCCCAATCTGGCTGCGTACCGAACGATAGTTCAACTCGGACAGCGGAATGCCGTCATAGCGAATCTCCCCTTCATCCAACGGATAGAGGCCGAGTAAGAGCATTGCCAGGGTGCTCTTGCCTGACCCGGAGCGGCCCACAATGGCGATCTTCTGCCCTGGTTCAATCGTCACAGAGCAGTGACGAACGGCCCACGGCGCGTTGGGATGATAGCGGAAGCTGGCGTTACGCACTTCGATATGGCCGGTCAACTGCGGCGCGGTTTGCACCGCATGCACATCCTGTTCCGGCTCGGTTTCAAAGACATCGGCGATCCGCTCCAAATGAGCGCCCACAAGGTGCACTTGCTGCGCGGTCGAGACCAAGGAAGCCAAAGGGGCCAAGAAAGACATGGCTAGGGTGGAGACTGCCAGCATGGTGCCCAGGCTCATGGCGTCTTGCAGCACCCACAGCGCGCCGATCCAGAGCAAAATCACCGGTGCAAGCGCGTCCAGCGCCTCGCGCCCCGTATCGACCAACATCCCCAAATGGCTGCGCTTCAGGGAAACATTCAACTGTTTGAAAAAGAGATTGGACCAATGGCTCAGCGCGCGCTCCTCCGCTGCAGCCACCTTCAAGGTCGCGATGCCGCTCAGGGCTTCCACCAAATAGCTCTGCGATTCGGCCTGGGCCGCAATGTCGCGCTCGGTCAGTTCATAGAGACGGCGAGTCGAACCGAGCATCAGCGCAATCTGCACAGCGCCGAAGAGGAGCACGATAAGCCCAAATACCGGCTGCCAGACCAACAAGATCACCAGGTAGACCACCACCAGCGCGGCATCCAGCAGCGCGGCCACCGTTTGGCCGGTTAGCTCCTCACGGATGATCGAGATACTCCCCAAGCGCATCAAGAGATCGCCGCTGGTGCGCTCTTGAAAGAAGCGGAACGGCAGCCGCAGCATGTGCTCGAAGAATCCGAGCATCACCTCCACATCCAGCCGCGTTTCCAAATAGAGGGCGAGCGCGCTGCGCAGGTAGGAGAAGAGCACCTGCGAGACCACCAGAACCACCATGCCGAGCGCTAAAATCTTCAGCGCCGACACATCTTGTTGCGGCAAGATCCAGTCGACCAGCACCAGGGTAAACAGCGGGAAGACCAGGCCCAAGAGTTGAAGCAAGGCCGATGTGCCCAAAATCTGAGCCAACATGCTCGTCGTGCCCTGCTTCTGCAGCAGTTGCTTTAGATAGCTGTGCCACGTCAGCTTGCCCTGTGCCCGCCCAGGCTTGAAATCCGCGCCCGGCTCCATCAGGAGGGCCACACCGGTGAAGCCTGCATTGAACTCCTCTGGGGTGAGCCGCTGCCGGCCCACTGCCGGGTCGACAACATCCACCCGCTGCGGCGTCCAACGCTCCACCACCAGAAAATGGTCGAAATTCCAATGGGCAATGACTGGCCCGCGCACCTGGGCCAGCGCTTCCGGCTCCATTGACAGCGCGCGTACACGCAGCCCCAGATCGCGCGCCGCCTGCGCAATGGTGCGCGCGGTCAGCCCGTCCCGCCCGCTGCGCAAATATCGGCGACACTCGCTCAATGTGGTCTCGCGACCATGATAGCTGACCACCATCGCCAAGCAGGCCGCGCCACATTCATGGGGGGTCATCTGCAAGACGACCGGCACTCGCTTCATGGCAGCCTCACGACCAACAGATCAAGCCAGGGCAAAACAGCCAGCGCCAGCCCGAGCAGCGCCGTCAATCCGGCCAGCAGCCACAGATAAATAAAGACACGGGGTGAAACCAAGGGCGGCATCACCACCTTCTGTTGATTCTCTTGATAGTGTCGGAGCGCTTCAGCGCGGAATATGGACCGATTCGCAGACGGCTGGTCTTGACTGGTTCCGAGGAACCTGGCGTCACCGGTGGTCGGTTGTGGGGACACAATCACCTCCCAGTGGCTCTTACAGTGCCTGTGCTGTAGACCGATAAAGGAGACTATCGGTTCGATTTCGATTTTGGGACACGCGCTGAAATAAAGAATGGCAACGTATGTTGTATTGATAAGTCAGTGGAGACTTAAAAATCACCGCATGGAAAACAGCGAGGTTTCCATGCTGGTTTGACATTAAGCGTAGCAGAATTTAACTAGCACGTCAACTATTATTCTTACGTTTATTTTTCGATTTAA
>CAZZNG010000219.1:0-9843 GCA_964655505.1 uncultured Litorilinea sp. | reverse complement strand
CAGCCTTACGCAAGGCTGTCATCATGGCTTCGTTGGTCTGGCTCTGGTTGAGCGCGGTCCCTTGTACAAGCATCCGCAGCGATAGCGATAACTCATCGCCCTGGTCGTCGTTAAATTTGTCAAAGACCTGCGACACGACAAAGGTCTGGATCGACTCCGGCGGCAGCCATTCGCCCGGCTCCAACTGCTCGGACAGCACGGCATGGGCCTGCGCCTCAATCGACTCTTGCACCTGGGCCAACAGGTTGTCCCTGTCCGCCTGGGTGACGACCGCAACCATCTGCGCGTCGCCGCCATAGGTCGCGCCGGGGTTGATGACGCGCACACGGAAGCGCAGCGCACCGCTCACGGTGTTGATGGTGTTGGCGCGCACGTTGCCGATGATGCCCTCTTCCACTGCCTCGATGGGAACCGTCACGCGCTGGCCCACGCCGCCGGGCAGTTGGGCCGGTGCGGTCGTGCGAAAGCTGACTTGCGTGCCCGTGCTGGTGCTGACCACCGTGCCCATGGGGATGTCGACCGGCGCCGCCCCCAAGTTGTTGAACACCACTTGGCCCTGGGCGCGTGCATTGGCCTTTTGCGCCGAGCCGGTGGTGGCAATGGTTCCCGTCTGCGCGATGGTGGTTTCGATGAAGCGCGCAGGCAGCACATTCGTGTCTGGATCGTAGACGTCCAGTGTGCCGTCGGCTGTGAGCGACACGGTGACGGTGATCGGCTCCACGCCGGGGGTAATGGTGACGGTGGCCGCGGGCAGCACAAAGCGCACAAAGAGCAGCAGCACCACTGCGACCACACTGCCCATTGCGCCATAGCCGAGCAGCCGCATCCAAAAGGGCAGGCCATGACGGCGGCGTTCACCCGCGCGAATACGCGCCAGGCGCGCCTGGTGATGGCTTGGCCGGGCCGAACGGGGGAGGATCTCGGGACGACGCCACGGTGGGCGTTCGGGCAAGGTCGCGTCCGGGTGCTGTGGATCGATCAGCGGCAGGTCGGGCGACATGCGCCAGCGCCCGCGCTGCGCGTCATCGGGTTGAACAAAGACGGGGATGCCCAATTGTTGGGCAATTTTGCGTGTGCCTTCGTGGCGGGTAATGACAGAAAGGTGGCGATGTTGAATCTGCGCCTGACGTTGCACCAAGCGCATACGCGCGGCGTTGTCAAGCTCCGTCCACCCATCGGGCAGCAGCAGCGCCACACGTTCCGTGCGTCCACGCGCCAACTGGCGGCGAACGGCTTCTACATTCGCCTGGGGCGATACTGAGATAATCTCAACCATTGATTGTCAACTAAAAGCCGGGCAGTCCGCTGGGATTCTATTCAGCCAATCTTCCCGGAAGCTCGAAGCTTCCGGGAAGATCAGCGCGACAGGCTGCCCGGCTACCTTCCCTAATTTTGGAGATTCGCTTCGACCCATGCCGGAACCGTCTGGAGCGCGGCGCTCAATTTACCGGCCTCTTTACCGCCGGCCTGGGCCATGTCCGGGCGACCACCACCGCCGCCGCCCATGATCTTGGCCGCTTCGCGCACCAAGTTTCCCGCGTGCATGCCCCGCTTCACCAGGTCGGGCGTCACCGCGGCCACCAGTTGGGGCTTGTCATTCAACACGGCGCCCACCACGACGACGCTGCTGCCGAGCTTGTCGCGCAGCCAGTCGGTCATCTGGCGCATGGTGTCCGCGTCGGGCGCATTGATCTCCACAGCCAGCACAGCCACGTCGTTGATCTTGCGCGCCTGGTCAAGCAAGGACGCTGTATCCTGTTGGGCCAACTTCTGGCGTAGCTGCGCCGCTTCCTTCTGCGTCTGCTGCAGCTGTTCCAGCAGTTGTTGCGCCGCTTGTTCCAACTGGTCGGGCCTGCTGTGCAGCAGATCGGCCAGCCGGTTGACCAAATGCCAGCGCGATGCGACCATCTCTTCGGCCACGCGGCCTGTGACGACTTCGATACGGCGCACACCCGCCGCGACGCTGCTTTCGCTCAAGACGCGGAAGCCGCCGATCTCGGCTGTGCTGTTGACGTGCGTGCCGCCGCACAACTCCATGCTGATGCCGTCTTCCTCGCCAAAGCTGACCACGCGCACTTCGTCGCCGTATTTCTCGCCAAAGAGCGCCATGGCCCCTTCTTCCACTGCCCGCTGATAGCTTGTCCAGCGGGTGTTGACCGGGTAGTTGGCAAGGATAATTTCATTCGCCATCCGCTCGATCCGCGCCAACTCCTCGGCGCGCAGCGGCTGTCCGTGGGTAAAGTCAAAGCGCAGCCGGTTGGGTTCAACCAGCGAACCGGCCTGGTGCACATGCGTGCCCAGCGTACTACGCAAGACGCTGTGCAGCACATGGGTTCCCGTGTGGTTGCGCATGATGTCCCAACGGCGTTCCACGTCGATGCTCGCCAGCGCCGGATCGCCAACGCGCACCGTGCCGTGGGTGACCCGGCCCACATGGGTGATCAGCCCAGGGATGCGCCGCTGCATGTCGCTGATCTCCACCACGTAGACAGGCGCGTTCACATCGTCCGGGAAGTAGTAGATCTCGCCCGTGTCGCTGACCTGACCACCGCTCTCCACATAAAAGGGTGTTTCGGGCAGCACGATCTCAACTTCGTCGCCCGCGTGCGCCTCGGACACGCTCTCGCCATTGCGGACAATGCCGATCACCTGCGTGTCGAGTTCGCTCAGGTCTTCATAGATGCGTTGGCGCACGCCCGACTCATCAACGAGGTCGCGCTCTTGCAAGTTCCCCAAGAGTTCAATATAGACTGCGTTGTCCGCGGCGGCCTTGCCTGCACCGGCCCGGCTCTTTTCCTTCTGTTCGGCCAGCGCGGCGTGGAAACCGGCCTCGTCCACCGTGAAGCCTTCATCCGCGGCCACGTCGCGCGTCAAATCGATGGGAAAGCCGTAGGTATCCCACAGATGGAACGCGTCTTGGCCGGGAATGACCGACGTGCCCGCCTGGCGCAGCCGCGCCATCAGGTCGTCGAGCATGGAAAGCCCGGTAGACAGGGTGCGGTGGAAGCGCTCTTCCTCGGCTGTGATGGTTTCGAGAATGAAGTCGCGCCGGGGCGGCAGTTCGACGTAATGGTCGCCCATGTTCTCGATCACGACGTCGGCTACACGCGCCAAGAAGGGAGCGTCGAAGCCAAGCAGTTTGCCAAAGCGCGCCGCGCGACGTAGGATCATACGCAGCACATAGCTGCGCCCTTCGTTGCCCGGCAAGACGCCATCGGCAATCAAAAAGGTGATGGCGCGGCTGTGGTCGGCAATGGCACGGTAAGCCGCGATGTTGGCCTGACGGTGGTCATCCGACTCCTCCAGCAACTGCTGGATGCGATCCATGATCGGCGCAAAGGCATCGGTGTCATAGTTGTTGTCTTTGCCCTGGAGGATGCTGGCGATGCGCTCTAGCCCTGCGCCTGTGTCAACGCCGGGCGCGGGCAGCGGCGTCAATTCGCCGTTGGCCTTCTGGTCATACTGCATAAAGACCAGGTTCCAGATTTCCAAATATTCGTCGTCGTTGTTGACGCCCGCGGCGTTCTGCTTGTCCAGATCGCCCCAGTAGAAGTGGATCTCCGTGTTTGGACCGCAAGGGCCGGTGTCGCCCATCGACCACCAGTTATCCTTTTTGCCAAAGCGCAAGACGCGCTCTGGGGCTGCGCCCGCTTCGATCCAAAGCTGTTCCGACTCGTCATCATCTTCGTAGACGCTGAACCAAAGACGCTCCAACGGCAGGTCAAGCTGGTTGACCAGGAAGTCCCAGGCATACTGAATGGCTTCACGCTTAAAATAGTCGCCAAAGGAAAAGTTGCCCAGCATCTCAAAGAACGTATGATGGCGCGGGCTGGGGCCGACATTTTCCAAGTCATTGTGCTTGCCGCTCACCCGCAAACATTTTTGGCTGGTGGTGGCGCGGGTATAGGGGCGCTTGTCAAGCCCAAGGAAGACATCCTTGAATTGCACCATTCCGGCATTGGTGAACATCAACGTGGGATCATTGGCCGGAACCAAGCTGCTGCTAGGGACAACGGTATGGCCCTTTGCCTTAAAATAATCGAGGTAAGCTTGACGAATCTCGTTGGTCGATAATTGCTTCATCCGACGCCTTCCCTACGGGTTGTTGAACCGATGCACAAAATCCTCTGCATAAATCAGTAGGATCTATGCGGCTGTGAGCCGATACCAAACAAGTAGATCAAATGCACACCTGTTTAGAAGGGTGATTGTAGGCGACACACCGGCGGGGTGTCAAAAATGTGGAGAATTGGGCAGATGTCCCCAACCGGCGCTACACTGTAGGTAGAAACTTTAAGCTTGATGCGCTGCCGGATGGGGTATGATGGCTAAGATTCCTCCCATCGACAGCGCATCCGAATTGAATAAATCCAATAGAACATTTATAAAGAGTCGTTTCATTGAACTCATGCGAATCGGTCTCTAGTGGACCGGTACTCAATCATCATCTAATCTTCTCTTTACCCTGTCGAACGCATGCAGTCGGCACGGTCGGTGCTGTCATGGGGGCACAGGCCGAACACGTTGTCTATGCTATAATGGCGTTTTGCTATAATGGCGCGCATATTGCCGTGACCAGGGAAATCAAACTCGCGCGGAGGGGGCGTACGGGCCGTGGTGTGGATTAGTCTCGACGAACTGCTCGAAAAGATCATGCTCAAACTCTATAAACAGTGGGACCGGCCTCTTCTGGGGCAAGTGCGCCCGCTGTTGGACGATGAGCGCCTCCAACTGGCGTCCGCGCTGCGTACATTGGCCTCGGCCAATGTCAACCAGAGCGAAGATGCCATGATCCTCTATCTAGAGCGGCTCGCCACGCTCGAAACCACGGTGCGCCTCTTGGCCCAGGAGGAATTCGACCTGCTGCCGGAGGTGAAGCAGGCTGTACAGCGTGCCCGCCGTCCCAGTATGCGCTTGCGCGGCTACCGGCCCAAGCCGACCAATCTTTCCCCTGCTCGGATGCAGACCCTGTTGGCTCTCCTGGAGGCGTTGGACCCGCCCGCCTACGCCGTGACGCGCATGTTCTTCCCGGAAGATTTGGGGCGGCTTTCCATGCTGCTCGAATCCGCTTTGGTCATGGTCTTTGACGCCTGGGAAGAACTGGCCCTGGAAACACGCGGGGCCGTTCTGCGCTCGGTCCACGCCATGCGCGTTGGCCTCATGCAAGATGACGAGCAGTTGGTGATAACGGTACGCAGCGCGGTCGAAACGCTGCACCAGTTCGAAGCCATGCCCGAAGTGATGGAGGTCGCGCGCGACGCGTTCTTGATGGGCAAGGTGGATACGCCGCCTGAATCGCCCTTCCGCTTCAACGCCATGATCGTCATCAGCCAGAAGTTGGCGGATATGCTGACCGACCCGCCGCCCATCTCGACCAGCGCAGCCCAAAGCCCAGACCAGGAAGAGGAAGCCGCCGCGCCGCCGCAGGAAGAGCCTGCCGCGCCGCCCGCCACCCCCCCTGCCGAAACCCTGCCCCCGCCCGACCTGACGCCGGTGATCGAGCCGGTGCAGCCAGGCTTGGCCCCCCGGCGGCCCACCAGCCAGGCAATCGAGCGCGACTTCTATACCGATGTGCGCTTTCCCCAACAGGTACGCGCCGGGGATGAAGTGCCCTTGATCGTGCGCCTGACCCGCTCGCCCTTTGCCTTCTCGCGCGTCGATGGGCAGACGAAGGTCGAATTCGATACACCTTCGGGGCCGGAGTATGTGGAGGTCGTGGTGGTGGCGCATGGCTTTGAAGAAGCCACCGCGACCTGGAGCCGCACCCTGGCCGTTTATGTGGATCGCGACTCCCAGCCCGCGCTCTTTCTGCTGCGCGCAGGCATGGAACTGGGCGAAAAGCGCGTGACGCTTGACTTCTACCACAAAGACCGCTATTTGAGCAGCGCCGCGTTCACCACGCGCATCGTTGAGAAGGCACCGGCCGCGGTCGGCGGCGTCACTGTCGACACGCCCGCGCTGGCTGCCCGCTTTGTGGACGATCCGCCGCCGCCCGCCGATTTGGAACTGCGTATCGTGCGCGGCCTGCAGGACAACGTGCTGCAATTCATGCTTCATTCAAGCAAGCCCGGTGTGGGCTACCACTGGCGGCCTATGGGCCAAATTCAGCTGGACAGCGCCACCCCCCAAAGCTACATGGAAAGCTTGTTCAGCCAACTGGGCGAGTCGGGCGCACAGCCGGTCGATCAACTCAGCGAGCCAGACGCGCCCTTTGCCGCCGAGGATTTAGATCAGATTGGGCAGCAGCTTTTCCGCCAACTGTTTCCGCCTGAACTGCAACAGGAGTTTTGGGCGCGCATCTTGCCCCGGCGGCGCAGCGCCCAAAACCCCGAAGGCGTGATCGGGTCGCTGTTGATCACCAGTGACGAGCCGTGGATTCCGTGGGAGATGGTCAAGCCCGTGCGCGTCGATCCCGCTACCGACCGGGAGCAGAGCGCCGGTTTCCTGGCCGAAAGCTTCCAAGTCTCACGCTGGCTGACCGGGCGCAGCCCCGCGGATGAGGTGCATGTCAAGGCCGCCGCGCTGGTCGCGCCGGAGACAGGGCTGGCCTATGCCGAGCGCGAAGAAGCCTACTTCCGCCAACTGCGCGCACGCCGCGTCCAGGTGGAGGGGCCGCTGCGCTCGCTGGACGAAGTGCGTGAACTGGCGCGCGCGGGCGGCGTGCAACTGCTGCACCTGGCCGCGCACGGTCGCTTTAACGGGAGCAACGCCGAGCTTTCGCCTCTGACGCTGGACGGGGGGACGCTGACGCCCGCTGACCTGGTCGGCGAGCGCGTGGCCGGGCTGCGCCGCGAGCGTCCGCTGGTCTTCCTCAATGCCTGCCACACGGCGCGCCTGGCCTTTGCCCTGACCAACCTAGGCAGTTGGGCCGAGCGTGTCATCGCGGACGTGGGCGCAAGCGCCTTCGTCGGCACGCTGTGGGAGGTGAACGATCTGCTTGCCGCCGAGTTTGCGATTGTCTTCTATGATCGCCTCTTGGCGGGCGATACGCTGGGCCAAGCCTTCTATGCCGCACGCCTTGCCGTCCGTGACCGACAGCCGGACAATCCCACCTGGCTCGCCTATGTGCTCTATGGCGATCCCAACAGCCGGGTCGTGTGGGGCAGCGAGGAAGCGGTTGAAGCCGCCGCGCCCGAAGCGCAGAGCCTGGCGGTTGAAGAGGAGGTCGAGGAGGAGCCGGAACTGGACCTCGACATTCTCACGCAGATGCTGCAGGAGTCGCTGGGCGATGTGCTGCCTGATTTGGTGCGCCAGATCATTCCACAGGTCGTCACCAAGACGATGGCGCATCTAGTCGGCGAGGAAGAGGAACAGGCGGAAGGCGCAGGCTTCGACGAAGAAGACGAAGCGGAAACGCACGAAATCAGCGTCGCGGATAGCGCAGCGCAACCCCTGAACGAGACGCCGGAAAATCGTGGCGATACAGCCCCGTTCGACGCACAGGCCGCGGACGCGCCATCCTATCCGACAGCCCCCAACGCCAACGGAAATCACCTGCTCGAGCAGCCGGACCCTGACCAAGCAGCCACCGAACCATCCTCCACCGAGCCATCCCCCACCGAACCATCCGGCCCACAGCCGCCCAACGCGCAACAGTGGGACCCGGAACAGTGGGAGGGAGAATCCTGGCAGAGTGAGAGTTGGCGCGGCGAAAAGTGGGGCGGCGAACCGTGGGATGAGCCGCCACATGAAGAAGGGCCAGACGCTTCCCAGGGCGGCGAATCGCCCGACGCGCCGCGGCGAGGCGGCAATGGTTAAGTGCTTGGCAAGAGGGATTTGGCAGATAAGATTTGGCAAATAGGATGAGGACTGCAACTCGATGACGACGCCCATGCGACAGCAGTATTTGTCGCTCAAGAGTCAATATCCGGACTGCATCTTATTCTTCCGCTTAGGCGATTTCTACGAAACCTTTGATGAAGACGCCAAACTAGTCGCCAAGGTGTGCGATGTTGTGCTGACCAGTCGGCCTGTGGGCAACGATGTGCGCGTGCCGCTGGCAGGCGTGCCCTATCACAGCGTCGATGGCTACGTTGCCCGGCTGATCGAAGCAGGCTACCGCGTGGCGATTGCCGAGCAGGTGAGCGAACCGGGCCGCGGGTTGGTGGAGCGCGAAGTGCGCCGCGTGGTCACCAAAGGAACCATTGTCGAGCCGGGGATGCTCGACGAGAAGCGCAACAACTACTTGGCCGCGGTCAGCCTGCACAGCCGCGGCTGTGTGGCGGGTGTGGCCTATGCCGACATCACCACCGGCGAATTTGCCGCCACCGAGATCAGCGCGTCCACGCCTGAGGAGGTCGAGCGGCGCATCGGCGAGGAGTTAAGCCGTCTCCAGCCCAGCGAACTGATTCCGGTCGATTGGTCGCCTGCCGAATCCATGCTGCACGGGTTGATTGACACGTTACAGCCGGTGATCTCGCCGGTCGAGGCGTGGCAGGTTGCACCGGAAACCGCTACAAGCACGCTGCTGCGCCACTTTGAGGTGGCGACGCTCGACGGATTTGGGCTGCAAGGGCGCACCGAAGCCGTGCGCGCGGCCGCGGCTGTCCTGGCCTATCTGCAAGCCATGCAGCCCGCCGCGCTCAAACAGTTGACGCGGCTGCACAGCTACACCGTTGGCGAATTTATGACGCTGGACGAATCGACTCGGCGCAATCTCGAATTGACCGAGACGATCCGCGGCGGCGACGCGCGCGGCAGTTTGCTCGACGTGCTCGACGCCACCCTGACGCCTATGGGCGGGCGGCTGCTGCGTCGACGGCTCAACCAGCCGCTGCTCGACGTGGCGTTGATCAACCGGCGGCTCGACGCGGTGGAGTTCTTTGTCAACAACACGACCACCCGGCTTGAAGTGCGCGAACTCTTGCGCAATGTGGGCGATCTGGAACGCTGGACCAACCGCATCATGCAAGGGGTGGCGCTGCCGCGTGACCTGGTGGGCATGCGCGAGGTGCTGCGCCAGGTTCCGGCGCTGCTGGACCTGCTGCCCCAAGCCGCCCATTCCCACCCGGCCAATTTCCAGATCAACGGCCATGTCGCCCATAACGCCACCAACCACCATGCGAATCATCACGGGCTAGATGAAGCCGCGCCGCTGCCCAAACTGCCCTTGTGCGAGGCTGTGCTGGCGCTGCTCGAAGCGGCTGTGGCCGATGAACCCCCGGCCACGCTGGCAACGCCGGGCATCATTCGCGACGCGTTCAGCCGCGAATTGGATGAACTGGTCGAAAAAAGCCGCAACGCCAAGGATTGGATCGCCAACCTGGAGCGCACTGAGCGCGAACGGCTCGACATCAAGAGCCTCAAGGTCGGCTATAACAAGGTCTTTGGCTACTACATCGAGATCACCCACACCCACGGCGACAAAGTCCCCGACAGCTACATCCGCAAGCAGACGCTGGCAAACGCGGAGCGCTACATCACGCCTGAACTGAAAGAATATGAGTCGTTGGTGCTCAACGCCGACGAACGCAGGCTGGAGATTGAGCAGGCGCTCTTTCAGCAGATCTGCGGCGAACTGGGGCAGCACTGCGGCGATCTGTTGACCCTGGCCGCGGGCTTGGCCGAGTTGGATGTCTACGCCGCGCTGGCAGAGGTGGCGCTCATGCGGCGCTACGTGCGGCCTGTCGTAGACGAAGGCCCGGCCATCGAGATCGTCGCCGGGCGGCATCCGGTCGTGGAGTTGACCCTGACCGACGAGCCTTTTGTCCCCAACGACACCCACCTGCTGCCCGATGCCGCTATCCATGTGCTCACCGGCCCCAACATGGCAGGCAAAAGCACCTTCTTGCGCCAGACCGCGCTGATTACGCTCATGGCGCAGATCGGCAGCTTTGTCCCGGC
>CAZZNG010000218.1:8369-9860 GCA_964655505.1 uncultured Litorilinea sp. | reverse complement strand
CTCCACCGTCAGCTTGCTCGCCTCGCCCAACTTCATCACCACCCCATCCCCGTATTTCTTACTGAGGTTACTCAGCGTCGTTTCGAGTGCTTTTTGCTTTCCGCTGTCTATCTTGGCCGCTGATTCCATGTGATTATGCTCCTAACGTGGTATCCACGCGTTCGCCATCGTCTCCCAATGCTGCACAAATGTTCGTAAACATCATTATAGACCAGATGTTCTGTTTTGTCAAACACAAATCGGGTGTTTTCCCCCGTGATCCAGGGGCCAAATCAGGCGTATGGTAGTAAAATTTGTGGGTGGGATAAGCCCGTTGCGGAAGCCTGGCCCTGGCTGCCAGAGATTGTGACAGGAACACGCAGTGCTTACCTCATTCTGACATCAAGCCAATTTTCGATCTACGGGATTGACAGCTTTTCGACAAAACGCGATTTTATTGTATAATGTGCTTGTGGAGCTTGTATCGTATGCACCGGCCATCCACATGCCGGTCCATCAGGTAAAGACGCTCTACACTCCATGCTGCTGCAGTTGTCATCCCTTTGCAGCACCGGATGCGAACCACGGTGCATTACCCACTTCGTGCCCATACTGCTGTACCGCTCGTATCTATCACCTAGTCATTAACTTCTAGTCATCAACGTGTTGTCACGAACCAACTAGTTAACACAATTAAAGCGTTTTATATCCGACCTCTTTTTCGTATTGGTGGATCTGCAACAAGCGATCCTGGTAGCGCGATGGGTAGATCTTGTACGAACCTTTACACCTACCTTAAAAAACGTGTCGTATGCTTTGCATCAGATAGAGCGCCATTAGCGACATCTCGCTCCATCTAATCTATGTTGCGGCATAGATGTTGCAACGGTCTGCTGCAGCGATCTTGCTACAACACGGGCCGGCCATCATGCACACAAGCACGCTGCAAGCGTGTCACCAAGAGAAAGCGTCCATTTCAGATGCAACCCAGAACCACGGCCGGTAGCGATCTCGATCCTACCCGCCGTGACCGCAACGTTACCGCTACCATTATGCCGCTACTTAAGCGTAAGCCGAGGGACTGTGTACCGACGTAAGCTAAACCGAGCCTGGGAAACACTGCGGTCGCTCCCGATGCCAGCCATCGCCTCCGACCGCCTGGTAGAACTCCACAACGATCTTGCCCACTATGACACTGTCATTGCCGCGCAAATGCGCGAATATCTGCGCGGCAACACGATCAATCGTAGTAAGCTCAAAATCGACACCGAACTAGAAGAATCTCTGCGCAGCTTCAAGGCGGAAACGCCTGCCGAGGTGGAATGCCGCCGCGAGCTGCTGCGTTACAAGCGCCGCATCGACGATGTGGTGCGCGAACTGTTGCGCCTCAACGATGAGCGCGTAACCGCCAAGTAACGCCGCATCTTCAACCGAATTAGCTGTTGGCAGAGCCGGCGCACCGTGAGCAACACCGTGAGCAACAACGCGCGTTAACAGCACGCGCTGCGCCGA
>CAZZNG010000218.1:0-8269 GCA_964655505.1 uncultured Litorilinea sp. | reverse complement strand
CACCGTGAGCAACACCGTGAGCAACAACGCGCGTTAACAGCACGCGCTGCGCCGAGAAGAGACGATGCTTCCCTGTGTCCGCCTCATCCAGACAGGCGGGCCAGTCACTGTCTGCAATCGAATCGCCTGCCCCTCGTCGTATCCGACATCACACCGCTCCCCTATTGCGGGCCGCGATATTTATAACAGCCGACGACGTGATCGTCGACCATGCCCACGCTTTGCATGAACGCGTAGCAGATGGTTGGCCCCACAAAGGTAAACCCTGCCTTTTTCAAGGCGTTGGACAGGGCTTTGGCCGTAGGGGTCGCGCTGGGGATATCTTCGCGCGTCAAGGGGATCGTGGGCAGTTGGGGGGTATGATCGACAAAGGCCCACAGCCAGTCGCTAAAGCTGCCCGTCTGCTCCACCAGGCGCAGCATGGCCTGGGCATTTTGCACCGCGCCGCGCACCTTGAGCCGGTTGCGCACAATGCCGGGGTCTTGCAACAGCGCCTGGATCTTGGCCTCGTCATACGCGGCGATCTTGGCCGGGTCAAAGCCGTCGAACGCGGCGCGGAAGTTTTCGCGCTTATGCAAGATCGTGCGCCACGACAGCCCGGCCTGGAAGCCCTCTAACAGCAGCCGCTCGAACAGTTCTTGATCATCGTACACCGGCACGCCCCATTCCTCATCATGGTACGCGGCCATGAGGTCGCTTTCGCCTGCCCAAAAGCAGCGCGACAGGCCTTCCGCTGCCTGGCTCATTTTCTCGCTCCTCGCCCCTTTGTTTTGCCCTCTTGTTTTTGAGATCTCTTGTTAGACAGACAGCCGCGGTCACGGCAGCGGCAGATCGCGCCGGGTCAGATCCGCCATTGTTTCGCGGCGCTGCACCAGGTGGGCCGCGCCCGCGGCCAGCCAGACCACAGCAGGCTTGCGCGCGCCGTTGTAGTTGCTGCCCATGTTGATGTGATACGCGCCCGACATGGGCACAGCCAGCAGTTCACCCGGGGCGAGGTCGGGCAGCGCCAACGCCTCGATCAGCACATCGCCGCTTTCACAGTAAGGCCCCGCGATCCACACGGTCGCTTGCGCGGGCCGCGCCGGGTCCAGCACAGGCAGCGCCGAGTAGCGCGCGCCGTAGAGCGCGGGCCGCGGGTTGTCGGCCATGCCGCCGTCGATCAAGACCCAACGACGCTGGAGGCTCTCTTTCTGCGCGCCGACGCGATAGACGGCGACCCCTGCCCGCGCCACCAGACTGCGGCCCGGCTCCACCTGCAGCCGGGGCAGCGGCAGATCATGGGCCGCGCAGCCGCGCGTCAAATGTTCGGCAATGACACGGATATAACGGTCGATGGTGGGGTGGGGCAGTTCGTCTTCATGGTAGGCGACGCCCCAGCCGCCACCCGGCGAGATTACCTCCGGTATCCAACCGTGCTGCACGCGCAGATTGTGTACCAGCGACAGCACGCGCCCCAAGGCCCGGCCAATGGGCGTCGGGTCGAAGAACTGCGAACCCTGGTGAAAGTGCAGCCCCTTTAAGGGCAGGCTGTTCTCTTGGGCCAGCGCCACGGCAGCATGGGCCTCGTCCATGCTCACGCCAAATTTGCTGTCCTCCTGTCCCGTCTGCCGGTAGACATGGGTATCCACTGCCAACCCAGGACGGATACGCAGCCACAGATCGGGCAGCGCGACCCCTTCGGTTGCGGCCTGGGCCAAGTGCGCCAACTCCACCAGGTTGTCCACCACGATCACCGCTGCGTGGGCAATCGCCGCGTCGAGGTCCGCTTGGCTCTTGTTCACCCCATGCACCAGAATCTCCGCCGGGGACAGCCCTGCGGCCTGGGCAATGTACATCTCGCCCGCGCCGGTACAATCCAGCATGAAGCCCTGTGCTTTGACCCACTGGGCAGCCGCGGTCAGCAGCAGCGCCTTGCCCGCAAAGGTGACGCCGCCGGGGCCGGGGTAATGGCGCGCCAGCGCGGCCCGATACTGTGCCGCGGCATCGTCCATGGTCGCCTGGTCGTAGAGATAGAGCGGCGTACCATATTCGGCAGCCAGCGCGGCGACGCTGTACCCGCCGATAGCCAGGCAGGGCGAATGAACGTCATGATCTGCTGCAGGCTCGACCTCGGTTGTGATGGGAAAGAGCGCGAGACTGCGATTCAACAGCGCATCCGGCATCTTATGCTCCTGGCTGCGCGCGCAGCCGCGGGAACGCGGCCAAGGCTCCCCGCAAATGACAAAGGCCGCCATCCTTCGGCGACCCCACACCCGCTATCATCTCGCACTGTCTAGACTCATCCAGACTCGTCCAGACTCGTCCAAATGGGCACGCCTGGACTGGACACGCCTAGATAATGACCAGCACAATGCCCAACAGGGTGATGAGCACCCCGGCCACGCTGCTCATGGACGGCAGTTCGCCCAAAAGCAAGATGCCGAGGATGATGCCGCCGGTGACTTCTTGGGTGGCGATCAAGTTGACGTAGGTCGCACGCGTGCGGCGCAAGGCTGCATTGTAGAGCGTATGGCCCAACCCCAGCGGCAGCAGCCCCAGCGCGGCCACGCTTGCCAGCGCGACCGGCGTATAGCCCCCCACACTGAAGTTGAGCGCGGCCAGCGGCAGCAGCCACAGCGCGGCGGCCATGTAGACCGTCCCCGCGTAGGCAAAGAGGCCGTAGCGGTGGCGCTGGCTGCGCCCCGCGACGCTGTACAGCCCGAAGCAGATCGCGCTGCCCAACGCCAGCAGATCGCCCAAGAGCATACGCCGGTTGAAGGCCGGTTCGAAGCCCGCCAAGATCGCCACGCCGCCCACCGTGATCAAAACCCCCACCCATTTGCGCCGGTCCAGCCCCTCGCGCAGGAAGAACCCTGAAAAGAGCGCCACGAAAATCGGCGCGGTGTAGACCAAAGCCAGGCTGTGGGCAATGGTGGTGTAGTCGAGCGAGGCGATATAGAGGCCGAAGTGGGCCGCGGCTACCAGGCCGAACAGGACGAAGCGCCCCCAATCGCGCGGCGCGGGCAGCGGGTCGCGGCGGGCCAGGGCGACCAGCATGACGACCACGCCCGCAATCAACATGCGCCCCGCGGTGATCTCATTCGCCGTGATCGTCTGTGCAGCCCAGCGCGCCAGCACTGGACTTGTGCTAAAGAGCAGCACGGCAATCCCCACCAGGTAAAGCCCCTGGCGTTCCTCTTGGGGCATGGAAGCAGCGGGCGGGGCAGGGCGCGACTCGACGCTCACAGCGGTCTGTTGTGCTTAGAAACCGACACCGGCGGGGGTAATGGCGACATAGATCAAGCTGAGGACCATACTAAAGACAATCAGCAGGCTCAGGATGTAGAAAATTTTCTCGTTGCGTGAAAAGCGTCGTCGTCGTGGACTCATTTTGTTAACTCACAATCACCGTTTTGGTTACTTCACCGTCTCAATAAATAGCTGGCTTAAAATGACCGGCTGAATGAACAACCGTTTTGAATAGGCCGGTCTAGCGTCGACCATTATAGCATAGCCGATTTGTACCGGGTGGCGCAAAGGGTGATACACTTCCCGCTATGTCAACACGCGGACAAGTTATGGGCACAGCCAGTCTAACCGCAGCGGGCGGCGCGCTGCTCCTGGGCTATCTACTTTGGGCCGTCCCGCCGACCTTTCCCGACGGAGAGGTCAATACGGCTGCGCTCATCCTCTTTCTATTCGGCTTGCTGGCCCTCGTCTTTGGCCTGGGCAGCCTGGTGGCGCTGGCGCTGCACCGGCGTTGGCCCGCGCTGGCGGGTCTGCGCGACCGGCGGCGCAAACCGCAGCCGTGGGTGGCGCTGCGCCAAGGCGCGCTGTTGGCGCTGGCTGTGGGGGTCATGCTTGTGTTGGCCTTGGTGCGCACCCTCGACATCGCCTTTGCCCTGGTCACGCTTGTTCTTGCCGGGCTGGTGGAAGGTTTCCTGCAGAACCGCACGCGCTAGGGCTTTGCAGGGCCGCGACTTCCGCACAATCTGCACAAGCAATCGGTGAACAATCTACCCTAAGTATACCCGCCCCAAGTATAGCGGATGCTCAGCCGAAGGGCCACGCATCGACCTGGCGCAAGCCTGTGCCTGGCTGTGCGTGCAGGACAGGATTGCGCCGGGCACGCTGCACGGCTATAGTAGGGCACTGTTTGTAGTAGGGGACGATTTGATGTTGCCTTGATGCTGCCCTGTCACTGGATAGTTGTTTGAAAGCGAGACCTTATGCCGCAAGCTTCCACTACAGCGGGTGCGCCAGCCTTGCCCCCGCGCCCCGCTGCCGATATTCGCATCGTCGGGCTAGGGCCGGGCGCGCTGGACGATCTGACGCTGGGCGCTTGGCAAGCACTCCATACCGCGCCGCGCCTCATCCTGCGCACGCGCCGCCATCCCACCCTGGATCACCTGGCGCTGACCACCGAGCCGGTTGCATGCGATGATCTCTATGAGGAACATACCGAATTTGCCGCTGTCTATGCAGCCATTGCCGAGCGTGTGTTGGCCGCGGCCACGCAGCCCGGCGGCGTGGTCTATGCCGTGCCCGGCCATCCGTGGGTGGGCGAGGCGACCACGCGCCTCATTTTAGAGCAGGCCCAGGCCCGCGGGCTGTCGGTGGACATTGTGGGCGGGATGAGTTTTATCGAGCCGAGCTTTGCCGCGGTCGCCCACGATCCAATGGAGGGCAGCCAGGTAATCGACGCCATGCTGCTGGCGCAGGAGCACCACCCGCGGCTGGATGTGGGGCTGCCGCTGCTGGTGGCGCAGTTGTATGCGCGCTGGCTGGCGTCGGATGTCAAGCTCACGCTGATGAACGCCTATCCGGATGACCATCCGGTCACGCTGATCCACGCCGCGGGCACACCCAATGCCGCCATCGTGCCCTGCGCGCTGCACCAATTGGACCATCAGGAGAAGTTGGACCACCTGACCACGCTCTACGTGCCGCCGCTGGAACAGGGCAGCTTCACCGATTTGCAGGAGATCGTCAGCCATCTGCGCGCGCCCGAAGGCTGCCCCTGGGATCGCGAGCAGACGTTGGAGAGCCTGCGCCAAGATTTGCTGGGCGAATGTGTCGAGGTGCTGGAGGCCATCGACGCCGAATCCGCGGCCCCGGAGATCGACAACAGCGACCACATCGCCGAAGAACTGGGCGATCTCTACATGGTGGCGACCATGCTGGTGCAAATCGCCACCGAAGAGGGCCGCTTCCGCATGGCCGACGTGGTGCGCGGGGTCGTGACCAAGTTGATCCGCCGCCACCCCCACGTCTTTGGCGATGCAGAGGTGAACAACGTGGATCAGATCGTCAAGAGTTGGGACCAGATCAAGGCGCAGGAGAAAGCAGCCAAGGGCCAACGCACCGACGATCCACTGGCAGGCATCCCCGCGCACCTGCCCGCGCTGGAAAAAGCGCGCGTGCTGCAAAAGAAGGCATCCAAAGCTGGGCTGTTCGACCGCGCGGCAGCCGCACAAGCCGATCCCCAATTGGCCGATCTGCTGGCGGCGGATGCCTCCGCCGAACGCTTGGGCCAACTGCTCTGGCAGCTTGTGGCGCTGGCCCACACCCACGATCTGAACGCAGAGGACGCGCTGCGCGCGTATACTGTCGCCTTTCGGCGCAAGCACGCCTGAGCCACAACACCAAAGAATCTACCAAAGATCACACAGAAGATTACACAGCGATTACGGCTTATGTAGCGGCGTCAGATAGAGATTGTGGGGCCAGCCCAGTTCCAACGGCACAACCTGGGAGGGGTTCTCGCTCTGGTTGTGCAGGTAGAGCAGCAGGATGCCCTGGGTGCGCCGCTGCGCCAGCGCGTGATGCACATACGGGATGGTCAAGGTCATGCCCGGCTCGACCGGGACCACAGGCGGCGCTTGCAGCAAGCCCGTGCCGTGGGTCCAGTCGGCGACGAGCCACGGCGTCTGGTCGATCAGCGCGTCCAGGGTTGCGCCGTTGTCCACGTCGCGGCTAAAGGCACGCACCCGGTAATGCAACTGATGGGATGCGTCGCCCAAGTCTTCCAGCCGCAGGGGCAGAATAATGGCATTGCTGGCAAAGAGGCGCGTGTCGTACACTTCGGGCGGGTAGACGTTGAGCGGCCCTTGGATCATCCGCGCCGCGTTGTTATACGGCTCCAGCACGCCCACAAAATCGTCCGATACTGTTAACCCCAACAGCAGCGCATAGTCTCGATCCCGGTTGGACAGCACAAATTCGGGCAGATTGTCCCCATCCGTATCCAGTTGGATCTGGAAGATCACTTCATGGGGCGTCGAGCGGATGCCATAGGTTGTGACGGCGAAGTAGATCATCTGTACGTCATCTACCGCCACCGGCCCTGCCACCCCGACGTGATAAAGGTCGGCGTTGGCATAGCGCTCCAGCACAGGATCGCCGCTGGGCACTGCGGTCAAGGGTGGGCTGCTGTGTTGCAGTTCAAAGACCCCGGCCAGCGAGACCGTGGTCGTCGGCGGATTGGTTCCGGTAATACCCTGGCCGATGAGCGGCAGCGTGATCGTGCCGGATGGCGCGTCGCCCAGGCGGATGGGTGCGGAGATCGCCTCCAGTTGGGAGACAGGCCGCGGCACAGCATAGACCGGTACATGGACAGCCGGATGGTTGGGCGGGTCGTCCGGCCCAACTTGGACGGGCGCAAAGACTACATAGCCGCTCACCTCATCCAACCCCGGCAGCGACAGCGGTTCATCAGTGTTGCGCACGGGGTCATGCACACGCTGCATGGCTCCGGCCACAGCCGTGAGCGTTACGGGGACACTGGCGTAGCCGAAGCCAGGCACATCGATCACCTGCCCCTCGGCCACTTCGAGCGTGACACCGGGCATGGTGCGCACGTTGGTATAGCTCACGGTGACGCGGATCGGGTCGCTCGCCTTGTTTTTAAGCTGGATCATGCGTACGGTCGTCGTGCGCCCCAGCACCTCGACCAGCCCAAAGTTGACGCTGACTTGCTCCGGGTTCTCCATGTCAAAGGCGATCAGGTGGGCGGCCTGGGCCGCGGGCAGGTCGATCCGTCCCGCGCCCGCGCGCAGCAGGCTGTAGGTGTTGCCGTTCGCATCGGCCAGCGGATAGGCCGCGGTGTTCATGACCAATGCCTTGAGTTCAGCCGGTGACCAGCCCGGTATGCCTACCGCGGGCCGCACTTGGCGCAGCAGCGCCATGCCCCCTGTAACCACGGGCGCGGCCATAGACGTGCCCGAACTGGCTGTGCCGAACGAGCCGGTTCCTTGCCGCGCGGAGAAGATATCCTGCCCCGGCGCGACGATGTCCGGCTTGAGCCAATTGGCTCCGCGGCGCGGCCCGCGCGCGGAAAAAGAGGCAACGCCTTCATTGGGGTTGCCGCCCTGGCCGGGCATGGTCGAAGCCCCCACAGCAATCACGCCTGGCGCGACGCCAGGTCTGCTCATGGCATAGTGTACATCGCCCGCATTGCCCGCCGACGCCACCACCACAACGCCCACGCGGGCGGCGTTTTCCGCGGCCACGCTGGTCGCGTCATAGGTATCGCCGAAGTTCGAGCCAAGCGACAGGTTGATCACGTCCAGATGGTCGCGCAGATCGCCGTCCTGGTTGGGATCGACAGCCCACTCAATTGCCAGATCCACCACCTCGCTGCTGCCGGAACAGCCAAAAACCTTGAGCGCATAGAGCGACGCCTCAGGGGCAACACCCGGCGCGATGCGCATGGCGCTGAGATCAAGCGTGGCGCTGTAGGGGCCGGAATAGGTCGTGCCGTCGCTGTTGACGCCGTAGCCCGCGGCTGTGCCTGCCACATGTGTGCCGTGCCCAAAGCCGTAACAATCACGCGGGTCTGGATCGGGGTGGGGCACAGGTTGATATTGGGGCGATGAAACGTTGGCGTTGTAGTCGTCGCCGACAAAATCATACCCGCCCACGATCTTGGATGAGGGAAACGCGTTGCTGTCGGTGATCACGGTCGGGTCGTTCTCAGTATAGCCTGTGCCCGGCCCGCCAAACATGGTATGTAGATAGTCGATGCCGGTGTCGATGATGCCGATGGAGACGCCCTTGCCCGTCAAGCTGATCGACTCACCGAGCCACAACTGGGGCGCGCCGACCAGGTCCACCGCTTGCGCGTTGCTCGGCGTCTTGGCGATGAGTGGATGGACAGCCTTCACCCCGGGCAGATCCGCCAGCGCGGCCACCTGATCAGCCGGTACACGCACGGCAATGCCATTGTAAACGCGCTGCACGCGGTAGATCACCTCCACATCCAGCGCATCCAGCGCGGCCAGCGTTGCGA
>CAZZNG010000217.1:0-9889 GCA_964655505.1 uncultured Litorilinea sp. | reverse complement strand
TCGCCGCTATCCCGCAGGCAGATCACATCCACCTCATAGCCATGATCGATCAAGGCCAGGGCTTCGCGCTCGACGCGTGTTTCCCCCAGCGGATAGTAGGCATGAACCACCATGCAGTGACGCTTTGTCTTTGGGCTGCTGTTACGCTTGCTCACCGGCGATCCTCATTCGTCTTGCGACGGTTGTTCTGCAAAGGGTTGAACAGGCCGGTCAAACCGGCGACTGCGCTTCCACGGATCGATTGGCCGCGGCCAGGAAGCGGCGATACACCGCGTAGCCGCGCTTGCTCAAATTCAAGAGGCCAGGAGAATGGACATAGGCGCTGCGCCCCAGGTTCACCAGGTCGCCCCCAAACTTGGCCTTGAAGTCGCGCACGCTGTACGCCTCGTCCGGGCGGCCCGCGCCGCCGAAATCAAAGACGCGGTACCCGTTGTCAATCGCCCACTCGATCACATGCCAACGCAGCAGTTCGCTGGCGTGGAGCGACCCGAACGCCCGATCCATCCCGCCATACCAGTAGTAGACGACCCCCTTGTAAAGCAGGTCGAAGGAGGTGGCGATGGGCACATCCTGCCAATAGACAAGGCTGATGCGCGCCATCCGCCGCGGGCGCAGCACGTCAAAAATGCCCCGAAAGAGCGAAATATCTGCCAGCGGAACCCGTGCATTGGCATAGGTCTTGCGTAGCAGGTCGTAGGCTTGGCGCAGCGACGCCTGGCTGTCTACCTCGCGAATGCAGAGTTCATCGCGGCGTTGGCCCGCCCGAATATAGCTGCGCGTGCGGCGGCTGACCTTCTGCCAGATGCGTTCCTTAGGCTGTTCCAAGTCGATCAAGTAGTTCAGGTGATCCTCATAGACAAAGCCGTGTGCGCGCAGCGTTGGCTGCACAGACGCCAGGTTCACCAAGTTGCGCAACTCGGTAAACAGGATCGACCGGCCCACCGCGGCGCGGTACGTCTGCAACAGACAGGCCAGCGCCTCATGGCCGGCCGCGTCCGCATTACACAGCACGCTGCCATAGGCCACCGCGCGCGAGACGAAGCGGCGCACGGGGCCATTCATCAAACTAATGCGCACGGGCAGCATCAACGCCAGCGGCTCCCCGCTATCGCTGAGCGTGGCCCACAACGCGGGTCGATAGCCCTTCGTCTGGGCAAAGACACGGTACATCTCAGGCGTGTGAAAAATATTTCCAAGCGGATTCTCCTCCACATACTGTCGCCATAACGCTTCGTCTAGCTGCTGCACAACCCGCATCGTTTACCGCTCCCTATGCCCCGCGAACCTGATCTCCATACCATTAGCCTGCATCGCGAAAATCCAATACCTTGATGAGCGTCCACCAGAGAATGAGCAGATCAAGCTTCAAGCTCTGATGGCGGATATACTCCAAGTCGTACGCCACGATCTCATCGAATGTCAGCTTGCTGCGCCCCCGCACCTGCGCCAAGCCGGTCAGCCCCGGCTGGACAAGCAGCCGCTGGCGTTGAGTCGGGGTATACTGTTCAACCTCCCACGGTACATTCGGACGGGGGCCGATGAGGCTCATATCCCCGCGCAGAATGTTCCAAATCTGTGGCAGCTCGTCCAGACTCGACATTCGCAGCAGCCGCCCGACCCGCGTCACATGCATGGAGCGCACAGCTTTGAACGTCGTTTCCCCATTGACGCCGGTCTTTGGCGTCACCCGCCCTGCGATGTAGTCGGCCATGTATTTGCGGTCTTCGCTGCTGTCGTAGTTCGCCACCATCGTGCGGAATTTGTACATCCGAAACAGCCGCCCGTTCTTCCCCACCCGCGTTTGCACGTACAAGAATGGACCGGGAGAATCGATCCCGATTGCCAAGGCAACCAACACCATAATGGGCAGTAAGAACAGAAGCGCTGCCACACAAATCGTGATATCGAGCAGGCGCTTTATCACCAGGTAGATGGGATCTGATGCAAGGCCAGCCACCTCTGCAACATGGCCGATCTCTGCTTCCGACATCGTTCTATATACCTCGTTTTGTGAACTTCGGACCGACTCCTAATGACCGCATGGCCCTCGGATTAGAGCGTTCACATCGACCTTGCTCCACACAACTTGCCCATTCCATTAATCGCCGTTCACATCCATTGTCACAGACCAAACGTTCTGCACCATAGGCTCTAAGCGTTGGACTGTGCTCGTTCTGGCTGCATCGAGGAAGAGCGTTGCCAACTCCATGGCCGCACGTCCATCGCGGCCATTGGCTGCCGACGTGCTGCGCCCCTGCACTTGGTCGATAAACGCCTCCAACTCCAGCCGCAGCGGTTCCCGCTTATCAATCGCAAAGCGAATCTCTGACCCTTCTTTGACACCCCGCAGCAGGCTCAATGTCGTCCAATCGTCCCCGTTGGCCTCTGCGTTTTCATAGAAGCGCAGATCTTGGGTGATGTAGTCCACACAGAACATGCCCCGCTCGCCCGATACATAAAGCTCGCGGATCTTGCGTGGCGTGAGCCAGTTGATTTCAAGCATGCCCACGATGCCGTTGGCAAAGCGCAGCATCCCGGCGAACATGTCTTCAAAGGGAGGATGCAGTTGGCTGCTGACCTCGCCATAGGCACGTACCACCTCGCTCCCGGTCAGGTAGCGCATGATGTCCAGATCGTGGGTTGCCAAGTCCATGATGACGCCCACGTCGTTGATACGCGCCGGGAAAGGGCCAATGCGCCGCGCATAAATCTGGAAAATTCGCCCCAGCTGGCCTGCATCAAGCCGGCGCTTCAATTCGATAATGGCGGGATTGTAGCGTTCGATGTGGCCGACCATGAGCACGCGGTTCATGCGGTCCGCCTGCTCGATCAAGCTTTTGGCCTCTTCCAACGTCGCGGCCAGCGGCTTCTCGACCAGCACATGACAGCCCGCGGCCAGCAGATCATATGCAACCTGATGGTGCGCCTTGCTCGGCACAACAACCGACACCACTTCGGGCCGCTCTCGCTCCAGCAGATCACGATAATCGCAATAAGCAGGCACACGGTAGAGATCCCCCACGCTCTGGGCGATTGCGTAGTTCTGATCGGCAACCCCTACCAGATCCACATTGGGCATCTCTTGATAGACACGAGCGTGATTCTTCCCCATTGATCCCACACCAACGACTGCAACGGTTGTCATAGCTTGTTTACCTCCGTCACAATATGCGCCAACTCTTGTCTGGAAAGCTGCGGATGGACGGGCAACGACAACACTTCACTCGCCATCTTCTCAGCCACCGGCAGCCGCGCCGCCGCGGCCTTCCCGCGCATGAACGGCTGCTGATGGGCCGGAATGGGATAATAGACACCTGTGCCAATACCGGCGTCGTTCAACTGCGCCATACACGCGTCGCGTGAACGAGTTCCATTGATCCGGACCGTGTACTGATGCCAAACATGCCCATAATCGGGCTGTGTAACGGGGGTGCGGACCGACTCGATATGCGCGTTATAGAACGCCGCATTCTCCCGCCGCTTCTCCGTAAAACCGGCAATCCGGCTCAACTGCACAAGGCCGAGCGCGGCCTGCATCTCCCCCATGCGATAGTTGAACCCCAAGCGCTCATGGTGATAGCGCTTGCTCATACCGTGGGCGCGCAGCAGGCGGCAGCGGTGGGCGATCTCGTCGTCGTTGGTGGTGATCATGCCCCCTTCGCCGGTCATCAAATTCTTGGTGGCATAGAAGCTGAAAGCGCCTGTGCCAAAGCTGCCCGCAGGCCGCCCCTGGTAGGTCGCCAAGAACGCTTGGCACGCGTCTTCGATGATCTGCAGCTTGTATGCCTCGGCAATCGCCTGTAACCGCGGCATGTCACACAGATGGCCGTATAAATGAACCGGAATGATGGCCTTTGTCCGCTCCGTAATGGCCGCTTCGACCAATTCCGGATTGATGTTGAATGTCTCCTCGTCAATATCCACAAAGACGGGCTGCGCGCCGGTCAACAGAATGGCGCTCACCGTTGCGATGAATGTAAACGGCGTTGTAATGACCTCATCCCCAGGGCCAATGTCATGGGCCAGCAGCGCCAGATGCAGGGCAGCCGTGCCCGATGCGACCGCTACGGCATGTTTCACGCCGCACATGGCCGCAAACTGCTCTTCGAACTGCGCGGTGCGCGGCCCCTGGGTCAACTGCCCCGAAGAAAGGACTTCCAGGACAGCGTTCTTTTCTTCATCACCAATGTAGGGCTTCGAGATGGCGATCACGTTCATCCCCTATCAACTGGTACTGTCTAAAACAGTCCGCACAGACAACAAGGCCGGTTTCGTTCTCGGCGAGCCTGCTGCCACACATACAGACATAGCCGCATTGGCGCGCGGGTGTGCCAAGAACGAGGGCAAAATCAGGCACGTTATGGGTGACCAGCGCCCCCGCACCGACCATGGCATAGCGCCCTACGCGTACATTGGGCAAGATGATGGCCCCGGCTCCAATCGAAGCGCCGTAGCAGACACGGATCTCGCCCACCACCCAATCGTCCACCCCCTTCAACTCGCCATCGGGCGTTGTGGCGCGCGGGCGCTTGTCATTGGTAAAGATCACCCCAGGCCCCACAAACACATTCGATTCGAGCGTCGTGCCGTGGTAGACAGAGACACCGTTTTGGATCTTCACGTTGTCGCCGATCTCCACTGAGAAGTCGATATAGACATCCTTGCCCAAGTTGCAGTGCATGCCGATCCGGGCGTATTCGCGCACCTGGCTGTTATTCCAGATGCAAGTCCCCAGACCGATCTCGGCCAAGCTGGACACCTCCGCGGTTCGATGGATGCGCGGCTTGGACAGTTCCTCCACCTGAATCGCGCCGGCCTCCTGGATCAAGTGAACCTCCTGGATCGGGTGGATCTCGTGTTCTGCATCCATCGCTGTATCAATCATGGTAGCGTCGCTGTCATATGAATCGTGGCTCATGCCATATTCTCCCGTTCGATTGGCGACCGACACCCGGACCGCGCCCGCCGAAGCCATGCCCCTTCCAGACTTCAGCGGGCGCGCCCTTCACTACTCGTTGCCTGAACTACTTGTCGGTAGATGGGCTAAACAGCCCCGGCAAGAAGAGTCGCTGTTGCGGCGGCTCGGCAGGCTCCAGGACCGTCACGGTGATGTCATCATGGGTTTCTTGATCACCGTCGCTGACAGTCAGGCGCAGCACATACTCGCCGCTCTTCGAGAAGTTCACCGTCGTTGTCGCAGCGTTGGGGTCGCCAAACGTAACCGTGCCTGGGCCGGATATCACGCTCCAGCTAACCGTAAGCGTGCTGTTCGGCAGCCCATCGTCATCGATGGTAGCCTGCAACACGATCGTATCCGTCACCACGATCGTCTGACTCCCCCCCGTGTCCACGGTCGGCGCTAGATTGGCCGGATGCACGACGACCGTCACCAGATCCGACGATGTGAACTCGCCGTCATAAGCCTCCAAGCGCAGCACATAGGTGCCAGGGGCCGAGAAGCTTGCAGTCGTTTGCGCCTCGTTCGCATTGCCAAAGGTCACATCGCCCGGCCCGGATTGCTTGTGCCAACTGACCGTGACCTTGCCTGGCGGCTGCGGCCATCCATCGTCGACGACTGTCCCGTCAAGCACAGCCTCAGCAGGCAGCATAATCGTTTGATCCGGCCCGGCATCCACCACCGGCTCTTCCCCTGTGGGATGCACCGTAATGGTGACATCGTCGGTGACAGTGGCCTCCCCGTCAGTCACGGTCAAGCGCAGCACATAGGTCCCCGCTGCCGAGAAACTGGCGGTTGTATCCACAGCCTTGTCCGCTGTAAAGGTGACTTGGCCCGGCCCCGACACCTTGCTCCAACTGGCCGAAATGCTGCCTGGCGGCTTGGGCCACCCGTCATCGTTCACCGTCGCGTTCAAGTGTGCGTCCGCAGGCAAGACAATGGTCTGATCCGCGCCCGCGTCCACGGTCGGCGCTTGATTTTCTGGATGCACCGTGATGGTCACCAGGTCAAAGGCACTCGCCTTGCCGTCGTTCGCGGTCAGGCGCAGGATATACACCCCATCCGTCGAGAAGCTGGCCGTCGTCTCCAGCGCGTCCGCTTGGTCGAACGTGACCGTGCCCGGCCCCAAAACCACAGTCCAAAGGGTCTGAAGCTTGCCCGGCGGCTGCGGCCATCCATCGTCTGTCACCTTGCCCTGCAGCGTTGCGGCAGCAGGTAGGGCAATGGTCTGATCCGCGCCTGCATTCACCACCGGCGGTTGGTTCTCTGGATGCACCGTGATAGTCACCACATCGGAGACAACGAGTTCGCCGTCCTCTGCGGTCAGCCGCAGCACATAGGTCCCCGCTGCCGAGAAGTTTGCCGTCGTATTCACCGCGTTGGCGTTGGCAAAGGTAACCGTGCCAGGGCCAGAAACCATCTGCCACGTCGTCGTCACCACGCTCGGCGGGTTGGGCAGCCCATCATCCGTGACGATGCCGTTGAGCGTTACACCGGCAGGCAGGACAATGGTCTGGTTTGCGCCCGCGTCCACCACCGGCGCTTGATTGTCCGGCGTAGCTGGATTCACCGTCACCGTCACGATGTCAGAGGCAGTCAGTGCGCCGTCGTGCGCGGTCAGCCGCAACACATAGGTTCCCGCTGCCGAGAAGCCCGCTGTTGTAGTCAACGCGTTGGCGTTGGTAAAGGTGACCATACCGGGGCCAGAAACCATCTCCCACGTTGTCGTCACGATACCCGGCGGCTGCGGCCAGCCGTCATCGGTGACGGTACCGTTCAGATTCACCGGCGCGGGCAGCGTCACAGTCTGCGCGATGCCTGCATCCACCACTGGCGGTTGGTTCTCTGGATGCACCGTAATGGTCACCACGTCGGAGCCAATGAGTTGGCCGTCCTCTGCGATCAAGCGCAGGACATAGGTCCCCGCTGCCGAGAAGGTCGCCGTCGTGTTCACCGCGTTGGCGTTGGCAAAGGTAACCGTGCCGGGGCCTGAAGCCATCTGCCACGTCGGCGTCACCACGTGCGGCGGGTTGGGCAGCCCATCATCCGTAACGATGCCGTTGAGCGTTACACCGGCAGGCAGCGTCACAGTCTGCGCCACGCCTGCGTCCACCACCGGCGCTTGATTGTCCGGCGTAGCTGGATTCACCGTCACCGTCACGATGTCAGAGGCAGTCAGTGCGCCGTCGTGCGCGGTCAGCCGCAACACATAGGTTCCCGCTGCCGAGAAGCCCGCTGTTGTAGTCAACGCGTTGGCGTTGGTAAAGGTGACCATACCGGGGCCAGAAACCATCTCCCACGTTGTCGTCACGATACCCGGCGGCTGCGGCCAGCCGTCATCGGTGACGGTACCGTTCAGATTCACCGGCGCGGGCAGCGTCACAGTCTGCGCGATGCCTGCATCCACCACTGGCGGTTGGTTCTCTGGATGCACCGTAATGGTCACCACGTCGGAGCCAATGAGTTGGCCGTCCTCTGCGATCAAGCGCAGGACATAGGTCCCCGCTGCCGAGAAGGTCGCCGTCGTGTTCACCGCGTTGGCGTTGGCAAAGGTAACCGTGCCGGGGCCTGAAGCCATCTGCCACGTCGGCGTCACCACGTGCGGCGGGTTGGGCAGCCCATCATCCGTAACGATGCCGTTGAGCGTTACACCGGCAGGCAGCGTCACAGTCTGCGCCACGCCTGCGTCCACCACCGGCGCTTGATTGCCTGGCAGCGTCGGGTTGAACACGATATACAGCTTGGCCGCCTGTTCCGGATTGTCATCATGGCCGACCGCGACCCGCTCGCCTGTGCCGGAGATGATGAACGCCAACGAATTGCCGCTCACCCATCCAGGCTGATTGATAATCTCTTGCACCACTGCGGTGAGGTCCGGGGTACGCTGCGCGCCGTTGGCTGTGCCGACCGGCCCGGCCCACGCAGGCGGATTCCACGCGACAGATGTGAGCGTCCGCGGGCGGTTTGTGATGTTAAAGTTCGGGTTGCCAGAGCTGCTAAACGTGGCCGCATTGGGCGATTTCTGCCCCTGAATCGTCAAGCTCGTTGGGCCACTTTCCGGCTCGTCCAGCGAGAACTGGATGTAAGCGCGCGCGATAGTCATCCCCTTGGGAATGGTGATGTTGTTGAAGCGCAGCCCCACGGTCTGGTTCGCGCCGTTGTCAAACACCATCTCCAGGTCGCCATAGGTAATGGTCGTCCCGTTCTGAGTTCCCCCGCGCTCTTCCGCGTCGTCGCTGTTGGCGCTGATCTGCCGCTCAATGGCTTGGTAGCCCGGAGGCAGCGTCACCGTAACCGTCATATCGTCAAAGGCGCTCAACTGGCCGTCGTTGGCCGTCAGCCGCAGCACATACAAGCCGACCTCCGAGAAGGTGGCCGTGGTCGTCGGCTCGTTGGCGTTGGCAAAGGTCACCGTGCCCGGTCCGGTCTGCATACTCCAGGTCGTCGTCAGTTTGCCCGGCGGGTTGGGCAGCCCATCGTCGCTGGCTGAGCCGTTCAACTGGACCGCAGCGTTGATGGCGACGGTCTTGTCGGGGCCAGCATTGACCACGGGCGGCGTGTGCGTCACATCGACCAGAATGGTCACCTCGTCGGAACCGGACAATTCACCGTCCGATGCAAACAGGCGCAGCACATAGACACCCGACGTCGAGAAGGTCACGTTCGTATTGAGCGCGTTGACGTCGTCAAAGGCCGCTGTGCCCGGGCCAGACTGCAGGATCCACTGGGTGGTGACTTTACCGGGCGGGTCGGGCAGCCCATCGTCAGTAACTGAGCCGTTGAGCGTCGCCACCAGCGTGCCCGACAGATTCTGATCCGGCCCGGCATTCACCACCGGTGCGTTCTGGCTCGATGCAAGCGGCTCCACCCCAATTTCATAGAGCCTGCCGTCGAAGCCCTCGTCCACCCCGCGATCCGAGATGTAGAGATAGATGTCGTTGGGGTGGGTGGCATCAAAGGTAGAAGGCGGCGCTTTGGCAATGCCCGCAATGTTGCCGCTGGGAATGGCCCCAATGTCGATGAAGCGCACCAGCGTTCCATCCATCAACGTCTCGGCAATCTTGTTGCGCCCCAAGATATAGAGATGGCCGTTGTCCGAATCAAACTCGATCCCCTCTGGGTCGTTCAGGCCAAGCGGCGCCGAGCCTACGTCAAAATGAACCATTGTGTCGTCCGCCGTGCCGAAGAGCTGATCCGAGCCAGGATGGATAACGTAGACTTCCTGGTTGATCCCATCAATGACAACGACCTGATCATTCCAACTGTCATAGGCCACGCCTTCCGGGTCGGCAGTCCAAGACAGGTTCATATCGCCGAAATTGATGGAAGTGACCACATCGTCGGCTGTGCGGAACTCCCCGTCCGCGCCCAGATCCACCACAAGGACCTCGCGCGGGCCTGTATCATCCGAGACAAATAGGTGTGGGTTCCCGCTCGGGCCGCGTGACTCGGCATAGGCCAGCCCCGTCGGCTCATTCGAGACGCCCGGGTCCGTGGTGTAGGTCGCCTGGATCACCGCGTCCAGCGTGATCTCCCACACGTTCACGCCCTGATACAGGTCACTTATCTCATTGATCTCGCTGTCGCTCATCAAGAGCCGGTTGCGGCTGGGCACATAGGCCAGGCCCGATGAGTCGGTGCTGGGCGGGTTGAAGTCAGCCGAGGTGTCGGTCGTGCGCACCAACCGCGCTATCGCCGTGTCCGCCGCTACCGACACATCCTCTTGGCCGATGCGGGTGAGATACACCTCCAGCAACCGCCCGCGCCCCTCCGCTACAAGGCTGGCGCGGCTGACGACATCGCCCCCGCGCAGCAGAGGCAGAAAGGTCTTGTTCGCCAGCGACTCGCTCGGCACATAGGGCACATTGGGCACATCCGGCACAAGTTGGCTGTCCACCAGGTACAGGTCCAGCAAGGCCGGGTCGTCGCTGC
>CAZZNG010000216.1:0-9906 GCA_964655505.1 uncultured Litorilinea sp. | reverse complement strand
AACGGCTGCTAACCAGGAGATTTGGCTTTGCGGACTGCGGGTAACAATATAGAACCCAAGCCAAAGCGAAGCGCCCGTCGCCAACAGGTTAAAGAGGATCGTCGCCAGTTCCACGACCTACGTGTCTACTTTCTACACCATGACCTACGCTATTGTTGAGTGAGAAAACGAATCAGCGAGGGCTGCTTAGAGCACTCATCTCAGAGAGCGAAATAGGAACATGTGGAGAGAGGTTACGAAGTGATACGACAGCACGTCGTGCTTACCAGCAATACCCACTTCCGGAAGCGCGGGAAACCCTTGTGAGCCGATTTAATGCGAGCGCCGTATTGGCAGACGAGAGAGGAAACGCACCAGACAGAAGAGACATTAAAGCACTTGAGTATACCACAATTTGGGCGTGTGGATCACTCAAAATAATTGAGGCAATGCACGCGATCTTTGCGCCAGCACAAAGATCGTCTGGCCTGCAACGGATATAGTGATGACGCATGGAGGCTTGCGAGCACGAACAGATAACGTGGAGAGGATGCAAGAGACTATGTACGACGCGCGCACATCGCCCCCGGTGGAGGCCACAGAGACGATTCAGGAGCCGAGTCAGGAGCCAATTCACGGCGGATTGACCATTGCCGAGGTGTTGGCCGCCGTGCCGGAGGCGAGGTCAATCTTTCAGGAGCATGACTTTGATCCGGTCACCCACTGCGGCCCGACCGTGCAGATCATCCGGCTGGACGAAGCAACCGTGCACTGCAAATTAAACGATCTAGAGGGATTGCTGGTGAAGCTCAACGCGGCCTATCAGCGTAAAATTCAGCAGTCAATGCCCTAGGCGTTTGCACCCAGCGCGAAATGGTAAGTTCTACAGAACAAATGGCGGCGTTCAGACAGGGGCGCGCAGACGCGCCCCTGCCCATTGCACAGTCCATTGCACAACAGTAGACCGGCCCTATCTTTGCGCTAGCCGGCAAGACGTTCTTCCAGATACACCTTGAGCGCCTGGGCGTTGTTATGCTCCGTGTCGCGCGCCGCATACAGCAACGTGATATTGCCCTGGCGCGCAGCGTCCACCAGAGGCTGCCAAGCCGTAGGATGAGCGTCCAATTCGGCGAAGTATCGCTTCTGGAATTCCTCCCACTTGGCCGGATCGTGGCCGAACCAGTGGCGCAGGTCATCGCTGGGGGCGACCTCTTTGAGCCAATGGTCGACCTGTAGCGCTTCTTTCTTGATGCCCCGCGGCCAGAGGCGGTCGATCAGGTAACGGACCCCATCGTCTGGCCCAGCCGGATCGTAGGCACGCTTAATCTGAATCACGGCATCGCTCCTCCCGTTGCGACTCCTGCGGCGGATCTGACAAGCCGCTAGCCCAGCGCGGCGCGCACCATGCGCTTACCCAACCTTGCTTTTCTCCACGCTGTGCCTTTCCTCCATGCTCTCCATGGTGTCAATGGCGAGTGCAGCATGTGCATAAGCGCCACCGGCGCGCATTTCTGCCGCCACCCAGATCGCCTCCATGATTTCCTCCTGGGTTGCCCCGTGGCGCAGTGCTTGCTTGGTATGGCCGCGGATGCAATAGGGGCACTGGGTGGTATGCGCCACAGCGACCGCAATCAGATGTTTTATCTTTTCGGGGAGCGCGCCATCGGCAAAGACTTGTCTGCTAAAGGCCACAAACGCATCATGCGTCTCCGGCGCGAGAGACGCACGCTTGCTCGACAGTTCCCTGGTTGCCGCGGGATAGAGTGATTCAGCCATGTTATGCGCGCTCCACTTCTCGCTCTGTGTGTCTTCGGGTGGGCTGGTAGGTGCCGGGCACAGTTCGAAAACTGATTGCCAAGCGGTTCCACCCGTTAATGGCGATCACTGCCATCGTCAGATCGACCAGTTCTTTCTCGCTAAACTGCGTGCGTGCTTGCTCATAGACCTCGTCGGGGACATGTCCGTCGGCGATGAGCGTCACTGCTTCGGTCCAAGCGAGCGCTGCCCGCTCACGCTCGCTGTAGAAGGGCGTTTCTCGCCAGGCAGTCAGCGCGTAGAGCCGCTGTTCGCTCTCCCCGGCGGCTCGCGCATCCTTTGTGTGCATGTCGATGCAGTATGCACAGCCATTGATCTGCGATGCGCGCAGCTTCACCAATTCGATCAGAGGGCGTTCCAGACCGCTCTGAGCCACATACTTTTCAAGCGCCATCATGGCCTGTCCAGCGCCTGGCGCGACAGCTGAATAGGAAATCCTGGGTTGCATGCGAGACGACCTTTCTATATGAGTGGCTTTCTATTTGAGTGGTTGAGCGAGTTTCGCTCCTTCCATTGGACGAAAGCGCGAAGCGTCCGCCCCGCTACTGTTCAATGGCTTTATCCTTCACCTTACCATCGATTGTGGCTATCGGTCTTTGCGCTAGCGCAAAGACGAGTCTCCCTCCCGTTTGCAGACATCATCTACGCAATTCGCAGACGGTGAGGAATTCGGAGCGCAGCGCCGCATCGCTGTCGTAATTGCCCCGCCAGTAGGTGGTGCGTGTCAAGGACGCTGGCTCCCGTACGCCACGCATCTGCATACACATGTGATGGCCCTCCAGATAGACAGCCACGCCGTGCGGCTCAAGCATGGCCTGCAGGGCATCGGCAATGTGCTGGCCGATCCTCTCCTGTACCGTAAAGCGCTTGGCAAAGATCCGCACCAGCCGGGCCAGCTTAGAGAGGCCAATGATATGTTCGTGGGCAATGTAGCCCACATAGGCGCTGCCGTAAAAGGGGAGCGCATGGTGTTCGCAAAATGAATAGAACTGGATGGGGCCTTCAATCACTTGACTCAGGCGGCAGTCTGGCCCGCCGCGACATTCGGTTTGGAACACCTTCAGCAGCTTGGGGTCACCTTCATAGCCTTCGGTGGCATCAAATAATGCCCGAATGTAGCGGTGCGGCGTGTCGACGGTGGCCGGGGTGTTGAGATCAAGTCCGGCGGCTGCGAAGATCTCGGCTATGTAGCGCTCGAACCTGAGCAATTGCCCCTCCGAGACCTGGCGACGGTGCAAGTGCATGACCTGTTCGAGTTTGTCATGCTCACTGGTCATAAGGTCGTTGGTTATAAGGTCGTTGGCTACAAAGTCGTTGGCGATGCGGTCACTGCTTAGGTCAATAGACACAATGCCTGTTCCCTCTCTGTATGGTTTATGTGGCGATCACCTGCATCAACTGGACAGCCTGCCTATCAGGTCTTGCGGATGGAAAGGGCCAGGCTCGCGGATCAAGCCTCGTGCCGCTTCGACGCGTTCCCAGACGTTCCAGAGCAGCACGCCTCGCACACGCCCGTCGTGCAGATAGTACACGACCCCCTCGCGATAAGGCTCCTTCCAATCCGACACGGTTTCCAGGTTCGCATTGGTCTCGCCGACAGCCTCATAGCCCAGGTCGAACAGGTCTGAATAGAAAAACGGTTCGTGTGTGTACGGCTCTGCGGCCCCGGCCATATTGCGCCCCGCGGCCCGTCCCATGCTGTTGGCGTTGTCCTCATGTTCGACGCGGCGGCGCTTGGCAAGGGCGCTGTCATAGAAGTTCGCAACATCGCCAGCGGCATAAACATCGGGGGGACCGGCGCGCAGGAATTCGTCTACCACGATCCCGTCCTCAACCTCCAGCCCGGCCGCGCGGGCCAGATCGACATTCGGCTCGACGCCGATTCCAATGACCACCCCGTCAACCGTCAGATCTCTGGCGTCTGCGCCGTCCACGCCTTGCAGGTGCAAGATCACCTGCTCGTCATGAGCCTGCATGTCGACCAGCGTGGTCTTTACCTGCACGTCCACCCCCTTCTCCCGATAGTAACCATTCAGGTACGTACCCAAGTCGGGGGGATAGAGATTGGCGCCGATACGCGCGTCGCGCAGAATCAGCGTCACTTGTTTATCCACCATGTTGAGAGCCGCCGCGACCTCGCTGCCAATGAACCCGCCGCCGACCACGGCAAAGTGCGCGCCGCGGTCAGTAAGGCGGCGCAGGCGTTCATAGTCTGCCAAAGTACGATAGTAGATGACCCGCCCCTCGCCGTTTTTGCCGCTGCTAAGGTCGGCAAAGGGCAGACGCCTCGGCGTGCTGCCCGTCGCCAGCAGAAGCTTATCGAAGCGATATTCCTGGCCTTGATCGTCGACGACGCACTTGTTCTGCAGGTCCAGCCGCTGCGCACGGCGTCCCAGGTGGATCTCCACAGTCGGCTTTTGGGTGTCCAGCCAAATGCTGTCCACGGAGCCGCCTTTCCAAAGCCCCTTTGAGAGCGGCGGGCGCTTATAGGGCGGATGCGGCTCGCCTGCGATCAGCCCGATCGAGCCGTCCGGATCGAGTTCGCGTATTCCCGCCACCGCAGCGCCCGCGGCCATGCCACCGCCGACGATCAGATATTTGTAGGTTGGCATCAGAATCTCCTGACTTGATATGACACACGCCAAACGCTAAGATGCAACGGCCCTTCTGAAATTGCTCATCCTATCCGCTTTCTCGCCCACGATGCGCGCCTATGGTGCACGTCTATGGTGCATGCCCCTGGACAGACGCCTTGCGCCGTCCTCAACGCGCGGGATCGCCGGGCAAGTCTGGGTTGAAGATGTCGGGCCGGGCTTCGCCTTCTACCTCGATGATGCCGAGCATTCCCTTGCTCACCACGCGCGACAGGGCATGGTCGACCAACTGGACCGAACCGGGCACGGGAAATTCCATCTCCGCGATGAGACAACTGCCCGGCGGAACGGCCACCGTCTGCACATAACGCTCCGGGGTGTTCAGGATAGCCCCTTCGCGCCACACTTTCGTCCAAACATTGCCCACGGGGTGGAGATTACAGGTCAGATTTGGCCCGCCACAGACAAAGAAGATGCGTGCCGTCTCGCCCACCTTGACCTTCATGCCGCCGCGTCGTTCGGGCGTCAAGGCGTATTTTTCACCGTTGAGCAGCACATAGGTTGGGTCTTCACGCAGCATTGCCTGAAAGTCGAAATTGTGGTGACCTTTGACCCCTGCTGCTTGGTCTGTGTAGATCTCGTGTTGGCCCAGGTAGAACTCATGATCCACAGGCGGCAGCCCTTCCGGCGGCTCGACGAGAATCATGCCGAACATGCCGGTGCTAATGTGATAGTCCAGGGCGGCCACGGCACAGTGGTAGATAAACGCGCCGGGGTACATGGCTTTGAAGATCATGCCATTGGTCTGCCCAGCCACGGCGTTGGTGGCGACCGCGCCGCCGCCCGTGCCGTAGACGGCGTGCAAATCGATGTTGTGGGGCATGAGGTTGCCCGCTGGGTTGCTGAGGGTAAACTCGATCGTGTCGCCCTGGCGCACCCGGATCATTGGCCCGGGTATCTGGCCGCCCAGGGTCATATAGTTGAAAGTCACGCCTGGTTCGATCTCCGCGACCACTTCGACCGCTTCCAGGGTCACTTGATGATACCTTGCTTCCGTCCAGTCCACAGGGCCAGGCAGCGCAGAGGGATCAGCCGCCACCCGGCTAGTTCCCACCGGTTTGGCCGGCCAGGGGGTCGCTGTCGGCGGTATATCGACTGAGATCGACGGTAACGCTGCCACTGTGGAGATGGCCGCTGCTCCCGACCTCTTGCCGGAAATATAACCTCCAGCAACCGCGCCGCCAGCCGCCAGCAGTCCAACCGCGCGCAAAAGATTCCGACGTGTGCTCCGAGCCAATGCCGGTGCTTCCACCGGGGCGTCCTCTACAGCGTGCGAATGTATGTTCATTCTGCTTTCCGTCTCAAGCTTGCATACCACAGAATCGTATGTGCCCAGGGTGGAACAGAGCACGCTCAACAGAGCTTCCCTGTCTCCCCGTATTTGATCCTCCCCCACCCGCACTATAGTAGCTGTCATAGCAACTACTATAATAGGGCGCGTCTGCACGCTTGTCAAGCCTGTTAGCACGATTGGCTGGCAAAAAAATACACCCGCTGACTGATGTCAACGGGTGTATAGGCACAAGCGCGACTTCGCCAGGGCGTTAGCCTGGCGAACGAGTGAGAACGGCTATTGGCCGCTGAAGAGTTGGCCCAAGTTGATATTGGCGCCACCACTTTGGCCTTGGCCGCCCACCTGCGGCATGAACTGGGCGATGCGCTGGGCCAACTTGGACATGGGCATGGTCTGCAGCCAAACAGCGCCCGGTCCGCGCAGCGTCGCCAGGAAAAGCCCTTCCCCACCCAGCAGAATATTGCGGAAGCCTTTGACCATCTCCACGTCAAAATCAACCGTTGGCTCGAACATGGCGACATGGCCTGTATCCACGCGCAGCACCTCGCCCGCGGCCAGCGTCTTTTTGACGATCTCACCGTCGAAGTTGACAAAGGCCATGCCGGGGCCGGTCAGCTTCTGCAAGATAAAGCCTTCACCGCCAAACAAGCCAGCCCCCAAGCGCTTGCGGAAGTGCATATCCATGTCCACTTCCTTCTCAGCGCACATGAACGCATCTTTCTGCACAATGATCTCTTGGCCGTTCGCCAGGTCAAGTTCCACAATCTGGCCTGGGAACTCGGCGGCAAAGGCAACCTCGCCTTCACCGCTGTTGACGTAGTAATCGACCACAAAGAGCGACTCGCCCGCCAAGGCGCGCTTGAACATCTTGCCCAAGCCGCCGCCGGTATTGGTGTCCATCTCCACCTGCTGCGACATCCAACTCATGCCGCCAGCAGACGAATAGATGCGCTCGCCCGGCTTGAGGTTGACAATCAGAACGGGCAGCGTCGTGCCTTCAATACGATGGGTAATCGTCACCTGTTTTTCTCCTTCTGCTGCTTGTCCAACTGACACACGTCTATGGGAAGTATTACGGAATGGCTCCGTGCATTCAACCCCGTATATTCAACACGCGGCGTTAACCTGGAAAACGCAGAACTTGCGAACGCTTTGATCATGCAGCACAGGTCATGCAACCGCAAGACGCGCGGCTGACATTTGGCGGACAGTTCGCTTAATGGACAAACGGGCTGCCCAATCGTGGCACAAACGCGGCCAATCGACAACCCGATGCCAACTCTTTGCTGCAAAGAGCAGATTTCACCGAGCAATCGACGCGCAGCCGGTGCGCAACGGTACGCCAAGTGTCTAAACGGGGCACTTGTGCCGTGTGTTACACTGGCAAAGAGGCCAAGCCCCAAGCTTATGGCAGCCTCTACGCATTTACAGCAGGCTGCCGGTGGATGGATAAAAGATAAGGGAGATCAAGCATGGGAGTTCTCGACAACAAGGTTGCGTTAGTGACCGGTAGCTCGCGCGGCATCGGGGCGGCTATCGCCCGATTGTTTGCCCAAGAAGGGGCCAAGGTAGCGGTCCACGGGCGGGACACGACAGCCCTTTCACGCGTGCGCAGCGAGATCGAACAGAACGGTGGACAGGCTGTGCAAGTGGTGGCCGACGTGACCCAATTCGACGAGATCGAGGCGATGCGTCGGCAAGTCGAAGAGACATTCGGGCCTATCGACATCCTTGTCGCCAACGCGGGAGGCAGTCACACCAAACCCGGCCCGCTTGAAGAAATCAGCGAGGAGGGATGGCGTGCGTCCATCGACAACAACGTCACAGCCACCTTCTTGACCATCAAAAGCATCCTGCCGGGCATGAAACAACGCCAATCCGGCTGCATTATCACGATCTCATCGGCGGCAGCGCGCAGACCGCACCCCAACTCGCCCATCCCCTATGCCGCGGCCAAGGCAGCCATTCAACTCATGAGCCAAGACCTTGCCGCACAGGCAGGCCCCGCGGGCATTCGCGTGAACTGTATTGCGCCGGAAACGATTATGACCGAGCGCAATCAAGAGCGGATTCCCGACCAGCAAAAACCGATGCTGGTCGAGATGCACCCCATCCGGCGGCTGGGCACACCCGAAGACGTTGCCCATGCCGCCCTGTACCTAGCGTCAGACAACGCAGGCTGGATCAGCGGTGTGATCTTGGATGTTGCCGGGGGAGCGGTGTTGACCTAAGAAGGTGCATGATGATTCGAAAAGTTCGACTGCTGCTGTTGATTGAGGGGGCGACCTTCGCCCTGGCAGCATTGATCCACTTCGGTGTGCTGCTCGAAGGCTACGAGCACGGGCGCGCCGGGACCGCCGAGAGCGTCATTGCTGTGGTGCTGCTGGGCGGCGCACTGTTGACCTGGCTCCGCCCTGTGTGGACGCGACGCATTGGCCTCATCGCCCAAGGCTTTGCCCTGCTGGGGACATTGGTTGGCCTCTTTACGGTTGCGATAGGCGTCGGCCCGCGCACCGTGCCCGATATCGTCTATCATATTCTCATTCTTGCCCTGCTGGCGTGGGGCTTTATGACCACACGCAGCGAGCCGGAAGCGTAGGGTACGGGTAGTTAGTTCTTCATCATCAGTTCTAGCGCGCCCGGCTTATCATAGATGGCAAGTTTGTTCACAATGGTGGCGCTAGCTTCGTTCATCCCCACGACTTCCACCGCAGTGCCCTCGCGGTGGAACTTCAGCACAACCCGGTCCAATGCAGCCACGGCTGTTAAGTCCCAGAAATGGGCCTGCGTGACATCAATCACCACGCGCTCGATCGCTTCCTTGAAGTCAAATCCATCCGCAAACTTGTCGGCAGAGGCAAAAAAGACCTGCCCATATACCTTGTAGACTCGCTGATTGCCATCCTGCCCAAGCTCCGACTCCACCGTCAAGAGCCGGGATACTTTGCGCGCAAAGAAAATAGCGCTCATCAACACGCCAACCCCGACGCCTTGCGCGAGATCACGCGTCAAGACAACCACCACCACCGTTGCAATCATCACCAGGCTAGAACTCTTGGGATGAACGGCCAGGTTCTTCAACGAAGACCAGTTAAAGGTGCCAATCGAAACCATGATCATCACTGCGACCAGCGCCGCCATCGGGATCTGGCGCACTAAGTCACCCAGCACCAAGATCAGAAAGAGCAGAAAGACCCCTGCAAACAACGTAGAGAGCCGCCCACGCCCGCCGGATTTCACATTGATAACAGACTGTCCGATCATGGCGCATCCGGCCATGCCGCCAAAGAAACCTGCGACAATGTTGGCAATGCCCTGGCCCGTACACTCCTGGTTCTTGGCGCTCGGCGTGTCGGTCATGTCATCGACGATGGCCGCGGTCATCAGCGATTCGAGCAAACCCACGACCGCTAACGTGGCCGAATAGGGAAAGATGATGGTCAGTGTTTCCCAGTTCAGCGGGATGTTGGGCAGCAGAAACAGCGGGAAGCTGCTTGGCAGTTCGCCCATGTCCCCCACGGTGCGAATGTCCAGCCCCATAAAGATGCTGAAGGCGGTTAAGGTCACAATACAGACCAGGGGCGACGGCACAGCCTTCGTCACATAGGGAAAGAGGTAGATAATGGCTAACCCTGTCGCGACCATAGCGTAGACAACCCAACTCGCGCCGTCAAACTCCGACAATTGGGCCATGAAGATCAAAATAGCCAGCGCATTGACAAAACCTGTCATCACCGAGCGCGAGACAAAACGCAGGAGCGACCCTAGCCGAAGGATGCCAGCCAGAATTTGCAGAATACCAGTTAAGATTGTTGCTGCCAGCAGATATTCCATGCCATGATCGCGCACAAGCGTGACCATCACCAGCGCCATTGCGCCGGTAGCCGCGGAGATCATTCCCGGACGTCCCCCCACAAAGGCAATGACGACCGCGATGCAGAACGACGCATAAAGACCAACTTTGGGGTCAACCCCTGCGATAATTGAAAAGGCGATGGCTTCCGGAATCAGCGCCAACGCCACCACCGTACCCGAGAGCAGGTCGCCGCGAACGTTGGCGAACCACTCATTTTGCAAACGAGAGACAGACATTCAACTTCCCATTCAATAGACTTGTAAGACCTAGGTATTTGATTTGCATTATACAGCGAGACGGCAGCACGT
>CAZZNG010000215.1:4826-9909 GCA_964655505.1 uncultured Litorilinea sp. | reverse complement strand
CATGAACGTCGATCATCTGTCAGAAGAGCAAAAGCGCGCCCATGCCCACAAACTGGCCGCGGTGGACAACCGAACACAGGGCGGCGCAGTGGTGGCGGTCGACGCGCAAGCGCCGGGTAAGCCGATTGTGGGCGTGGCCCGGCTGGCGCGTATCGATGCGTCCGCCAGGGTTCTCCCCTATGTGCTGGCTGCTGATCCGGCTGCTGGGGATCAGGACGTTGACCCCCAGACGGTCGCCGAAGTGGCGCTGGTGGTGCGCGATGATTTTCAAGGGCGCGGGGTCGGTCGTGCGCTGGTTGTGCGGCTGGGGCCGTTGGCGCGGCAGATGCGGCTGCGCCGTCTGGTTGCCAGCATCGACGCAGACAACCGCGCTGCGCTGCGTTTATGGCGCGGGTTGGGCCTGACAACGGTCACCACGACGCGCCACGGCGAGACGCTCTTGCAGATCATTCTGCCCGAATAAGGCGGCTGGCCTGTGGCCGCGGCTGGTTTTACCCCATCTGGCTTTTCACCCGATCTGGCTGAGGAAATGGGTGCTGGCGGGATGCCTCAGGGATTTATTTCCCTGGGGCATTCGCTTTTCCTGGCGCGCCGCGGGGCTGTGGCATACTGGTGCGAACAACTGTTGTGGCGCGGCGGTCTACGTGCTGCACCTTGCCGCTTCAATCTATTTGGGCTGCTTGCCCACTAGATGACTGGTTCTCATGATCAACACTGCCCCTTCAATGGCGCGCGAGCTGTCGCCTGCGCTTCGCCGCCAGGGACTCATGATCCTGCTCGCCAATTATTTTCTCATGTGGACGGGCTTTGTCATGGTGGTGCCGCTGATCGCGGTGCACTATGTGGATCGGCTTGGCTGGGCTGCCGCTGCGATTGGCGTGATTTTGGCAGTGCGCCAATTCACACAGCAGGGGCTAGGCGTCTTTACCGGCATGTGGGCCGACCGCGTCGGCGTCAAAGGGTTGATCTGCGTCGGGGTCTTGCTGCGCGCGTTTGGCTTTGCGCTCATGGCCTGGGCCGATACGTTTCCCCTGCTGCTCCTGAGCGCGCTTTTCGCCGCGTTTGGCGGCGCGCTTTTCGAGTCGCCTGGCCGCGCCGCGGCCGTTGTGTTGACAGAGCCGGAGACGCGCTCGCGCTATTTCGCGCTGCAGGGCGCGGCCAGCAGCATTGGCACCGCGGTCGGGCCATTGGCCGGAACCTTCCTGCTGCGCTTCAGCTTTCAATGGGTCGCGCTGGCCTCGGCTTCGCTCTATGTGATCGCCTTTCTCTTGGTGGCGATCTGGCTGCCTTCGCCCCCAACGGTGCGCCGGGATGACAAACTGGCCGCGGGGGTGCAGGCGGCCTTGCATGACCGCCCCTTTATGACCTTCACGCTGTTGGCCGCGGGACTCTGGTTCATGTGGGTGCAGTTTTCCGTCGCGGTCCCGCTGCGCGCCACCGACATCAGCGGCACGGTCGATGTCGTGGGCTGGATCTATCTGCTCAACGCGGGCATGAGCATTGTGCTGCAAGTCCCGCTGGTCAGCCTTTTGTCGCGCTGGCTGCCGTCGATTCCCATGCTGGGGATAGGCATGTTGGTGATGGCGGCTGGGCTGGGCGGGGTGGCGCTGGCGCACACCACACTCGCGCTGCTGGGCTGCATGGCGATCTTTATCACGGGCCAACTGCTTGCCATGCCGAGCCAGCAGACCGCGACCGCGGATTTGGCCGACCCCAACGCGCTGGGTTCCTATTTTGGCGTGGGCATGTTGGCGCTGGCTGTGGGCGGCGGGATTGGCAACTACGCGGGCGGCGCGCTCTACGACCTGGGCCAAGCACGGGCCATGCCCGCGCTGCCGTGGATTATCTTCTCCGCAGTGGGGCTGATTACAGGCAGCGGCCTGCTTTGGCTGGAGCGGATACGCAACAAACCGCCCCAAAAAGCACCCGCATCCTAACCAGGCTTCTCCGCTATCCTCCGCTGACCATCCTGTCTTGGCGGGCGGCACGCCCGCTCAATGGATGGCTGGGTACAGCGATCATGCATCGTGCCCGCGACAATGTGGGTAGCAAACCCTATCTACATATCCCCCCACGTATCATGGAGGACGCGCGATGCAAGAGACAAACTACCCAGAGTATTACGAGCAGCTTCGTAAGCTGATGGGGCAACTTGGGCGGGCGATTCCCAAGACCATGTCCGGCTTTCAGCAGCTGCACAGCGAGGCCATTCGCGACGGCGCGCTCAGCACAAAGGTCAAAGAACTCATTTCGCTAGGCATTGCCATTACCGTGCGCTGTGATGGGTGTATCGCCTATCACGTACACGATGCACTGGAGGCAGGTGCCAGCTATGAAGAGGTTCTGGAGACAATTGGCGTGGCGGTGATGATGGGCGGCGGGCCTGCCACGGTCTACGGGGCTCAGGCCCTGGAGGCGTTGGAGCAGTTCCAAAAAGCACGCGCCTAGCTGTGTCGCCATGCATATAAAACAGGGGGAGCCAAGCGGCTCCCCCTGGGTGTTTCTAGTGGCTAACTGGTTACGTCTGGGCGTGATGCTTATACATTGCGATAGGCATACGTGCGGCGATAGCCGTAGTCGGTGCTGAAACTGCCGAACGCCTTTTTGCCTGCCTCGCGCAGCGGATAGCGCAGGAGCGAGCGCATGCCGCGGCGCGCAATCTGCATGGGGCTGTAGGTCTTGCGACAGAGCCAATCATAGGCGCTGCGCAGTTCTTCCACCGTGAAGTTCTTGGGGATGAAGGTCACATGCGCCGTGTCGTAGGTGCTCCACGGCATATCGAGCAGGCGACCTTCTTCCTCTAGCTGGCGGCGGAAGGGCGTACCGGGGAAGGGGGTCAGCATGGTCGTGCTGATGCTGTCCAATTCGCTGGTGCGGATGAAATCCCACATAGCTTGGAAGGTCGCGGGTGTGTCCTCGTCGAAGCCCATGACAAACAGCCCCACGACGCCGACGCCGGTGGCGCGCACCTTGCGGATCGCCTCGGTCGCGTTGTCGGCCACGCCTTTGGACTTGCCGCCCAGTTCCCGGCGGTTGTCGGGGTTGACGCTCTCGAAGCCGATAAAGTGCTTGTCGAGGTGGGCTGCGCGGCTCATCTCCAGCAGTTCGGGATGTTTGGCAATGCTCATCTCCGACTGGCAGGTCCAGCCTTGCAGTGGCAGTTTGGCGAGGGCCTCAAAGAGTTCGGCGCAATAGTCGGGCGCAATCGTAAAATTCAGCCCAAAGTTGTCGTCGGTGAGGAAAAAGCGCTTGATTCGCCGCCGCTGGATCTCGTCCACCACCTCTTCGACCGGACGCAGGCGCATCCGCTGGCCGCTGACGCGAATCGCGGTGCAGAAGGAGCAGTTGCGCGGGCAGCCGCGCGTGATCTCCAGGTAGGGAGTCCAATAGTTGTTGTGTTCATCCATCATCTGGATGACACGGTCGGTGATAGGGGCAATGCCGTCCAGGTTGGCCCATTCTACATCTTTGTAAACGGGCTTCATGCCCTTGATGCCCTCGGCGGCAAAGTCTTGGAGCAACTGCTGCCAGGTGAAATACCCCTCGCCCACCATTGTGCTGTGGGCAAAGGTTTGCACATGGTCGGGCAGCAGGGTGGCATGAACGCCGCCGACCACCACCCCGGCCCCCTGCTTCATGGCGCGGCGGGCAATGCGTTCGCCGCGGTCGATATCGACCGTCATCGCCGAAATGCCGACCAGATCGCCCTCACGCACCGTGTCCATCGGCAGGTCGCGCACGTTTTCGTCCCAGATTTCGACAGGAATCTCCTCCGGCACAAGCGAAGCGAGACGCATCAACGTATACGGTGAGCCAGGCGCCTTGCCAAAAATCCGGCCATCACGCCGCGGCCGGATCAAAATGACACGTCGCATAATTCCTCCATTGGCATCATAAATGCTGCGACGCTACAGCCGCCATGCAGCAGCCAGGTAGGCGGTCAGAATAATAAAAAACCGGATGCTTGCGCTGCACAGACCGTAGGTCTATAGTCAATAGGTAGAGCATACCACAGGCCACGGAGGGGGGCAAATTACTATCAAATTCATCATAAAAATTCCCCCACTGCCCAACGCCACGTAAATGCCCCCGGTTGTCGGGGCAGATCGCTGGACCGGCACGCTATGGCAGACCGGCGTACCAGATGAGCGTGTAGAGGATGCCGACGACCGCGCCGACAAAGACTTCGATGGTGGTATGGCCGAGCAGTTCTTTGAGTTCGCGCTCGCTGAGCGCATGGCCGCTGAACAACTCGCGCACGATGTGGTTGATGACGCGCGCGTGTTGGCCGCTCTCCTGGCGAACGCCGCGTGCATCGTACATGACGATCATCGCCAAGACGGTGCTGATGGCAAAAAGGGGGCTGCCAAAGCCATATTCGATGCCCATTGCCACGGCAAGGCTGGTTACCAGGGCCGAATGGCTGCTGGGCATACCGCCTGTGCTAAAGAGGATGAGCCAGTTGAATTGGCGGCTGCGCCACAGCATCCAAATAAATTTGTACAGTTGGACGCCCAGCATGGCGCTGATGGGGATCCATAGGGTGCGATTACTCCAAAGTACGGCCAAGCTATCCATCGGCGTTTTACGCTCCGCTAGCGTTCCCGCCATGTGTCGAATTCACTGGTTTCGTCGCCCGGCTGCCACTGGCGCACGCGCAATTCGGCTTCATCCAGTTTGCGGGTGCAGTAGGCCGCCAACTCCGCGCCTCGTTCGTAGAGACGCAGCGCCTCTTCGAGCGGCAGATCGCCGTCTTCCAGGGTTTCCAAGACTGCTTCCAACTGGGCATAGGCAGCCTCATAGCTAAGTTCGGTGCTGAGTTCGGTCGCTTCTTTCTGGGCCATGAATGATCCTTTGCACAGGATGTGCTGTGCGGGCAACTGGCGCGAGCATGGCTGTCTATGTGAAGGCACAGCGGGGCAAGAACCAGCGCGGCACAGCCGTGATGCGTGCGTGCACGCCTGTTTTCACTAGCCTTTTAGTATACCAGAAAGAAGAAGATCGCTTGAAGCGAACGCCTGCAACGAACGCACTGTAATGAGCGCACTGTAACGGGCGCACGGTAACGAAGCATTGTCGCGAA
>CAZZNG010000215.1:1837-4726 GCA_964655505.1 uncultured Litorilinea sp. | reverse complement strand
CGCACTGTAATGAGCGCACTGTAACGGGCGCACGGTAACGAAGCATTGTCGCGAACGCAGTGCGGCGGAATGAACGTGTCCTGCCTGCCCGCTCTCCCACCCACCGAATCGCCCGCTGCATCTGTCCACCGGGACGAAGTTTACAGCGCGGCGCGTGAGGGATGCGCTAAACTAGCGGGAGCAAGAAGCATGCAAAATCAGCCGAGGGCCAGGGGAGATCAGTTAAAGCGCCATGAGCCAAAGTGAGATGGACGAGACGAACGCGCGCGCTGTGGGGCCGCAGGGGGCCGATTCAGCGCCCACAGCGGACAACAGTGCCGAAAACAATATGAACAATATGGATAACGATGCAAGCACGCTGCACCCGCCGGTGGTGGCGCTGGTTCCCGACCTGTTCTTTGCCCCGCGCATCGAGGATGCCATCCGGCAGCAGGGGGGCACGCCGGTGCTGGTGGAGACGGCAGAGGCGTTTGTCGACGCGGTGGACTTTCACTTCCCTGTCCTGGCCCTGCTCGACCTCAACGCGCCCGGCGATTGGCAGCGGGCCATTGTGCGCTGCAAACTGCGACCGCATACGCGCCAGGTTCCCATCTATGCCTACGGCAGCCATGTGGAGACGCAGACACTGGCCGCCGCGCGCCGGGCCGGGGCCGATCACGTCTGGGCGCGCAGCCGCATGATGAAAGAACTGCCCACGCTCATCGCACGCCATGTCAAGCCGCCTGTGCGCTACCCGGATGGCTGGCAAGACCCGCTCTCGCCCAAGGCGCGCGCCGGGGTCGAGGCATTCAACCGCGGTGACTATTTCGAGCAGCATGAACTGTTTGAAGAGGCTTGGATAGAGGAGCCGCGACCCATCCGCGAGCTATATCAAGGGATCTTGCAGGTGGGCGTGGCGTTTCTCCAGATTGAAAAGGGCAACTGGGCCGGTGCGCTCAAGACCTTTCGCCGCGGGCTGCCGCGCCTGCGCGACCTGCCGCCCGTCTGCCAGGGCATTGACGTGGCTTCGCTGCGCCAAGCCGCGCAAGCGATCCACCAGGAGATCACCGCATTGGGGCCGGGCCGGCTGCATGAGTTCGACCGCAGCCGCTTTCCCCAGATTCGGCTGGCCGAAAGCGCGGCGTAGACCTGCCCGCTTTGCGCGCTAGTCCATCATGCGCAAGCCGTAGCCGCCATCCAGTTCAATCGTTTGGCCGACCATCATGGCCGCGGCATCGCTGCACAGCCATGTCACCAGCGCGGCCACGTCCTCCGGCGTGAGCAGGCGACCGGCAGGCGTATGCGCTTTGGCATGGGCGATCATTTCTTCGCGCATGGGAAAGTGTTCCAGCGCGCCGGTTTCGACCAGGCCGGGCACAACACAGTTGGCGGTGATGCCAAAGGGGGCAAGCTCGACTGCCAAGTAGCGGGTGATCGCCTCGAGCGCGGCCTTGCTGATGCCGACAACGCTGTAGTGGGGGAAGACTCGGCGGCTGCCGGGGCTGCTGATGGTCACAATGCGCCCCCACCCGGCCTGCTGCATATAGGGCGCGGCAGCCTGGGCCGCGGTCAACAAACTGCGCGCGTTGATGTTGACCGTCCACTCCCAATCTTTGCTTTCCAGTTCGACGATCGGCTTGAGCACGCCGCTGGCTGCATTGCCGATCAAAATATCCACGCTGCCCAGCGCGGCCACTGTCTCTTGCACCAGGGTGTGCGCCGCGTCGACGCGCGCCAGGTTGGCACGCAAGGCGACTGCCTGCACACCCAGCGCGGCGGCTGCGGCGACTGTGCTGTCGGCTTCGCTCCGGTTGCGCGCGTAGTGGACGGCAACATGACATCCCTGCGCGGCCAGCGCCAGCGTAATCCCTCGGCCAATGCCGCGCCCGCCGCCGGTGATCAACGCACATTTGCCCTGCAGTGTCTTATGCATCGCGCCTACCAATCGAGCGCCAACAGCCGCAGCAGTTGTTCGGGCGAGGTGTCGCCATGCACGCGCACACGCTTGACGCGGAAAAGGTCGTCGCTGCTGTGGGTTGCGCCTTGTTGGGTGGTAAAGCCCGCCCAGTAGTTGGCGCTGTGGAAGATGTCGATGGTGGTCTGGTCGTAGTCGCCTGCCGGATAGGAGATGAAGCGCGGGCGCACGCCCAACTCGTACTCGATGGTTTCGAGGCTGCCTAGCGCCTGCCAAATCAGATAGTCGGCATCCTTGTTTTTGAGCGAAACATGGTTGCGACCGTGGGATTCAATGGACATGCCCCCCGCGTACATCTCGCGCACCATGTCCCAGGTGAGATATTCGGGCCGCTGCTCGTCGATGAAATCGGTCACGACGAAGAAGGTAGCGGTCATGCCGCGGCTGCGCAGCAGCGGAAACGCGTTTTCATACGCGTCGCGATAGCCGTCGTCAAAGGTGAGGACCACCGGCTTGTCGGGCAAGGGCGCGCCCTGGGTGAGATGGGCTAGCCATGTGTAGAGGCTGATGGTCGTATAGCCCGCCTGTTGTATGGCGTCTAGGTGCGCGGCGAAGAGATCCGGCGTGACAGACAGATCGAGCCGGTAGATGTTGGCATCGGCAGGCGGCACGCTCAGATAGTGATACATGAGGATCGGCACACGAGCCGTGCGCGCGGTCCCGTCCGGCGTCGGCGCGATGGCGGCTGTGGGCGCGGGCGGCGGCAACTCAGGGATAGGCGTTGCCTCTGGTTCTGGGCTGGGCGCGGCGTCCTGATCCGGGGCTGTTTCGCCCTCGGGTTCGCCTGCTGATTCGTCTGCCGGTGGGGCTGTGGGTGTCTCGAGCCGGGGCAGATGGCCGCTGGCGGCACGCGCACGCGCCGCGGCGATGAGCGCGCCCATGCCGTCACGCCCTGCCACGGGCTGCGTTAACACCTCTGTCGCCAACACTTCTGT
>CAZZNG010000215.1:0-1737 GCA_964655505.1 uncultured Litorilinea sp. | reverse complement strand
GGGGTGACGGTCTGCGTGGGCGTGAGGGTGGGATCAGGCAGGATCTGCGGTTCAATCGGTGGCTCGATCTCCTCACCAGGCAGGGGGATGCTGACGGTGATCGACTCGCCCAACGAGGCACTGAGCAGGCCGAGAATGTCAGGTGTCGGCAAAGGAGATTGCGCCGCGCTGCCGGGCTGCGGCGTTGCTGTCTGCGTAATTGATTGGGTTGGTGACTGTGTAATCGTTGGCGTGGGCGTGGCTGTTGTTGTGATGGGTGCTGTGACTGTTGCCGTGACTGCCGCGGTGGCAGTGGCACTGATAGCGGCAGTGGCTGCCACATGCTGGGCCGGCGCTTCTGCCTGCGCCACGGCTTCATGCCCATCGCGCCAGGACAAGCGCATCAAGAAAAGCAGCGCCAGGAGCGCAAGCCCTCCCGCAATCAGACCAGGGGCGAAACGCCCGGCGCGAGTTCCATGTTGATGCCATCGTTGTCGCGCCGCCTGCGCGATCCTGCTCCAAGCCATGCCGCAAATCCTATCATGCTGTGTGCGCTTGTGCAATCTGTTAAGGCTGCCGTTGCTGCAAGGGGATTGGCGTTTGTGCTACTGGGTTGTCCAAGCCGCTTGGCAGCGCGCACCGGCCTGTCCCCTTGCTTAACAAGGTGCAATGTCTGTTGCGCGCTGCTCACCACAGGGGGCGCTGCAAATGCACGGCGTTTCTGAGCGCAGGATCGAAATAGAGGGTGGCATGAATTTGTTCAAAGCCGCCTATCAATATCTGGCTTGGTTGACAAACCAGGTTGTGTGACCTATACTTCAGAGGGATTTGCTGCCCGGCTGCCTGGTCAATTTCCCTCATATTTCATGCAAGATTGTACGCTCACTTGTATTGGCGTCTTAAGCCGCGCAAGGGGCGGCTGGATTGCCACAGAATAAGGCACAACAGTGATGCAGCCGCCACTGTTACGCAGCCGCCGCTGTTGCACGCTATGCACGACGTAACCTGGCGCGCCGTTTGTACCACATGCGCCGCAACTCCTGGAACAACGCAATTCGCTACATTGAACGACAGTTCGAACACGACGGTTCAAATAGGATACAAAGGGCGATGTACAGGGAGAAAATTCGCGAATACTACGATCACCTAAGCCGAAGCTATCGCAAAGTTGCCGACTACATCATGAGCAACTATTACGAGGTTTCGTTCATGACCGCTGCCCAACTGGCTTATGCCGTGGGGGTGGATACCACGACCGTGGTGCGTTTCTCCCAGCGGTTGGGATATAACGGCTATCCGGAACTGCTCAACGACATCCGCGAGCAAGTGAAATCCGAGATCTATGCGGCCTATGAGCCGAAGGAATTGTCCGCCGACGATCCCGCCGGTGCCTTCAAAGACCGCGCAGAGCAGGAGCAGCACAACCTCAAGCAGATGCTGATCCACAACCCGCCGGATCATGTGCGGCGAGTGGCCGATCTGGTCGCCGCGGCCGAGCATGTGGTCTTGGTGGCGGAAGGCTACGCCGCGACCGTGGCGCACATGACCGCGGAACAACTGCGCCACCGGGGCATCTCCGCCGAAGCCACCTCCAATGATCCGGTGCGCCTGGCGGGCACGCTTCTCAGCTTGACGCCTGAAACCCTTGTGGTTGGCATCAGCGCCACCAAGTATGGCGAAAACGTCGCCAAGGCGCTGGCTTATGCGCGCACGCGCGGCTGTGCCCGATCAGGCGCGCTGAGCGAGTCGGAGAGATCG
>CAZZNG010000214.1:0-9922 GCA_964655505.1 uncultured Litorilinea sp. | reverse complement strand
GCGCAGGGTGAAGAGGGGCTGCCGGGCAGTAATGCGACGATCGCGGTTGCACCGGTGTCCGGCGAGCCGGGAGATGAGGTCTTTGTCTCCGGTGCAGGCTGGCAAGCGGGCGAAATCGTCTATATCAACTTGGAAGATACCCCCGACACTGAACCGATCCAAACCACAGTTGGCATTGCCACTGCTAGCGACGAGGGCCGGTTCAATGTATCGTTTACATTCCCCATCGATCCGATTTGGCGCGAGCCAAAGGTGATCGATATTGTTGCCTATTCCCTGGAGTCCGGGGCGCGGGCGACAGCCGAGTTTGAAGTGTTGGAGACTGCGGCGCCAACGGCCACAGCGACGCCGGTGGCAACTGCCACGGCAACGGCTGTTGCTACTGGGCAGCCCACGCCGACGCGCACCCCTGTGCCCACGGCTACACCGGCTCAGAATCGAGCGGTCGTCGTGAGCAGCGCGCTCAATGTGCGGCGCGGTCCATCGACGGCATTCTCGGTGATTCGTTCCATTTCCCGCGGTACGGAATTTACCGTAATCGGGCAAAACAACAGCGGCGCTTGGCTCTCGATCCGATTGAATGATGGGACCGAGGGATGGGTTGCGCGCGCCTATACCAGCTTCACCGGCATGGCTCCGGTTGTGCCGTCCCCCCGACCGCCTTCGCCGACCGCGGCCCCGACGGCAACCAGACCGCCCAAGCCGCCATTCATTACCGGCTGGCGCGGCGAGTATTTTGACAACCCGAATCTGAACGGCGCCCCGCGCTTGGTGCGCGACGATCAGAATATCGATTTTGATTGGGGCTATGGGTCGCCTGGGCCTGGCATTCCCGCCGACAATTTCTCGGCGCGCTGGGTGCGCTCGTTCTTCCTGCCTGCAGGAAACTATCGCTTCTATGCCCAAGCCGATGATGGCGTGCGCGTCTGGGTGGACGGCGAACTGATTATCGACGAGTGGCACGCCTCTTCGGGTGTGACCTACACGGCGGACAAGCAGCTTAACAGTGGATCGCACCTGCTGCGTATTGAATACTTCGAGGCGCGAGAACTCGCCAAGATACGCGTCTGGTGGTCGACCGCGGGCGATTACCCTGCCTGGCGCGGCGAATACTATCCCAACAAGGATCTGCGCGGTCCTGCGTCCTTTGTGCGCAATGACAACGCCATCGACTTTGACTGGGGCCGCGGTGGGCCTGCGTCCAACTTCCCGTCTGACAACTTCTCCGTGCGTTGGACGCGCGATATGCACTTCGACAGCGGAACCTATCGCTTCCATGCGCGCATGGACGACGGGATGCGCGTCTATCTGGACGACACGCTGATTATCGACCAGTGGTACAACTCCAGCGTGCGCGAAGCGACCGCGGATGTCTACGTGGGCTATGGTACCCATCGCCTACGCGTCGAGTATTACGAGGATGCGCTCTATGCCGTGGCGCAGTTCTGGTTCGAGCGCATCAGCGACCCGCAGCCGCCGGATGACTTCGACGACTGGAAGGGCGAATATTGGACGAATCGCCACCTGGACGGCAGCCCGCGCGTCGTGCGCAATGACGAAAAGATCGATTTCAACTGGGGCACTGGTTCGCCGGATTCACGCATTCCCGACGACAACTTCTCGGCACGCTGGACCCGACGCATTGACTTTGACGATGGCTGGTATCGCTTCTATGCACGCGCCGACGATGGCGTGCGTGTCTGGGTTGGCGATGATCGCATCATCAATGAATGGCATGATGGGGATTACGGCGAGACTTACACTGCCGATATCTACATCGACGACGATGAGCGGGTGAAGGTCGAATACTACGAACGCACGGGCGGCGCGCGCATCCGTGTCTGGTGGGAGCGCATCGGCGATAAACCGACCGCTACGCCGACCCCCGGCCCGACCAATCCCTATCTGGACGTGGTGCCGGATACGGGCGGCGCAGGCACAGAAGTGACCGCGACCGGCGGCGGGTTCCCGGCGAATACACGGGTTAACCTGTACCTCGGCGGCATTGCGCAGGCCAGCGCACTTTCCGCGGGGGATGCACAGGTTCGTGCGTCGACAACCACCGATCGCAACGGCCTCTTTAGCATGACGTTCGATATGCCTGCGACGTGGCCGGATGGCACGCCGCTGGAGGCTGGACGCTTGGTGGTTCTGGTGGCGACGGAGGACTTTGAAACCGAGGCTAGCGCGGTCTTTGAGTATGTGCCAGGACCGACGACGCCCACGGCTACACCTGCACCGACAGCGCCGGATCCCTATGCGAGCGTTTCGCCCGGCAGCGGCGGCGCAGGCACGCGGGTGACGGTGAGCGGTGGCGGCTTCCCGCGCAACACCGACATCGACGTCTACCTGGCGGGCCTTGCGTCGGTTGCGGCGGCATCGCCCAGCAGCTACGCGTCGGGCCGCACGGACGACAGCGGTAACTTCAGTCTGTCGTTCAACATGCCGGACGAATGGCCGGACGATGACGATGTTGAAACCGGCAAGATTGTGATCTTGGTAGCGACAAGAGACTTCGAGGTACAGGCCAGTACTGACTTTGACTTCTTTGTCGATGCACCGAACCCGTCAATCGATATCTCGCCCAGCTCCGGCACAGCCGGGACGCAGGTGAATGTCTCCGGCGGCGGCTTCCCGGCCAATTCGCGGGTGATGGTCAACCTGGGTACGCTGGACGAGCAGATCGGCCAGGGTGCTGAAGAGGTTTATGCCTCGACAACCACCGACCGCTTCGGCAACTACAGCATGAGCTTCCGCATGCCGACCATGTGGCCGGATGGCAGCACGGTTGAATCGGGCCGCATCGTGGTGCTGGTGGCTAACTCGGACTACAGCGTGGTTGCAAGCGGTACGTTCGACTACAGCGCGCCTGCGGGCACGCCGACGACGACGCCTACGGCCACGGCGACCCCTGGACCGACCGCTACGCCCACGCGTGCGCCCCATGGTTCCGTCTCGCCCACATCGGGCGGTGCAGGCACACGCGTGACCGTGACCGGCGGCGGCTTCCCGGCCAATCGCTCGATTGGCGCTTACCTGGGTGAGTTCGACGGCGGCGGCGGTTTCGCCGATGACGCCGAGCGCTATGCATCGGCTACAACCGATGAGAACGGCAATTTCTCCATCAGCTTCCGGCTGCCGGAGGAGTGGCCGGATGGCGACGACATTGAGTCGGGGCGCATCCTCATCATCGTGGCGACTGATGACTTTGGCACGATGGTGAGCGCGGTCTTCAACTATAACAGAGCGGCTGCAGCGGGTGGCGTCGATGCTGATGCGGTGACGCCAACGCTCGCGCCCACGGCAACCGCTACGGTGCAGGCGACGGATACGCCGTCACCTGCACCAACGGGTACGCCGACGCGACCGCCGCGACAGCGCGCGACCGCCACGCCGACTGACGAAGCAGTCGAAGAACCTACGGACGAGCCAACTGACGAGGCAACCGAGGAGCCGACTGAGGAGCCTACGGATGAGCCAACGGCAGAGGCGACTGAAGAACCGACCGCGGAGCCGACCGAAGCGGCAACTGAAGAAGTGACTGAGGAGCCGGAGGAGGAACCCGCGGACGAGGCAACAGAAGAGGCGACGGCGGAGCCGTCTCCTGAGCCGAGTGTGGAACCCACGGCAACGCAGGATGAAGCGGTGGAGACGCCGGTAGATGAGGATGCCTCAGATGAGGATACCTCTGCCGGACAGGGTGAGGTTGACGAGCCGACGGCTACCCCGGAGCCGCCGACCAATACGCCGGAACCGACCGCGACACAGGAGCCAACGGCCACACCCGAACCGCCGACCAACACGCCAGAGCCGACTGCGACGCCTGTGCCGCCGACCAATACACCGGAGCCGACCGCGACACCGCTGCCTCCGACGAACACGCCGGAGCCGCCAACCGCGACGCCGGTTCCACCCACGGCAACACCGGTTCCGCCGACTGCGACATCGGCCTTGCCGACCAATACACCGGCTCCACCGACCAATACGCCGGTTCCGCCGACGAGCGTTCCTGAACTGCCGCCCCCGTCACAGCCGGTGACCCAGACTTTGCCGCCGGGACAGGGGCAAGGACAGGAACAGCCGGGAGACTAGCCGCCGGTCAAGCTGACTGGCGAAAGCAGCCAACGCTCTTGGAACCGGCCAGCCTGGTCAAGTGACTAGGGCCGAGCCTGAACTTCAGACTAGCAAAATATCTCTCCAGATGCAGGTCGCATTTGGAGAGATATTTTTTTACATTGGAGGTGCTTTGATGGGCTACGCAGGCTTCACGGCGACGAGTGGCGCCCACGCAGCGCATTGAGCAGCTAGAGAGAAGATGAGGTGATGGCTGCAGCCGGGGAGGAGCCACGGCGAAGAGGCTATCGCATCGGATAACGCATTGAATCAGGAGAGAGTATCAATGGCGCGTGAACGAGTAACGATTGACGGCAACGAGGCGGCGGCCTATATCGCGTATAAAACGTCGGAGGTGATCGCGATCTACCCGATCACGCCGTCGTCGCCCATGGGGGAACTGGCCGATTATTGGAGCGCGCATGGTGAGCGCAATATCTGGGAATCTGTGCCGCACGTTGTCGAGATGCAGTCGGAAGGCGGCGCCGCGGGCGCGGTGCATGGCGCGCTGCAGACCGGCGCGCTGACTACGACCTTTACGGCGAGCCAGGGTCTGCTGTTGATGATCCCGAACCTGTACAAGATTGCGGGTGAATTGACCAGCACTGTCTTTCACATCGCTGCCCGCTCCCTGGCCGCCCAAGGGCTGTCAATCTTTGGCGACCATAGCGATGTGATGGCTGCCCGCGCAACCGGATGGGGTATGCTCTTTGCCAATTCGGTGCAAGAGGTGATGGACATGGCGTTGATTGCCCATGCTGCCACCCTCGAATCGCGGGTGCCTTTCTTGCATATCTTTGACGGCTTCCGCACCTCGCACGAGATCAACAAGATTGAGAAGTTGAGCGACGCGGACGTGCGCGCCATGATCGACGATGAGTTGGTGCGGGCGCACCGGGCGCGCGCGCTTTCGCCTGATAATCCGTTTATCCGCGGCACGGCGCAGAACCCTGATACCTACTTCCAATCACGCGAGACGGTCAATCCTTACTATTTGGCGACGCCGGGGATTGTGCAGGCGACGATGGACAAATTCGCCAGGCTGACCGGGCGGCAGTATCACCTGTTCGACTATGTGGGCGCGCCGGATGCGACCCGCGTCCTGGTCATCATGGGGTCGGGCGCTGAGGCCGCGGAGGAAACAATCGAGTATTTGGTGGCGCGCGGCGAGAAGGTCGGCTTGATCAAGGTTCGCCTCTTCCGTCCGTTCTCAACCGCTCATTTGATGGCTGCCCTGCCTGCCACGGTCAAACAGATTGCCGTATTGGACCGCACCAAGGAACCGGGCGGCGCGGGCGAACCCCTCTACCAAGACATCGTGACCGCGCTGGCCGAGGGGTTGGCAGCGGGCGAAGCGCCCTACGCGACCATGCCCCAAGTGGTGGGCGGGCGGTATGGCCTTTCTTCCAAAGAGTTCACGCCCGCCATGGTCAAGGCTGTGTTGGACAATCTGGACGCGGCGCAGCCCAAAAACCATTTCACCGTGGGCATCAACGACGATGTGACCTATACGAGCCTGGACTATGACCCGAACTTCTCGGTCGAGCCGGACGACGTGGTGCGCGCAGTGTTCTGGGGGCTTGGCTCGGACGGGACGGTGGGGGCCAACAAGAATTCGATCAAGATCATCGGCGAAGAGACGCCCAACTATGCCCAGGGTTATTTCGTCTATGACTCCAAGAAGTCGGGCGCGCGCACGATTTCTCATCTGCGCTTTGGCCCGCGGCCAATCCGAAGCACCTATTTGATCGACCGCGCCAATTTCATCGGCATCCATCAGTTCGGCTTTATCAACACCTTCCGCATCCTCGACGACGCGCTGCCAGGGGCAACGGTCTTGATCAACGCGCCTTACCCTGCTGACGAAGTCTGGGATCAACTGCCGCGGCCGGTGCAAGAGCAGATTATCGAGAAGAAGCTCAAACTCTATACGATCGACGCCTATGCCGTGGCGCGTGAATTGGGGCTGGGCATCCGCATCAACACCATCATGCAGACCTGTTTCTTTGCCATCAGCGGTGTGCTGCCTCGCGCCGAGGCGATTGAGCAGATCAAGCAGGCAATCCGCAAGACCTATGGCAAACGCGGCGAGATTGTCGTGCGCCAGAACTTTGCAGCGGTTGATGCGGCGTTGGACAACCTGTATGAGGTAGTCGTGCCGAGCGCGGCCACCAGTGAACAGGAGTTCGCGCCCGTGGTTCCCCCTGAAGCGCCGGAGTTTGTGCAGTTGGTGACGGCCAAGATGATGGCGGGTGAAGGCGATGATCTGCCGGTCAGTATGCTGCCGGTGGACGGCACATACCCCAGCGCGACAACCCGTTGGGAGAAGCGCAATATTGCGTTGGAAGTGCCGGTTTGGGACCCTGACATCTGCATCCAGTGTGGCAAGTGTGTGCTGGTCTGCCCCCATGCGGTTATCCGCAGCAAGGTGGTAGATGAAAGCGAACTGGCGGACGCGCCCGAAGGCTTCTTGATATCGGACGCACGCTGGCGCGAACTGGCCGGCAAGAAATACACGCTGCAAGTCGCGGTGGAGGACTGCACAGGCTGTACGCTCTGTGTCGAGGTCTGCCCGGTGAAGGACAAGCGCGCGGTCGGGCGCAAGGCCATCAACATGGCCCCGCAACTGCCGCTGCGCGAGCAGGGCCGCAAACACTGGGACTTCTTCAAGCAACTGCCGGAGCAGCCCCATGTGGATACGCTGCGCTACAACAATGTCAAGAATGTGCAGTTGTTGGAGCCGCTTTTCGAGTTCTCAGGGGCTTGCGCTGGGTGTGGTGAGACGCCTTATCTGAAGCTCTTGAGCCAGTTGTTCGGCGACCGGGCCATGATTGCCAATGCCACCGGCTGTTCCAGCATCTATGGCGGCAATTTGCCGACTACGCCGTGGGCCAAGAACGCGGCTGGGCGCGGTCCGGCATGGAGCAATTCCCTCTTCGAGGACAACGCCGAATTCGGCATGGGGATGCGCATGACGCTGGACAAACAGGCGGAATACGCGGCGGAGTTGGTGGAGCGGATGCGCGGCCAGATTGGCGATGAATTGGCTGATGCGCTGCTCAACGCTGACCAGGGCGACGCGGCGGGCATCGAGGCGCAGCGCGCACGCGTTGAGGAATTGAAGGCGAAGCTGGACGGCGACAATTCGCCGGTTGCCCGCGATCTACTCAGCCTGGCCGATAAGCTGGTGCGCAAGAGCGTGTGGATCGTTGGCGGCGACGGCTGGGCCTATGACATCGGCTATGGCGGCCTGGACCATGTGCTGGCAAGCGGGCGCGATGTCAACATCCTGGTGCTTGATACCGAGGTCTATTCCAACACAGGCGGCCAAGCGTCCAAAGCGACACCGCTGGCCGCGGTGGCGAAGTTCGCCGCGGGTGGCAAGCCGACCGGGAAGAAGGACCTGGGCATGATGGCTGTCAGCTATGGCAATGTCTATGTGGCGCAGATCGCGATGGGGGCGAATGACGGCCATACGGTGCGGGCCTTCTTGGAAGCGGAATCCTACCCCGGCCCCTCGCTCATCATTGCCTACAGCCAATGCGTTGCCCACGGCATCGACATGGCAAAGGGCATGGACCAGCAGAAGCTGGCAACCGAATCGGGCCACTGGCCGCTCTATCGCTATGACCCGCGGTTGAAGGATGAAGGCAAGAATCCCTTCCAGTTGGATTCCAAAGCGCCCAAGATTCCACTGAAGGATTACGTGTATAACGAGAATCGCTATCGCATGTTGGTGCAGAGCGATCCGGAAGCCGCGGATGAGCTGATCAAGGAAGCGCAGGCGTTTGTCAACGAACGTTGGCGCAAGTATGAAGCGATGGCGAAGTCCTCAATAGAAGCCGCTTAGTCCATGAGGGGGTGGGCGGGACTTCCTGCTCATCCCCTATCTTTCCCTCGTCGTCCTTTTGAAGCAAGCGTGAATGGAGTGCAGAGATGGACCTGACCACCTCCTATTTGGGGCTAACGTTGAAGCATCCGGTTGTGCCGTCGGCGTCGCCGTTGTCGCAGAATCTATCCAGCATCCGCCGGTTGGAGGATGCGGGCGCACCGGCTGTGGTGATGTATTCGCTGTTCGAGGAGCAGATCGACGCGGAGAGCCGCGCGCTTGACCACTACTTGACCTATCAGACGGAGAGCTATGGCGAAGCGTTGAGCTATTTTCCCCGGCTGGACCGCTATAACGTCGGACCCGAAGATTATCTGAACTTGATCATGATGGCAAAGCGGTCGGTGGACATTCCGATCATCGGCAGTTTGAATGGGGTTTCGACTGGCGGCTGGATCGAGTACGCCAAGCACATCGAAGATGCCGGGGCCGATGCGCTGGAGTTGAATATCTACTACATTCCGACGGATCCGGCCATCCGCGCCGACGATGTGGAGCAGCAGTATCTCAACGTGGTGCGCGATGTGAAAGCGTCTGTTGGGATTCCAGTTGCGGTCAAGCTCGGCCCCTACTTCAGTGCCTTTGCCAGCGTGGCAAATCGGCTGCGCGAGGTCGGCGCGGATGGCCTGGTCCTCTTTAACCGCTTCTATCAGCCTGATTTCGACTTGGAAACGCTGTCGGTAACGCCAAACTTGGTCTTGAGCAGTTCGCATGAACTGCGCTTGCCCTTGCGCTGGGTGTCGATTCTCTATGGACGTGTCGATGTGGATTTTGCGATCACCAGCGGTGTGCATACGCACCATGATGTGCTGAAGGGATTGATGGCCGGGGCCAAGGTGACGATGGTCGCATCGGAACTGCTGTCCAACGGCATCGGGCGGCTGGGCGCGATCGTGGACGAGATGCGGCAGTGGATGGAGGTTCGGGAATATGAGTCAGTCGCCCAGATGCAGGGCAGCATGAGCCAGATCAACGTCGCCGACCCGGCTGCCTTTGAACGGGCCAACTATATGAAGATGCTGCAATCTTGGCGACAAGACCCGACTGGCGCGCTCTTTGCGTGATAGGCTCCCCGGCGCACGATACCTCGTCGTATGACATCACGCGCTTGCTTTATTCGGTTCAGTTAAATTCAATGGTTACGTTCGGTTAGGTGGTGGCAGGCCCACGCTTCGCCCTTTAAGCGATGAGCGGGTCTGCCGCTCGATCCGCTGTCTGTACATCCATGGAGGGTGGCAGCATGACAAAGCGTAAAGTTCTCATCCCATTAGACGGGTCAGGGTTTAGCCGTCAGATCATGCGCGTCGTCCAAACCTTCTTTGCGCCGGAAGATGTGCATCTCGTGCTGTTGCGCGCGGCGTATCCACCGGCCATCGTTTCTGATGTCGCGCCGCAGGAGATGGTGACCGATTCCACCCTGCTCATGGATTCCTATAGCGCGTACAGTCGCGCTCTCGACGAGGGCTATCGCGAGGCCAACAAAGAGCGGGAGAGCTACCGCGCCCAACTTGTGCAGGAGTTGCGTGCAGAGGCGGAGCAACTGGCGCGTATGGGCTACACGGTGAGCGTGGCTGTGGTCTTTGGCGACCCGGCTCGCCGCATCATCGAATATGTGGCGGGCGCGGAGATCGATCTGGTTGCCATGGCGACGCATGGGCGCAGCGGCATTGGGCGTTTGGTGCTGGGCAGCGTGGCGGAGCAGGTGATGCGCGGTGTGACGGTGCCGGTCTTGTTGATGCGCAGCCCGGACGCTGCGCCGCGCACCAACCCACGCGGCAAGGAATTGGCCGTTGTTGGGCAGCGTAGCCAGTAATGTGGTACGCTTTAGCCGCGTTCTGTTACTCGCTTCGCCGCGCAGGTGCAGGGTCTCGCCGCGTCCCGCGCGGAAGAAGTCCGCCCACTCCCCGTCGGGCCCGTACA
>CAZZNG010000213.1:9072-9978 GCA_964655505.1 uncultured Litorilinea sp. | reverse complement strand
TTCATCAGATAGCCGTCTAGAATCTACCTATCACCTAGAATCCACACATTCAATCTAGCATTCACACCATCACCTAGAAAGTGATCGAATCTTCATGCGACCGGCACTTGGTATGCGCGATTTGTCAGAGGAGAATCTGATCTTTGCACGGCAGATCGGCGTGCGCGACCTGGTGGTCGTCTCGCCGGAGGGGCTGTCGGTAGAGGGGCCGTACTATGACTACTCGCGCTTGGTGCAGCTGAAGACACGCGTCGAGAACGCGGGGCTGCGGATTGCGGCGATCCAGAACATCCCGACCAGTTGGTATGACAAGATCCTCTGGAATCTGCCTGGCCGCGACGAGCAGATCGAGAATTACTGCCGCACCATCGACAATGTGGGGCGCGCGGGCATTCCGATCCTGCATTACAACTTCCATGCGATCCGCGTCTGGCGCACAAGCCGCCACACGCGCGACCGCGGCGGCGCGCTGGTGACGAGCTATGACCACGCGCTGATGGAGAACGCGCCGCCGGAGCGCGGCGAGTTGGGCTATGACGAGTTGTGGGAGAATTTTGAGTACTTCATCCGGCGCATTATGCCGGTGGCGGAGAAGGCAGGCGTGAAGATGGCGCTGCACCCGGACGATCCGCCGGAGACGCCGATTGCCGGGGCCGCGTGTCTGTTTGTGGATGTGGACGCGTTCCAGCGGGTGCTGGACATGGTTCCCAGCCCGTCAAATGGGCTGCTCTTCTGCCAGGGCTGTTACACCGAGATGGTGGGCACGAAGGTCTACGATGTGATCCGCCACTTTGGGCGGCAGGGCAAGATCTTCTATGTCCATTTCCGCAATGTGGCTGGGCAAAGCCCGTCCTTCCGCGAGACGTTCATCGATTCGGGCGATATTGACATGTTCAAGGCCATGCA
>CAZZNG010000213.1:6708-9062 GCA_964655505.1 uncultured Litorilinea sp. | reverse complement strand
AAGGAAGTCGGCTTTGAGGGCGTGATGATCCCGGATCACCTGCCGCATATGATCGACGATACGCCGTGGGGCCACCGCTCCAACGCGTATGCGATTGGCTATATGCGCGCGCTGATGAAGGCCGCGGGCACGCTCAACGAAGCGGACGACGTGGGGCTGTAGTTGTCGATTCACCTTCCGGGACGCTGCCAGCGTCCCGGAAGATCAAATAAAAATGGGCCTGTCACACCGGTGGCAGGCCCGTTTTTTGATTGGCGCAAACGGGTTTGTGGGAACAAATGGGAACAATCGGCCGCGGCGGATCGTCTACCTCCAGGCGCAGCCCGCGCAGGCTGTGTCTTGTTGGTCTACCCCAACGTACGCCAATCTATCAACCACTACAATCTATGAAGGAGGGTATTTTGCAACAGAAGGATCGACGCTGTGTGCCGATGCTGCGCTGGCTTCTATGCATGGGCTTGGCCGTTGGCTTGGCGGGCTGTACCTGGATGATTGAGCCGCAGGACGTGGGCGGGACTGTGCCGCCCAGCACGGTAGGCGATGCAACGCCCACCGCGGTTGAAGCAGCGGATGATACAGCGGGGGAGGGCATCGCGTCCCCAGACGGGGCGTGGACGGCGCTGCTGGATGTGGAGGCGGGCAGCCTGGACCTGATTGGGCCGGACGGAGAGACGCAATCCCTCTTTGCCGCGGGGGAGGGGGTCCAGTCGGTGGCGTGGTCGCCGGATGGCAGCCATCTGTTGATTGTGCGTTCCGACTGGCAGCCGCCCCAGGATGAGGGCGCGGCGGAGGATGAACCAGCCGCGGGCACGCCGCCGGAGATTTGGGCGGTTGATTTGCAGGAGGGGGCTGTCTCTGCGCCCCAACCGCTGTTCCAGCCGGACGCTGCGGATCTGTCCTCCGATTTGCTCAACGAATTGATGGTCTACGGCGCGGGCACGGTGGACTTTGGCAAGTGGTCGCCATCTGGGGACGGTGTTGTTTTCTGGATGGGGACACAGGCATCCGCTTCGCTGCGCGCGGATGGCCTGCTGCCCTTTGTGCTGGATGTGACGACGGGCGAGGCGATCCGCGTGGCGGATTGGGCGCTGGTCAACCCCGACTATCACAGTTGGTCGCCCGATGGCGCGATGCTGGCGATGACGGTGGGCAGCGGGCGCTCGGCCCAGGCCAACAAGTGGCTCAACCTGGTCGATCTGGAGAGCGGCACAGTCTCCACGGTCGTCAGCAAGACCGAGCAGATTCCGGGCATTGTGGCGTGGTCGCCCCAGGGCGATCAGATTGCTTATGCCGCGGTGGAGGCTGAAGCGCCCGACGCGTATGAGAACGATGACCACTGCTGCCCCATCAACTTCACCAACCCCGCGATTGTGGGGCGGCGCATCTACCTGCTGGATGTGGCGAGCGGCGAGACGCGGCGCTTGAACGACGACGAGGCTTTCCAAGATGCCCCCATCTGGCGCGAGGATGGGCAGGTGGTCGAGTATGTGCAGTGGGACGCGGCCAGCGAAACGCTGGTGCTGATGAGCGCGGACGTGGAGACGGGCGAGGCCACCGCGCTTGAAGAGACGCGGCAGCCTGCCCCGGCTGCGGATACGATGGTGGGCTATTACGGCCAGTCGGCCTGGGATGAGCTGTTGGACCGGCGCTAGGCCCGAATTGATCTTCCGGAAGATCATCCGCTTCATCACCTGCGCGCAACCTGTTCATATTTTCTTCACAGCCCGGCCCCATGCTAAGGGCAGGCCGCGGGCGCAAGGCCCGACGGTTAAACGAATCGGGCGGTTTGGTTCGCCAAGCCGTGTATGTGAATCGGGCGATATGTGAAGAAAGGATATCTGTATGTTGCCGCAAAAGCCGCCCAAATGGGCGATCGGTCTGGGTGTGGCGCTGTTGGTGCTGGGGCTGGGCAGCTTGCTCTACAGCAACGGCTGGTCGCAGGGGTTTATCTCCGGGCTGCTGGTGAACAGTTCGGACGGGGCGAACCTTGCGCCCTACTACGCGCTGCGCGGAGGCCCAGGATGGGGGCACGGGGGCTTTGGCTTCTTCCGCTTCCTCTTCTTCTTGCTGTTCCTGGGGCTGATCTTCAAGGCGATCGGCTGCTGGCGCTGGCGTCATGAGCATGGGCCGTGGGGCGGGCATCCCCAGCAGTCTCAGCCGCAGCAGCCCCAGTCGCCGGAGCAGCCGTCTGCACAGGCAAACCCGTCTAGCGGCGGCGCAAGTCAGGGGGATGACGCGGCGCGGCCGGTTAGCTGGCAGCCGCCCGTGATCGATGTCTAGGCTTGCTGCCATTTGATCCGGTGAGAACTTCCCGGATGCTTCGCTAGATGGGGCGTAGCGTCCGGGACGTGTGC
>CAZZNG010000213.1:0-6698 GCA_964655505.1 uncultured Litorilinea sp. | reverse complement strand
GATGGATGTATGAACGAATTGATTTTGGTGGTGGACGACGAGCCGAAGATCGTGCGCTTGGCGCGGGATTATCTGGAGCGAAACGGCTTTCGCGTGCTGCCGGTCTATGATGGGGTGAGCGCGCTGGCCGCGGCGCGGCAGGAGAAGCCGGATCTAATTGTGCTGGACCTCAACCTGCCGCAGATGGACGGGCTGGATGTATGCCGCAGCCTGCGCCGGGAGTCGAACGTGCCGATTATTATGCTGACCGCGCGCGCCGAGGAGATGGACCGGCTGATCGGGCTGGAGGTGGGCGCGGACGATTATATTGTGAAGCCCTTTTCCCCGCGTGAATTGGTGGCGCGGGTGCGCGCGGTGCTGCGGCGCACCCAGGGCGACGTGCAAACGCCGGGGCTGATCCACGCGGGCGATCTGACGATTGACCTCAAGGGGCATCGTGTGAGCCGGGGCGACGAGGCGATCAAGCTAACGCGCGTCGAGTTCAACTTGCTGTCGATCTTGGCGCAGCATCCGGGCCAGACTTTCAGCCGGGCGCAGTTGCTGGAACGGCTGCACGGGCCTGCAGATGGGGGCTTTGAGCGCAGCATCGACGCGCATGTGAAGAATTTGCGGCGCAAGATTGAGGACAACCCCGCGGAGCCGCGCTATCTGCTGACGGTCTACGGGGTGGGCTATCAGTTTGCGGACAAGGGGAGCTTGTGAGTCCGAGATGTTGGGGCGATGCCCCTGACCCAAAGCCAGACGCGTCACAGCCAGGGCACGCGCCTTGGCGTTCGCCCGCGCCGGGCGACAGGCCCCACTGGTCCCATTGGCGCGGCGCGCATGGTCATGGCCCGCCCTGGCACAACTTTGGCGAAAAATCGACGCGGCGTGTTTATGTGCGCCGCTTTTTGATGTTCTTATCCCTGGTGCTGCTGGTTTTGGGCGGCTGGGTGGCTGGGCTGGCCTATCTCTTTTCACGCTTATTTGGCGGAGGCGGCGCATCGACCTGGCTGGCGTGGGCCGGGGGCGTGGGCTTGGTGCTGGCAGTGCCGATCCTGGCAATGGCGCTGGCCGCGCGTGTTTTCCGCGGCTATGCGCTGCCGCTGGCCGAGTTGATCGACGCGGCGGCCGCGGTGGCAGACGGGGATCTGAGCGTGCGCGTGGCCGCGCGCGGATCGCCCGATTTTCAGCGGCTGGCCGATTCGTTCAACCATATGATCGAGGAACTGGCGCGCAGCGACCAACAGCGGCGCAATCTGACCGCGGATGTGGCGCATGAACTGCGCACGCCGCTGCACATCATCCGCGGCAATTTAGAAGGGGTGCTGGACGGGGTCTATGCGCCCACGCCGGAGCATATTGAGGCGACGCTGCAGGAGACGCGCGCGCTGGCGCGGCTGGTGGACGATCTGCGTACGCTCTCGCTGGCCGAGGCGGGCGAACTGCCGCTGGAGTGCGAGCCGGTGGATGTGGGCGATCTGCTGGCCGACGTGGTGACGAGCTTTAGCGCGCAGGCGGAGACGGCAGGGATCGATCTGTCGGCTGCGGTCGAGAACGGGGACAGCGCGGGCACGGCGTTGGCGATGCAGGCGGACGCGGGGCGCTTGGATCAGGTGTTGAGCAACCTGGTGGGCAATGCCCTGCGCCACACGCGCGCGGGCGGGCAGATCCGGCTGACCGCGTGCCGCGAGGCGGATCGGGTGCGGCTGCGCGTGGCCGACACGGGCGAGGGGATTGCGCCGGAGGATCTGCCCTTTGTGTTTGATCGCTTCTGGCGCGCGGATCGAGCACGCACCCACAGCAGCGGGGCAAGCAGCGGGCTAGGGCTGGCGATTGCCGCGCAGTTGGTACGCGCGCACGGCGGCACGATCAGCGTGCAGAGTGAGGTGGGCGTGGGGACGGTCTTTGTGTTGGATCTGCCCCTGGATGGCGTGCCGAAGGACGGCGCAAAGTGGGACGGTGCGCGGGAGGATGGGCTGGTATAGGCACGATGAACAGGCAGAAAAAGGCCGGTGCTGCATGAACAGCGCCGGCCTTTGTTTTTTGGGGTTTGGGCGGCGCGCTCAGTCGCCGGTGACCAGCGCGAGGGTGAAGCCGTCGTAGCCTTTGCTGCCGACAGTCTGGAGCATGGTGGCTTGGACGCGCGGTTCGGCTGCAATCAGCTCGTTGAGGCGGCGCACGCCTTGGGTGCTGGGGTCGCTGCTGGCTGCGTCGATCACACGGCCGCCGCGCACGACGTTGTCGACAACGATCAGGCTGCCGGGCCGGGTCAGCTTGAGCGCCCAAGCAAAGTAGTCGGGGTTGCTCTCCTTGTCCGCGTCGATAAAGACCAGGTCAAAGGGGGGCAGCCCTTCTTGGGCCAGCGCGGGCAGCGAATCGAGCGCACGCCCCACGCGCAGGTCGATCTGCGCGGCAAGCCCCGCGTTCTGGAAGTTGGCGCGTGCGACTTCGGCGTGTTTGGGGTCGACTTCGAGGGTGATCAGCTTGCCGTTGGGGGGCAGGGCGCGGGCAAGCCAGATGGTGCTGTAGCCGCCCAGGGTGCCGATCTCCAGGATGCGCTGCGCGCCGACTGCCTGGGCCAGCAGCGAGAGGAATTTGCCTTGGTTGGGTGCGACGTTGATGGCGGGCAGCCCGGCATCGGCTGCACGGGTGAGCGCGCCATCCAACACCGGGTCAGCGGGAACGAGATGGTCGTTGAAGTAGTCGTCGACGGCAGTCCAACGGTCTTGTGTCATGAACGAATCCCTTTGGTTGGCTGTTTGGTTGTCAAGGGCGCGTGGCGCGCCAGGGTGAGCATACCACCGGCCGCGGCCCCGCGTCCAACCAGGCGGGAGAAAAATCTTCGCGGACGCCTACGTTCCGGGACGCTGCCAGCGTCCCGGAAGGTTCGAGCCGTAGCTATTGGCTGGTGGGCGTGAAGGTGTATTCGACCACGCCCGCGCCAATGACGATGTTGGGCGTGCCGTCTTCGTCCTGATGCAGCATCAAGGGGGTTCCGGCCAGGGGCGAGTCGTAGAGGATGAGGGCCGGTCCCTCCGCTTCTGCTGCTTCAGCTTCCGTTTCTTCCGCTTCCTCGTTTTGGCTTTGCTCCTCTTGCGCCGGGGTCATTGGGCGGACTTCGGCGGCGAATTCGCCGATGTCGAACAAGAGCGTGTCGCCTTCGAAGCGCAGTTCGACGGGGCCGAGCGCGTCGTTGGTGTAGCTGCCGAGGTAGGTTTCGACTTGAGCCGGATCGACTGTTTCGCCGATGTCGCCCATGCCCAACTGTTGGGCGATCTCGATCTGGTCAAAGACGGCTGCGGCGTTGTCCGCGGCTTCTTCGGGCACTTGGTCAAAGAGCAGTTCGAGCAGGCGCGCGGTCACCGATTCGGTGAAGGGGTTGGTGACGCCAGCGTTGGTGATGACGCTGATGCCCAGGTCAAGCTCTGGGAAGAGGGCCAACTCTGAGGTGAAGCCGATGGTGTTGCCACCGTGGAAGATGGTTTGCAGCCCGTGGTATTCGCCCACCATCCAGCCCAGACCATAGGATGTGCCCGCGCTGATGGCGATCTGGGGCTGGCGGGTGTGGAGCAGGTTTTCCGCCGAGACAATGGGTGTGCCATCGGGCGTCACGCCTTGGTTGAGTTGGGTGATGAGGTAGCGGCCCATGTCCTCGACCGTGGACCAGTAGGCCCCCGCGGGCGCAAGCGGCGTGACAAAGCCTTCCCATTCCAGGGGCACTGGCTCATAGGTCGCGCCGAGGCCGCGGTTATGGGGCATGGCGTAGTTGTCGCCTCCGGTGACAGTGGCAAAGTCGAGGGTCGTGCGCTCCATGCCGATGGGCGACAGGATGCGCGCCTCGATCTCGCTGGCGTAGGCGTCATAGAGGTTGCCGTAGTCGCCGCCCGCGGCTGCCGCGGCTACATAGCCCGCTGCCGCGACCATCTGATTGCTGTATTGGAAGGCTTCGCCAAACTCGGTGAAGGTCTGGAAGGTGGCGAGGGATTCGATCACGTCTTCGGCGGAGAGGGTTTCGTAGTTGAAGATGATCTCCAGGTCGCGCCGCGGCACGCCTGTGCAGGCGCAGACCAGGTTTTCCATGCTGATCTGCTCGGTGGTGTCGGGGTCGGCCAGGGCAAAGTTCGGCAGGATGTCCACCACCGGGGTGTCCCAATCAAAGACGCCTTCGTCGACCAGTTGGGCCATAAAGAGGGTGGTAAAGGTTTTGCTGGTGGAGCCGATCATCATGCGCGTGTCCGGGGTGATGGGGTCGTTGCCGCCCAGATCGCGCACGCCAAAGCCGCCGCTGTAGATGATCTCATCGCCCTGGACTAGGGCTACCGCCGCGCCGGGGATGCCAAAGCGGGTCATGGCTTGGTCGATGTAGGCTTCCAGTTCGTCCAGCAGTTCGGGGGTGATTGGGTTGGGTTCGACACCGGTCAGGTCAAGATTCTCCGCGGCGAGGATGTCCAGCCCAGAGGCGATGACCTGAATTTGGGCTGCGCGGCGCTGGATGGCTTCGAGGCCGCCGCGTACCAGCAGCACGTAGGTCATGCCCTCGTACTGCTGCCCATCGGCCACCACATAGGGGTCGCCCCCTGTCTCATAGATGATGGAGATGTAACGCTCCCCCTCCAGCGGTGGATTCTCAAAGACCTGCACTTGCGGCAGGTCAAAGGCGGGATCGACCAACGCCCACGCCTGTTCAATGCCCGCTTCGGCGCTCTCCGCTTCGACGGCGAGGGCGTACACCTCGATGCCGTCCGGGCTGGTGAGGAGGACATAGCCCTCCCCTTCCTCGGCAGTCCAGTTGGTGGGGATGGGGACGGTGAAGAGGCCCTCTGGATCGCTGTAGAGCGAATCGACGGCTTCGGTAGCGCCTTCGGGCGCGGGGATCGCGGCCGCGGGCGCGCTCTCAGCGCTGCCGGTGCTATCGGGTGGCGGTTGAATGGGCTGGCAAGCAGCCAGAAAGAGCGTGACCAAGAGGATGTGGCAGAGGGCGGCCACAGTGTGCTTCACCGTGCGCTTGGTTACAGTGCGATTGGTCACTGTGCGCTTGGTCACTGTGCGCTTGGTCATTTTGGCCTGGAGCGCTGTTGGTTTTGTGGACATGGAAGATTTCTCCTGCTTCGTGTTTTGGGCGTGAATCGCTTATCTGATCAACGCTATCCGCGCGCGGAGGTTCCCCCAATAGACTGGGATAGACGCGGCGGGTAGGGTCGAGTACACAGCAAGCGCTAAGAAGCAGGGTGAAGATCGCCGGTGATCTTCCCGGAAGCGCCATGAGCACTGAGAAATTAATCAGGGAATCGACGGTCGCCTGGGGATCGAATCCCCAGGCTAGTGGTGGGAAACAGGCTCAAAGCCTGTTGCGCCGGACTAACGCGCTTATGGGTGTCAACAAACTGAGCGCGTAATCCTATTCATGCAGGGATTTCACCTTCCGGATCACTCCTGGCAGCGATGCTGATTTCCCCATTAATTCCTTCCCCGTCATCAAACTTCCGGGAAGGTGGCTGCTACGGTGGGAAGGGGCGATCAGGCGATGAATTGGCGATAGACGCTGTCGATCTGGAGGCCATCCACCCTGGCGGCGATGAGGCGCTCGATGTCCGCGGCTTCGAGCCGGTTGAAGGAGTGTTTGGGATAGCGGAAGGTGTTGACCGCGGGAATGACCAAATAGCCCTTGCGCTGCAAGTGGGGAACCATCTCGGAAGGGAGGTTTTCGGGGTGGCCGAACCAGAGGCGCACAGGGCCATTGGGTGCGTCCGGCGCATCGAGCGCGCTGGCTTCGTCGACGCGCCAGACGATGTCAATGCCCAAATGCTCCCGCACGATGGGGCTTTGGGCGATGGTCATGGCGGCGCGGCGCAAGCCGTGGGCTTCGACCAGTTGGCCGATGCGCGCCAGGTATTCGGCTGCACCGGCCTGGCCTTTGGCATCGGGCCGCTCTAGGTCTTTCAGATCGAGCATGATGCCCAGACGCAGCCGGGCGCACTCGGCCAGCGCTTCATCCAGGGTGAGGATGTGCTGGTCGGTGGCGCGATAGGTGATGCTGGTGAGTTCGGCCGCGGTCAGGTCGCGCACACGGGCATCGACCCCACAGTCGAGCCACAGGTTGTCGCCGCCAATGCCATGATAGAGCACTGGCTCGTTGTCGCGCGCGGCGCGCACGTCGAGTTCGACCGCGTGAAAGCCCTGCTGCGCGGCAAGCGCCAGGGCACGGCGTGAATTTTCGGGCGCGTCGGGCGCGATGACGCCGCCGCGGTGCGCGATGAGAAGGGGGCGCAGGCTGGCGAGTTGGTCGCGGTCGTGGAGGTCGATCAGGGCAGCGGGTTGAGTCTGGGACATGGCGGCTCCTTGTGGCCTTGCGGGTCTTCTAGTCTGTCTAGTCTTTGATGCGGATAGTTTGTCAGATAGTTTGTCAAATGGCTTGTGAGGGGTCGCTGTGGCGTCGGGCCAGCCATTCGTCGGGGATATGGGCAGCGACCGCGTTTTGTACGAGGGCAGTGAAGGCGCGTGTGGCCGAGCACTGGGGCGCGCCACGGCGAAAGAGAAGCCCCACTGTGCGCGCGGGGGTGGGGTCGGTCAGCCGCACGCCGCGCAGCCCCTCTTGCTGTCCATCCACGCCAACGGCCAGCGCGGGCAAAACGGTGACCGCGGCCATCTGGCGCAGCGCGGCCAGCACACCCCCCACGGTGTTCAGTTCGACGATGACCTTGGGGCAGATGGCTGCC
>CAZZNG010000212.1:0-9981 GCA_964655505.1 uncultured Litorilinea sp. | reverse complement strand
CACGTTGTCGACCGGCGTATGTTGCAACACGCCATGCCCCAGGTTGAAGATATGGCCGGGCCTGCCCCCTGCCGCGTCCAAGACCGTATCGACTTGGTAGCGCAGTTCACGCCAGGGAGCCAGCAGCGAGACGGGGTCCAAGTTGCCCTGGATGGCGCGCTCTGGGCCAATCTTCGACCAGTACCAATCCAGCGGCATACGCCAGTCAACGCCGATGACATCGCCGCCCGCTTCGGCCACATCTTCGATGAATGCAGCCGTGCCGGTGCTGAAGCTGATGACCGGCACTTGCGCCCGCGCCAGGAGTTCGATCAGCATCTTGTTGTAGGGCAAGACAAAGCGACGATAGTCCATCCGGCTCAAGGCCAGCCCGGCCCACGAGTCGAAGATCTGCACAGCCGACGCGCCCGCCTTGACCTGGGCGATCAAGTAGTCTGCTTGCACCGTCACCAACTTGAGCATCAAGCGCCGCCATGCAGCCGGTTCGCTATACATCAGCCCCTTGACCTTCATGTAATTCCTGCTGCCGCCGCCTTCCACCGCATAACTCGCCAGGGTAAAGGGCGCACCGGCAAAGCCGATCAAGGGGATGTTGCGCGGGGCCAGTTCAGCCACTACCAACTTGATTGCCTCCAGCGTTGGCGCAAGCGTCTCCGTCGCGGGTGGTGTCGCCAACATGTCGATGTCGTAGGGGCGCGTCAGCGCATTTTCAATGTGCGGCCCTTCGCCTTTGAGGAATTCGAGCTTCAGCCCCATGCCTATCAGCGGTGGCAGAATGTCGGCGAAGATAATGGCTGCATCAAAGTCAAAGGCGTTGATCGGCTGCAGCGTAACCTCCGCGGCCAGATCTGGCGTGCGGATAATCTCCAGAATGGGGTACTTGCTGCGCAGTTCTCGGTATTCACTCATGTAGCGACCCGCCTGGCGCATAAACCAGACGGGCGTATGCGTTACCGGAAGGCGATGGCACGCTCGCAGGAAAGGCGCAGTCGGTTCAGGCTGGGGCTGCTGTGTGGCAGCACCGGGCGATTGGTGCATGTGTGGTACGGTACTGGTGGTCACATTCATCCCCTAGTCGATTTTACTGTACCAGACGAGCTTGCCGATAAAGAACGGCCCCAGCCGTTCCAGATGAAGCGACGTCTGTTTGGTCTTGCGCATACGCTGGACGATGGTCGAAAGCGGATAGAGTTCCGGCCCGACCAGGCCAACGACGAAGTCATTGTCGTTCTTGTCCAGCCCATGACAGGCCAAGCGGATGTCGTAGCCAAGATTGGCGCGGCCAAAGGCGCGGCCAATCCCGCCATGCTCGGCCAAGATTACATTCTGTTCCTGCTGACTAAGCTGTTCAAAGGTTCCGGCCCGGCGCAGTGGATACCAGATGGCCCACGGCAGTGCAGGATCGGCGACACGTCGCTTGGGACGGTTGATCAGCGTCTCTTCCAGATCCGGCTCATAGCCAAGTGCATAAGTACGGCCAAACATGGTGTGTTCCGGCTTGGGCGTCAGGCTGTCGAATGGCTCGCGCGTCAGAAAGTGCCGGACATCGGTGAGAAAGTAGTCCGGGGATTCGCTGTAGGTGAGCAAGGCAACCCCGCGCGGGTCATTGATATCCTCATATAGCGAAGCGGCAAGCTTGGCCTCCTCCAACGCGGTGATCAACGCCGCGGTGGACGAAACATTGCCAAACGCCATGAACTGCATAAAAAGGCGGCGGTCGCTGGCAATGGTTTCGCCTGTTGCGCTGCGCCCCTTCTCACGCAGGTCGATATCGCCAAGATCGGCATGTGCGTCACGTTCTTGGATGGCAAGTCCTGTTGGTTTCATTGTTTGATTTCACCTGCTGAAACTATTGTTAACACTATCGATGCAGCATTGTTATGAAACAACAAACCCGCGCAGGTTAGCCCTGTTTGAGCCACTGCGCGGCTTCAATTGCATGGTACGTAATGATCATGTCCGCGCCTGCGCGCTTGATGGAAGTTAGGATCTCCAACACCGCGGCCCGTTCATCGAGCCAGCCCTGGGCCGCGGCGGCTTTCACCATCGAGTATTCGCCGCTGACATTGTAGGCCGCCAGCGGCATTTCGCCGTAGGTTGTGCGCAGACGCTGGATAATGTCCAGATAGGCCAACGCGGGTTTGACCATGAGAAAATCCGCCCCCTCCGCCACATCCAGAGCGGCTTCGCGCAGCGCCTCGCGTGCGTTGGCTGGGTCCATCTGGTGGGTGCGCCGGTCGCCGAATTTGGGCGCGCCGCCGGCGGCATCGCGGAAAGGGCCGTAGAAGGTTGAGGCATACTTCACCGCATACGACATGATCGGGATGTGGGCATAGTCGTGCGCATCCAGCGCCGAGCGGATTGCCGCAACCATACCGTCCATCATGCCGCTGGGCGCGACAATGTCCGCGCCTGCTCGCGCGTGGGATACAGCCACGTCGCCGAGGATAGGCAGCGTCTCGTCGTTGAGCACATAGCCCTCTTCCAGTGTATCATGCGGCCTGTGCCCCTGGTGCGCTGGATCTTGGTTGAGGATGCCGCAGTGCCCGTGGTCGGTGTATTCGCAAAGACAGACATCGGTGATCACCAACATGTCCGGCAGCGTCTGCTTGATCGCGCGGACAGCCTGCTGCACGATCCCTTCCTCGGCAAAGTTTTCCAGACCGACTGGATCCTTTTCCGCAGGAATACCAAACAGCAGCACCGCCTGAACGCCAACATCCGCGGCACGCTGCGCCTCGGCAACGGCCTCATCCACCGAGAGTTGCATGATGCCCGGCATCGACGCGATCGGTCGCGCCATGTTGCTGCCGTGGACGACAAACAGCGGATAGATAAAGTCTGCCGCATCAATCGACGTCTCGCGCACGAGCGCACGCAGTGCCGGTGTGCGGCGCAAACGGCGCAAACGCACCGGCTGTGTCCATGCGCTGCGCGCCTGTGCGCCTTCCGCTTGGGCCATACGCTGCATCTCAGCCATGCTATGCACGCTCCCTACTCTCTTGCTGATTCCCAATTTCTTCATAGTAAGCGGCCAGAGCATCCACCATGCCTGCAAGCGTATGTTCCGGCGCGGCAACATCCACCCGCAGCCCGGCCTCCTGGGCCACTTGGGCTGTCGACGGGCCGATACAGACAATCGCCGCGCCTTCGGCATCGCGCCCCAGCGCCGGATTGACGGCCACGGCTTCCAGCCATGCCTGCACTGCCGAGCCGCTTGCGAATGTAATCGCATCCACACCACCAGCCAAACCCTGTTGCGCCTTGGCGCTCGGCTGCGTTGAAATCGTGGTGTAGATCGGCAGATCGACCACCCGCGCGCCCAACGCAACCAGGCGCTTGGGCAGGGCCGCCCCCCCGCGGGCAGAGCGGGGCAGCAGGATACTCATGCCCTTCAGATCGCCTAGCGCATCGGGGATCGCAGCGCCCACGTATTCGTCGGGCATGGCATCGACCGGCAGCCCATGCTTGATGAGCGCGTCGCGCGTGGCCGGTCCAACCGCCGCAATCCGCGGCAAGTTGTCTATTGTTGCGGACAGGGGGCGTCCCAACTGGTGGCATTGACGCAAAAAAATGTCCACTGCATTGGTGCTGGTGAAAACAAGCCAATCGAATTGGGCGAGGTCAGCCAGCGCATCCGCCACAGCAGTCTGCTCTGCAGCCTGATCGATTATTGGCTCAATGCGAATCAAGGGCAAAAAGATCGGCTGCGCACCGGCAGCCGCCAGCAGATCGCCCAACTCGCGTGCCTGGTCTGCCGCGCGCGTCACAACGACGCGCTTCCCGGCCAGCGGCCCAGAGTCAGCCGGACGCACAAGCGCGCGCTGCGTACCATCTGCAAGCAATTGGTCGACAGCTTGCGCCACGACGCTGGCAATATCCTGTCCAGTCGTCGATACATCCACCGCAAAGACATGGCGGCCATCGACCGTGGCAACACGAACAGCCAAACGCAGTGTCTCCGTCTCTGCATCCCAATAGGCCGCAGCCCCAATCGGCGCGGAACAGCCGCCGCCCAAAGCCCAAAGCAGCTGCCGCTCGCACTGCGCGGTCAAGCGCGCGGCTGCATCGTCCAGCGGCGCGAGTAGTTCAAGAATAGCCGGATCATCTGCACGACACTGGATACCCAGCGCGCCTTGACCGGGCGCAGGCAGCATTACATCCTCATCAAGCCACTCTGCAATCGAGTCGGTCAGACCCAGGCGCATCAATCCCGCCGCGGCCATGACAGCTGCGTTGTATTCGCCTTCTGCCACCTTGCGCAGTCGCGTCCCAACATTGCCCCGGATCGGCTTGACCACTAGATCCGGTCGCGCCGCCAAGATCTGCGCCTGCCGCCGCAGACTGCTTGTTCCAACAACCGCGCCCGCGGGCAGCGTTGCCAGCGTCATGCCCTGTGGCGCGATGAGCACATCGCGCACATCCTCGCGCGCCGGAATCGCACCAACTGTCAGGCCGGGCGCATCTTCGACCGGCAAATCTTTGAGAGAATGGACAGCCAGATCGATTTGCCCCTGGCGGAGTTGTTCTTCAAGCTCTGCTGTAAATAGCCCCTTGCCGCCGATTTCGGGCAGAGGCCGGTCGATGCGCATATCGCCTTGCGTCACCACATGATGCAGTTCGCAGCGCACATCGGGCCATGCCGCTTCGATCAGTGCAGCAACATGCCGGGATTGCCAAAGTGCGAGAGGGGACTTTCGTGTTCCAATGCGTATGACACGGCGCGAGTCAGTCGGAGGTGATTGCGTCATCGTTTTCTGCTTGTTCAAGACTTACCTGTAGGCCAAAGATATCGCGCACCGTCTCGGCATACATCGCCGCCTGTTCCGTGTGGGCCATTTCACGAATACGTACAGTCGGCTCATGCAGCAGCTTATTGACGAGCGCACGCGACAAATGATTGATATGGCGTGCCGTTTCTTCGTCGACCGAGCCGAGAAAGCGCAAGGTACGCTCGACCTCTTGCTGACGGATCCGTTCGGCCTGCTGCCGTAGTTCCGCCACCAATGGGCGCAGCGCAAGCTCACGCTGCTCCGCTTGCCAGCGAGCCAACTCCTCGTGCAGGATCGACTCCACCACCGGCAAGGCTTGCGTGCGCAGCGTCAACGTCTCCTCCACCGACTCTTGCAGGTCGTCCACATCGATCAGCGTAATGCCCGGCACATGCTTGGCCGCCGGATCAATATCGCGCGGCAGCGCCAGATCAACCAGTGTCAACGATCCATACCTAGCGGCAGACACCCCATGCGCAGACAATCCGTTAACAGGCGATCCGTTCCCAGACGACCCATTGGCATAGGTTCCATGAGGCAGACCGTTCCCTCGCTGCGCCATCAGTTGAGCGATCTGGTCTGCGTGCAAAATATAGTGGGGGGCGCTTGTGGCTGAAATGACAACATCCGCCTCGGCCAGCACATCGGGCAATTGGCGCAGTTCAACTACTCGCCACTGGCTGTCAAATCGCTGCGATTCGGCGCGTGCAATCGTGCGATTGGCAATTGTGACCGCGGAGATGCGCCGCGCCAGCCGGCTCATTTCTCCTGCGCCAATCACCAGCACATTCGCCTTGTGCAGTTCCCCTCGCGCGGCTTCCACCATGTTCAGTGCAACCGAACTCATGCTCGCCGCCCGCGCGCCAATTGAGGTTTCGGTGCGTGCTCGTTTGCCGGTGCGTACAGCCGTGCGGATAACCGAAGTAAGCACTGGCCCCAACGTGCCGCTGGTCTGGGCTGCAGCAAACATCTCGCTAACTTGGCCGAGGATCTGCGCCTCGCCCAAGACAACCGAATCCAGCCCCGCGGCTACCCGGCATAAATGTTCAGTCACTTCCTGATCGACCCGGCAGACCAAACTGGTTGCTAGTGTCAGGCTATCCAGCCCGGTCACGTCTCCGATCAGACCAAGCAGGCTGCGCTGTGCTTCGGATGCGCTGTGATAGTCAAGCACCATGTACAGCTCGAAGCGATGGCAGGTCATCAAGACCGCCCATTCGCGCAGCCCAGGAAGATGCGCGGGCAGCACACGCGGCCACTCCATGTTTATGCTAGCAATGGCCTCGCGCACAGCCATGGGCGCAGTCTCATGACTCATCCCAACAGATACGATACGCAGGTCGGTCGAGGGAAGAGAATTGTTATGCGCCATCCGATCCGCCCATAATTGCGTACATCATTGTGTAAGAGAGGTTCTCCGCGCGTTGACGAAATCTATCTAAATCTAAGCAAATCTAATCAAGATTAAGCACAGTTTACTGTACCGGTTAAACGAGGTCAAGTATTGTAGCGTCCACTCCCATCATGCTGATATTTCATGCCCATACTTGATAACCCCTGATAAATGCCGCTGGTTTTGCGTACGTTCATCCGGTCAAAAGGTTTGCAGCGCACGCTGCTTTTGGTAGACTGTCTCAGATAGGTATCTGGCACACCCAAACTTAATGAACTCTTTAGGGACTCTTTAGCGTAGAAGGATTTGGCTCGTGATGACTGCGCCGCCGCTCTTGGCGACCGACCTGGAAGGAATTCTTCTTCCCGAAATCTGGATTGCCGTTGCCGAGCGCACCGGCATTGAACAACTGCGTCTGACCACGCGCGATGTGGCAGACTACGACGAACTCATGCGAATGCGCTTGGATATTCTCCGCCGCCACCGCATCAGTCTGGCGGATATTCAGGCAGTCATCGCGCAAATGGATGTGCTAGACGGCGCGGTCGAGTTTCTCGATTGGGCGCGCGCACGGCTACCCGTGATTGTCATTACGGACAGCTATTACGAAATGGTAGCACCATTTATGCCAAAGCTGCGATACCCAACCATCTTCGCACACCAGTTGCAGGCTGGCGAAGATGGCTTATTGGCCGCGTACCGCTTGCGCACGACTGACGGCAAGCGCAAAGCGCTGGAATCTTTCCGCGCGCTTGGCTTCCGCACCGCCGCGGTTGGCGATTCCTATAACGACATCGGTATGCTCCAAGCAGCCGACCAGGGCATTTTGTACTGTCCCCCCGACAATGTTGTGGCAGATTACCCGGCCTTTCCGGTCGCGCGCGACTACGCAACCCTGCGCGCCTACCTGGAGGAATTTCTGGACAGCGCCTAAGCCCTGTCCATCAATAAGCAAGCATGAGTAGCATTGGCCTTTTTTATGGCAGCACCACCGGCAATACGCGCTATGCAGCCGAGTTGATCCGCGCCGAGTTCATGCAGCAGTTCGGCGTCGAGGTCGAATGTCTCGACGTGGCCGAATATTACATCGACGAAATGCTGGCGTTTGATCACCTGATCCTTGGCATGCCCACCTGGAACATCGGCCAGTTGCAGCAGGATTGGGAAAGCGTCATCGAGGAGTTCAGCGAGTTGGACTTGCACGGCAAATCGGTTGCCATCTATGGCCTGGGCGATCAAGCAGGCTATCCGGATACGTTTGGCGACGCCTTGATCTTCTTGGTCGAGCAGACCGAGGCAATCGGCGCGCGGTTGGTTGGCGCTTGGCCCACCACCGGCTATACCTTTACGTCATCGTGGGCGGTGCGTGATGGTCGCTTTGTCGGACTCATGCTGGATGAGGAGAATCAAGCCGAACTCACCAAGCCCCGTATCAAAGCCTGGGTGCATCAGGTTGGCCTCGAGTTCGGCCTCTCTTTGGCGAGTGACACAGCCGTTCAGCGCAATCGCGCCGATAGGTAGTAAAAATATCATGCAGACCTCTTCAACTTCACCAACACCGACCGTAAACACAGATCAGCCCACCCCCGAAAGCGTATGGGCTAGCATTGCCAGCCCTGCCGGTTACATTTTGGCCGTTTCCTATCCAGTGTTGGCCTTGTCGACGGGTGCGCGCTCTCTCTGGCAGCTTTTTGTACGCACAGACATAGCCAATTACCTCCCCGTCTATTTGAGCAGCATCGCGGCCCTCTGCTACCTGACAGCCACCATTGGCTTTGCCTATCGCAGGCGCTGGACCTGGTGGCTCTCGCTTCTCGTCCTGTGTTTTGAAACATTACTGACCCTTGTCGTTGGTACATGGAGCTTTATCGATCCCGAGTTCATCGGGCGCACTGTCTGGCGGCACTTCGGCGAAGATTATGGCTACTTCCCCCTCTTCCAGCCTCTATTTGGTGTGGCCTGGCTGCTCTGGCCCCAGACGATGCGACTATATGGTCTGCGTAATCGTTTTGTGCGCCCGCCGATAGCGGATCAGCCTGGTAGCGAAACAATCGCAGACCGTGAGCAAAGATAACATGGGCAAGGATAGACAATCGTCGTGAGAATGTGGCTCTCGCGTTCAAGCACGCAGCAACTTGAGCAGCCGGTCGAGGCCGCGTATCCAACGCGCCATCCCCCTTCACTTGGGAAGCTTCTCCTGGCTGTGCTTTCCGGCCTCATTGCCTTGGCAGCGGTTCTGCCGGTTCTTTATCTAATATTTCGTGCGACAGGCGTGGGCCTGCAACGCGCAGGTGAACTACTCTTACGCAGCCAGACGCTTGAGATCATCTGGAACAGCCTCCTGTTGGCGCTGCTTGTCACCTTGCTATCGCTCATCATTAGCCTGCCGCTGGCCTGGCTAACAGTCCGCACCGCGCTGCCGGGACGCCGTTGGTGGGGAGCTTTGTGCGCCTTGCCCCTCGTATTTCCCTCGTATGTGGGCAGCTATTCACTCGTCGCCATGATGGGGCCGCGCGGCATCGTGCAAGGTTGGCTTGAACCGCTTGGCATCCAACGACTGCCCTCGATCTATGGCTTGACCGGAGCCGTCTGGGCATTGACCATCTTCTCCTATCCATACCTTTACCTTAGTATCCGCGCTGGCCTGCGCAACCTCGACCCGGTGCTCGAAGAGGCATCGCGCAGCTTGGGCTATAACCAATGGCAGACCTTTTGGCGCGTGACCCTGCCCAACTTGCGTCCGTCCATCGCCGCGGGTGGACTCCTGGTGTCGCTTTACGTGTTGAGCGACTTCGGCGCGGTCTCCATCTTGCGTTACAACAGCTTCACGCGTGCGATCTACATTCAATATCTGAGCAGCTTCGACCGCAGCCTGGCCGCCCTCCTTGCGCTCATTCTGGTCGCCATCACCGTGCTCGTACTTGCAGCGGCACACCGTATGCAAGGCGTATCGCGCTACCATCGCGCCGGAATCGGCGCGCGCCGTCGCCAGTCCCCCCAGCCATTAGGCAAATGGCGCTGGCCTGCCCTGTTATACTGCACAGCCGTTGTGGTCGCTGCCTTGATCTTGCCCGCAGGGGTCGTCACCTTTTGGCTTGTGCGCGGTCTCTTGGCCGGTGAATCCCTGCTGCCTGTGTGGGTAGCATTGCTGAACAGTGTACGCGCCGCCGGGTTGGCCGCGGCCGTTGCTGCAATGCTGGCTCTGCCGGTTGCCTATCTGTCAGTGCGCTTTCCGTCCCGCTACAGCGTGCTGGTGTACAGCATCGTCTACATGGGCAACGGCTTGCCGGGCATTGTCATTGCGCTGAGTCTGGTCTTTTTAGGGGCCAACTATCTTCCCATGCTCTACCAAACACTCGCCATGTTGATCTTTGCCTATGTCGTACGCTTCTTGCCCGAAGCAACCGGAACCGTGCGCGCCGGCATGCTGCAAATCAGCCCGCGGCTGGAAGAAGCTGCCCGCAGCCTCGGCCTCAGCCGTCGCCAGGCAATCTTGCGTGTCACCATTCCGCTCCTCCAGCCTGGCATCTGGGCTGGTGTCGCCCTCGTCTTTCTCAGCACGATCAAGGAACTGCCTGCCACGCTGCTGCTCGGCCCGACCGGCTTCCCGACCCTCGCTACTCAAATTTGGTCATCGACCAGCGAAGCATTCTTTACGCGTGCGGCAGCGCCGTCGCTGCTCTTGCTCTTGGTTTCCGCCCTCAGCGTTGGGTTGATCCTGCGCCAAGAAGAACGGGGTGGACTGTGAGCGAGCGCGAAATTGACGTAGCCGTCCGCAACATAGCCAAACGGTACGCCCAAGTCTCCGCAGTCAAA
>CAZZNG010000211.1:0-9983 GCA_964655505.1 uncultured Litorilinea sp. | reverse complement strand
CCCATGGGTCATAGACGGGCTGCCGGTTGGCTGATGGTCGTCCGTCGCGTTGGGCTTCTCGGTTGGGTCTTTTCAATCCTGCATCTCTATGATGAGGCCATGGCCTGCTGCCGCGCCGCCATCGCGCTTGACCCGACCTATGGCAACGCCTACAACGACCTGGGCGCGTACCTGCTCGAAAGAGGGCAAGCGGCAGAGGCGATCCCCCTGCTTCAACAAGCGATCAACGCTCCCCGCGCCACCCATGGAGCCAACCCCTATTTCAACCTGGGCCGCGCCTATGAACAGACCGGGCAATGGCTCCAGGCCATCGAATGCTACACGCAAGCTGCCCAACTCGATCCAAGTCATCGCGACGCACGCGAAGCGCGTGACCGTCTACGCAGCAAGCTCAATTAGCTCCCAACTGCCGCCGTAATTATCGCGCCCTAATTGCTGCCGCGCGTGACAGCGACGTCATAGCTGCCCTCTGCCCCGCTGACTCGCAGCGCATCACCCACATGCAGCCCCCCTGGGCCACGCACCACCGTGCCATCCTCGCGCTGGACAATGCTATACCCCCGGCCCAACACACGCGTTGGGTTGAGCGCATCCAACTTCTGCCGCGCCGCTTCAGCCCGGCCGCGCTTGCGCTCCATGCGCCGCACCATGCTGCCATGCAGCCGCACCATGCGATCCTCCAGACGCTGCCGCTGCAAATCCAATCGGCGCTGTGGATGGATGCGCCGCAGCCGTGCAGTGGCCTCGCTCAACTGGCGGCGCTGATCCGCCAGCCGCTGCGCGGCGTCGTTCGCCATCCACTCCTGATAGGCATACAAGCGCGCCAGCACCTCGGCCCGATCCGGCACCACCGCGGCAGCCGCGGCCGACGGCGTGGGCGCGCGCAGATCGGCCACGAAATCAATGATCGTGAAATCGGTCTCATGGCCCACCCCGGCCACGACCGGCAGCGCGCTCTCGGCCACAGCATAGGCCACGCGCTCATCGTTGAAAGCCCAAAGATCCTCAATGCTCCCGCCCCCGCGCGCCACAATGAGCAGGTCCAGCGGCTCCACTTCCTCGGCATAGCGGTTGGCTGTGCGGATCATGTCCGCGATCTGCCCGGCCGCGTCGTTCCCTTGCACCAACGTGGGAAAGAGCAGCACGTCGATCAACGGCCAGCGCTCGGTCAACACCTGCAAGATATCGCGCAGCGCGGCCGCGTCCCGGCTCGTCACAATGCCAATGCGTTTGGGCGCGGGCGGCAGCGGACGCTTGCGCGCAGCGTCGAACAGCCCATCCTGTTCCAACTGGGCCTTGAGCCGCTCGAACTGCACATAGAGCTGCCCGCGGCCCGCAGGCTGGATTCGGTTGACGTAGAGCTGGTAAGTGCCCCGCTCCGGGTAGACCCCCACATAGCCAAAGGCGATGATCTGATCGCCTTCACGCGGCAGCCATGTATGCGCCGCGGCATGGCCGCGCCACATAACCGACGCGATGGCAGCACCGCTGTCTTTGAGACTGAAATAAATGTGACCGCTGGCAGCCCGCCGCCAGTTGCTAACTTCGCCCACAACCGCGACATCGCGCAGGTGGTCATCCCGTTCAAAGAGGGCCACAATATAGGTTGTCAGGGCAGAAATGGTGATCGGGTTCATGCTGCCGGTATCCGTTATCCGCTGGTTGCCCTCCGTCTGCGAACGATCCTCGACACCGCGTTCGCCAACGCATCGGGCGTTTTATCTAGGCGTTTTTATCTGGCGCTTGCTGCAACGTCCCCTCAAGGGCATGTCATCCACAGAGCGTCATAGCCACGAGACATTCTAGCATAGCAACGGCGCAGCGCTAAGCAGCGCTTTACACAGCCCCTGCGTACACCCGCAGATAGTAAAGAGCGCCCACACGCGACCGCCCCACGCTTGCCCTGCAATTGTCCTACACAGGCGCAGCGCATTGTCGCTTGAACTCGCGCAATTGACACGGTACAATGCTGAACTATTCCCAATTGTCTCCTATCCACTGGCTAACTTGTCCTGGCTGCCGGACAGCATTCGATAAAGGCAGCACAGGAGAGATGCATGATTGGGTGTAAGCGGTGGATGTAAATCGTGGATGTAAGTTGCAAGGGACGGCATTGTGCCATTTGATCTGCAAATTGACCGGGGGCAAAGCCCGCCGATCTACCAACAAATCATCGAAGAGGTGAAAGCGCGCATCAGCGATGGCCGCTTGCCCGCGGGAACGCAACTGCCAACGGTGCGCCAATTAGCCCAAGACTTGGGCGTGACTCGGCTGACCGTGCAGCACGCCTATAGCGAGTTGCAGGCCGAAGGCTGGGTCGAGGCCACGGTGGGCCGCGGCACCTTTGTCAGCCAGGCCACCCGCAACCATACCTTTGGCAGCGGCATGGTCGCGCGCACATCCGACGGGGTGATCAATGACATCTTGCAGGTCAACCAAGTGGTCGGCCTGCGCTCCATGGCGAGCGCCTCACCGGATGCACGGCTCTTTCCCGCGGAGGAATATTGGGCAGCGCTGGCCGAGTTGAAGCGCGATTTTGCCACCTCGGTCGTCTACAGTTCATCACAGGGCGACCCCCAACTGCGCGTCGAAATCAGCCGTGACTTGGCCGACCGCGGCATGGATGTGACGCCCGACGACATCGTGATCGTGGCCGGTGTGACCCAGGGCCTGTCACTGGCTGGTCAAACATTGGCCCAGCCGGGCGACCGCATCTTGGTCGAACAGCCGACCTATGTGGGGCTGCTGCACACCCTTAAGGTATTTGGCCTGGAGCCGGTGGGGGTTCCCTTTGATGCAGAAGGGCCAAATCTCGAAGAGTTAGAGCGGGCCATCATCCAGCATCGGCCGCGCTTCTTCTATACCGTGCCGACCTTCCAAAACCCCACAGGCTACTGCATGAGTCTGGCACGGCGGCAGGAACTCTTGGCATTGGCCGCGCTGCATGGCCTGATGATCGTCGAAGACGATGTCTATGGGCGGATGGCCTATGACGCGCCGCCCCCGCCTACGCTCATGGCGCTGGACACGCAAAACTTGGTCATGCATGTCGGCAGCTATTCCAAAATACTCATGCCCGGCATGCGGCTTGGCTACCTGATCGCGCCCCCGCGCTGGCGCGACCGCATTCTGTCGCTACGGCGAGCCAGCGACTTGGTCAGTCCAACCCTCTTACAGCAGGCACTGGCGATTTTCCTACGCCAAGGCGGGTTAAAGCGCCACCTGCGCCGCACACTGCCCATCTACCGGGAGCGGCGCAACACAATGGTGGCCGCGCTCCAGCGTCACCTGCCCACCAGCGTGACCTGGACCGCGCCCAGCGGCGGCTTTTGCACATGGCTCACCATGCCCAGCTACCACCCCTTTGCCGATCTGGAACGGGCCGCGCTCGATGCCGGATGGGCCGTCACACCCGGCGAGGTCTTCTTGGCCGAGCCAACCGACCAGAAGTCGATCCGGCTCTGCTACGGCACCTTGACGCCCGATGTGATTCAAACGGGCGTAGAGGTCATCGGCCAACTGGTGCGAGCACGGCTGGCCGATGCAGCCGAACACCCCGAACAGCAGGACGCCTGGACCCCGCTTGTCTAGTGCAGTTCCGGCATCGATTGACCTACTTTGTATGCCGCCGGTCACATAACCGGTCACATATAGGAGACCACACATAGGAGAGAACGATGCACGCCTTTCAGGTAAACGACTTAATCGCCCGCAGCATGCACCAGGACAGCCGCTATCAGGAATTCCTCCGTGTACCCAGCATGAGCATGGGGCTTTACACACTGCACGCGGGCACGGTGGACGATCAGCAGCCGCATAGCGAGGACGAGGTCTATGTCGTCGTAGCAGGCCGCGGCCAGATCCGCGTGGCGGATGAAGACCGGCTGGTCAGCGCCGGGTCCATTGTCTATGTACCGGCCCAGGTCGAGCATCGTTTCCACACCATTACCGAAACGCTGCAAGTGCTCGTGCTCTTCGCACCCGCCGAAGGCGATGCAGCGCCCTAGTCCTTGCGCCTCATCGCGCCCTATCGCACCACGGCAGTTATTCCATTCAAGCCGTTAGGCTATAACCGTTCGCCATATCCAGATATCTGTTACCCACCGCGCCGCTCACGCGCCGCAGGCTAGGCCGCTGTTCGCTTCTTACACCAACGTCCAGGAAAGGAAAACACCCATGACCCAGTACGCCTATTTTGAAGGCAAGATTCGCCCCTTGTCCGAAGCCAAGATCAGCATCATGACCCACGGCTTCAACTATGGAACCGGCTCTTTCGCCGGGCTGCGCGGCTATTGGAACGAGGCGCACGAACAGCTTTATGTCATGCGCATCCACGATCATTTTGTGCGCTTCCTCAACAGCGCCAAGATCCTCTATGCCCAGTTCGACTACACGCCACAGCGGTTGACTGACATCACGCTTGAACTGCTGGCGCGGGAAGGCTGGCGACAGAATGTCTATATACGCCCCCTGGCCTACAAAGCCGACGAAATCATTGGCGTGCGCCTGCACGATCTGCGCGACGAGGTGGCGATCTTCTCTGTGCCCATGAACAGCTATTTGCCCCAAGAGGAAGGGCTGAAGGTGGGGACCAGCAGTTGGCGGCGCGTGGACGATACGGCCATCCCCCCACGTGGCAAGCTCACCGGGGCCTATATCAACAGCGCGCTGATCAAGACCGAGGCCCATCTGAACGGCTTCGACGATGCCATCGTGCTAAACCAAGACGGTCACGTTGCCGAGGCCAGCGTTGCCAACCTGGTCATGATCCGCAACGGCACGCTGATCGTGCCGCCGGTTTACGCCAATTCCCTGGAGGGCATTACGCTCAATTCGGTGTTACACTTGGCAAAAGAAGAGCTAGGCTTGCCCGTTGAACACCGCAACATCGACCGCTCGGAACTCTACTACGCGGATGAAGCTTTCTTCTGCGGCACAGGCGTGCAGATTGCCGCCATGATCAGCCTCGACCACCGCGCCATCGGCAGCGGCCAAATGGGGCCGATCACCAAGCAGATCCGCGAGTTGTATTTCCGTGTTGTGCGCGGCGACGAACCCAAGTATATGCACTGGTTGACGCCGGTGCCCCAATCCGTTCCGGCCTGACCCGCGCCGGAATGCTTGAAAGCAGTTGATGGGAGACTGTCATGACCGAAGCAGTGAAACGCGTTAAAGACTCAGTAGAAAAACAGTTTAGCCAGGCCGCCCAACATTACAGCACCAGCCCGATCCACGCGTCCGGCCCCGACCTGGCCCACATGCTCAAAGCCGCACGCCTGAGCGGGGGCGAGTCGGTCCTCGATGCGGGCTGCGGCGCGGGGCATACCGCGCTCTACTTCGCGCCCCATGTGGCCCAGGTCGTCGCTTGCGACCTCTCCACCTCTATGCTGGCCCAGGGGGAACGCTTGGCTAGGGAGCGCGGGCTGTCAAACCTCCAGTTCCGCCAGGCCGACGTGGAACATCTCCCCTTCGGCAGCGGCGAATTTGACCGCGTGACCACGCGCTACAGCGCGCATCACTGGCCCAACCCCCTGGCCGCGCTGCGCGAATTCCGGCGTGTACTGCGTCCTGGCGGCTTTGTCCTGCTCGGCGACATTGTCTCGTTCGACGATTACACCATCGACACCCACTTTCAAGCGGTTGAGCTGCTGCGCGACGCATCCCATGTGCGCGACCACACCATTGCCCAATGGCTCGACCTCTTTGACCAAGCTGAATTCGACGCAGAGATCGTCCATACATGGGAAGTCTTTATCGACTTCGAATCGTGGGTCGAACGCATGGCAACACCGGAACCGGCCCGCGCCATGATCCGCACCATTCTGGCGCACGCGCCGCATGAGGTGCGCGAAGCGCTGCAAGTACAGCCGGACGGCTCCTTGACCATGCAGGCGGCCATTCTGGCCGCGACCCCGCGCGCCTAACTCCGACGATTTGCAGCCGGGATCAGGGTGATCTTCCCGGCTGCAAATCGCCGATTCCCAGCCTCGTTCTTCGAACATTATTTCGACACAGCTAAAAATAAATGGTATACTATTCGATGCGTTGCGTTACAGTGCGCAACGCCTAGACTCATTGGACTGCCTGAAGTGCAGCCCAGCAGCCTATATTTCTCCGGCCTAATTTGGGCTGTTGAGAATTTGAATAACGTTTGAATACTAAGAAGCTTGTTCGCTTCTTTGAGTATAGATTCGAGAAATTTGGCACTTTGTTCGAAGGCACAGGACTGTGCAGTTGGACTGATCGACACAGGTTTATTGGCATTATTGAATAACTATCGGCGGCGCGGACGAGGACGCCGCCTACAACAGAAAGGAATCACATGCATATGAGCCAAACCGAGCGCTCCGGCCGGCAGGGAGATGGCAGCGCGCCGATTTTGCGCGTCATCCCGCTGGGCGGGCTAGGTGAGATTGGGAAAAACATGCTCGTATTAGAGGCAGAGGATCAACTCCTCATCATCGACGTCGGCTTGATGTTTCCCACAACCGAAATGCACGGCATCGACATTGTCATCCCCGATGCCCGCTATGTTTACGAGCGCCTGGACCAAGTGTGCGGCATCATCCTGACCCACGGTCACGAAGACCATGTGGGCGGGCTGCCCTATCTCATGGAACAGGGGCTGGACGCGCCCATCTACTCGACCGCGCTGACACGCGGTCTGCTAGAGGGGAAACTGCGCGAACACAGACTCTTGGGCGAAGCGGAACTGGTCACCGTCACCACCGACGACGTGATCGAACTCGGCCCCTTCACGGTCGAATTCTTTCACGTCAGCCACAGCTTCCCCGATAGCGTTGGCGTAGCGGTCAACACCCCCGCGGGCCGCGTTGTCCATACAAGCGACTTCCGCTTTGACCCGACGCCGGTGGACGATAAACCCACCGAAACGGCCAAGCTGCGCAAGTGGGGCGACGAGGGCGTGCTTTTGCTCTTGTCCGACAGCACCAATGTCGAGCACGAAGGCACGACGCCCAGCGAACGCACGCTGGAAACCATGCTTGACCGCGCCTTCACCAATGCGCCGGGACGCATCCTGTTGGCAACCTTCGCCAGCAACTTAGGCCGTGTCCAGCAGATCATCAATGTCGCGCGGCGGCATGGGCGGCGCGTCGGTGTGGTCGGGCGTTCCATGGTTAACAATGTCAAGATCGCCATGCAGCTTGGTTATCTGGACATTACGCCGGACGAATTGCTGACGCCAGCCGAAATGGAAAGCCTGCCCGCGCATGAGGTGGTGATCATCGCCACCGGCAGCCAGGGCGAGCCGACCAGCGCCATGGTGCGCATGAGCCTGGGCGACCATCGCCAGATCACGCTGCGCAGCGGCGACACGGTCATCTTGAGCGCGATGCCCATCCCCGGCAACGAAGAGCTATTCAACCGCACGGTGGATAACCTCTTCCGCCAAGGGGTCGACGTGCTCTATCACGAGTTGGGCGATGTCCATGTCAGCGGTCACGGCGGCCGCGCCGACTACGAGCACATGATCGAACTGGTGCGCCCGCGCTACTTCATCCCGGTCCACGGCGAATATCGCCACCTGGTCCTGCATGCGCGTCTGGCCCAATCCAAGGGTGTGCCGCCGGAGAATACCTTCATCTTGGAGGACGGTGAAACCCTGGAATTCGGCTACTTCGACGACAGCGGCGAGATCGTGGCGCGCTGTGGCGAAACGGTCCCCGCGGGCCATGTCTTTGTCGACGGTCTGGGTATCGGCGACGTGGGCAATGTGGTGCTGCGCGACCGCCAGCATCTCAGCGAAAACGGCTTCATCGTCTGCATCTTGGCGATCGATGAATTCGACGGCAGCGTCTTGTATGGGCCGGAGATCATCAGCCGCGGCTTTGTCTACATGCGCGAGAACGAAGACCTGATCAAGCGGGCGCAAGAAGTGGTCCTCAAGACCATCAAGAAGCGCTCGCCGCAGCAGGTCATGGAAGAGCGAATCAAGGATGTGCTGGCGAATTTCACCTACAAGGAAATTGGCCGTCGCCCTATGGTGCTTCCGCTCGTCATGGAAGTATAGAAGCCAAGCACAGAAGACAGGCATAGAAGATAGCGTATAAAAGCGCCGTCCTTCGCCAAGCCGGATGATACAGCCTCGATGGTGCAGCCCCGATGGTGCAGCCTCGGTGGCTGGTCACCCCAAGGGCAGCGTTTGCATGCCCAAGCGCAACGCCCTACATCGGATCGCAAGCACGGCCTCTGTGGATAGCTCTACAGGGGCCGTTCTGTACCCGCCGGACGTTTGCGGCACACCTGGCAAAATGGTATACTGTCGCTGAACGTTTGTTCGTATTTGTTCTCATTGATACCATGGCGCAAAAGCGACGAACCAGAAAAAAGCGTACAACCAGCCCCCTCGACCAATTCCTTGCGACAGCCGCGCGGCCGGAAGTGCTGGGCCTGCTGTTGATCTTGCTCTCCGTCTTTACCCTGCTGAGTCTAGTCACCGGCAGCCGCGGCCAGATCACCAACTGGTGGATCGAATCGCTGGAAAGCATTGTGGGCATTGGCGTGTGGGGCCTGCCGCTGGTCACCGGCGCGTTGGGGCTTTGGGTCGTCATCCGCGCCATCGAACGCATGCCCGATCTGCCGTGGCAGCGGCCTGCCGGGGGCGCGCTGCTCCTGATCAGCTACGTGGTCGGCGCGACGCTCGTCTTTAACGAAATGCCGATGGAGGCGGGTGGCCTGTTGGGCGTCTTTCTCGCGGACACGCTGCGCGATGCAGTGGGGCTGTGGGGGGCGTGGTCCGCGGTCACGATCCTCGCCATCGCCGGGTTGGTGATGCTCACCGACCGGCTCCTGCTGGATGTCGCGACCGAACTCTCCTACTTGCTGCAAGATCTGCTCGACAGCTTGAGCAGCCGCCAGCGCATGCCCCGCTTGCAGCCCGCGCTGCCCATGCCCAGCGGCGAACTGCCGTGGTGGAAGCGGCTGCGCGAACATCTGCGCCCGCCTGTGCTATCCCAACCAGCATCGCCCAGCCCAATGCCCGCCAACCTGGTTCCGGCCAACCCGGCCGCGGCACAGCGCATCAAGAGCGAACCGCTGGCGCTTCAGCGTCCGGCTCCGCCTGCGCCGCAGCAGCCCCAACAGCCGCCGCGGCGTGAAGCAACCCAACCCACCCCGGCCAACGATGCCGAGATGCTCACCCCGCGCATTGTGGGCGGCGGCCAAGCGTGGCGTCTGCCGCGCCTCCAAGACATCCTTAGGGACTGGCAGCGCCAAGTCGACAGCGACGATCTGATCCGGCAGCAGGGCCGCTTGATCCAGGAGACGCTCTCCCTCTTTGGCGTGCCCGCCGACTTTGAAGGCGCGTACAAAGGCCCTTCGGTAACCCAATACCTGATCAAACCCGGCTACCTTGAGCGCAACGTGCGCGGCGAGACGCGACGGGTCAAGGTGAAAGTCAGCAAGATTGCAAGCCTTGCCAGCGACTTGGCATTGGCATTGGCCGCGCCCAGCGTGCGCATCGAAGCGCCCATTCCAGGCACAAGCTACGTAGGCGTCGAAGTGCCCAATCAAGAATCCAACGTGGTCGGGCTGAAAGAGTTGATGGAGAGCGAAGCGTTTCAGCAAGTCCAAGAAAAGGCCAAACTGCCTATCGCCTTGGGCGAAGATGTCAAGGGGCAGCCGATTGTCTCGGACCTGGCGCGTATGCCCCATCTGCTGATTGCCGGTGCGACCGGCTCCGGCAAGTCGGTCTGCATCAACTCGATCATCACCTGTCTCCTGCTCACGCATACGCCCGATAATCTGCGGCTGTTGATGGTTGACCCGAAGATGGTCGAATTGAGCATCTATAACGGCGTGCCCCATCTTCTCAGTCCGGTTGTCACCGAAGTGGATCGGGCCGCGGGCGTGCTCTTCTGGGCCGTCAAGGAGATGGAGCGGCGCTACCAGTTGTGCTCCAAGGTCGGCGCGCGCGACCTGGAACGCTACAACGCTTATCTGAGCAAGCGCGACGAAAAGCC
>CAZZNG010000210.1:0-10026 GCA_964655505.1 uncultured Litorilinea sp. | reverse complement strand
TTGGCAACCTCTTCTGCCTGCCCCATACGCTGGATAGGATGCAATTTCTTCATCATGTCATGAAGTTCGGGAGTTTTTGTGACGTTCTCTGTAATTGCCGTGTAGATAAACCCTGGCGCAACGGCATTGACGCGAATCCCCTCTGCCGCCAGACGTACACCCATATCGCGCGTCATCTGTGCGACTGCTCCCTTGCTATGGGGATAGGGGTTAAAGCCATCGGAAAAGGGCAGTGCGGTTGGATAGCCAACACTCCCCATCACTGAAGCGAGGTTGACGATAGCTCCTTGACCTGTGCGGCGCATTGCCTCCACCGCAGCATGACACATTAACAGCGTGCCTTTCACATTGATCCGCATCACCTCATCCCAACGCTCCTCAAAATCGGCCTCAGCCCGCACATTACGCGCCGTGATGCCTGCAGAGTTAACCAGCACGTCCAACCGTCCATAGTCACTCATTGCTCGTGCAACAATGGCTACGCTATCCTCGCGTAGGGTCACATCACCCGTCATTGTGATGAGTTCACCCGCAGTGCCAGTGGCGTCGGTAGCTAATTCTGCCAACGCAGCCGCATTGATATCAGTGGCAACGACGCGCGCACCTTCCTGCAAGAAACGCAAGACACAGGCGCGCCCGATTCCCGACGCTGCACCTGTGACAATTGCTACTTTGTTTTGAAACCGCAAGTTCATCAAATTATCCCCCTCCCAGGGGTTTGTCAGAGAGATTGTTCACGAGTTCTCTCCATTTTACAGTATCGTCCGCGGCCGATATTGCAGCGCCTCGGCCACATGCTCGCGCTGCACGTCCTCGCAGCCGGCGAGGTCGGCAATGGTGCGCGCCAGCTTGAGCACGCGATGATAGCCGCGCGCGGTGAGGCCCATGCGCTCGGCGGCCATGCGCAGGATCTGTTCGCCTGCTGGATCGAGACGGCAGAACTGCTGCACCTCTGCTGGGCGCATGTCGTCGTTGGTGTGGATGCCTGCTTTGCTCAAACCGCGGTAGCGCGCGGCCTGGCGGGCGCGTGCAGCTTCAACCCGGCGGCGGATCACGGCTGACGGCTCACCCTGGGGCAGCCCGGCCAGCTTCTCCACCTCCACCGCAGCCACTTCTAAATGGATGTCGATGCGGTCCAACAGTGGGCCGCTGAGGCGTTTTTGATAGCGTTGCACCATGCCCTCGGAGCAGGTGCAGCGCGGGCTGGGGTGATAGCCGCACGGGCAGGGGTTCATGGCCGCGACTAGCATGAACGCTGCAGGGAAAACGAGCGACCCGCTGGCGCGGCTGATGGTGACGATGTGGTCTTCGAGGGGCTGGCGCAGGGCTTCCAGGCTGCGCGAACTGAATTCGGGCATCTCATCCAGAAAGAGGACGCCGCGGTGGGCCAAGCTGATCTCGCCCGGTTTGGGCCAACTGCCGCCGCCCACCAGCCCGGCGTGGCTGATGGTGTGGTGGGGTGCGCGAAAGGGGCGCGTGTTGACCAGCGGCGACCCCGCGGGCAGCGCATCGGCCACCGAATAGATGCGGGTGATGTCGAGCGCTTCGGCCAGGGTCAGCCGGGGCAGAATAGAGGGCAGCGCCCGCGCCATCAATGTTTTGCCCGCGCCAGGCGGCCCTTTGAGCATAATATTATGCGCGCCGGCACAGGCGATTTCCAGCGCGCGCTTGGCGTGTTCCTGGCCGCGGATGTCGGCGAAGTCGTCTTGATAGGTGGGTTCAACCTGCGCGTCGAAGTAGGCGGCGGACTGCTGCCGCGCCAACTGTGCATCACCCGCCAGATGCGCGGCCAGGGCTGCCAGGTCTGGCACGCCGTAGACCTCGATTTCTTCGACCAGCGCGGCCTCGGCTGCGTCGACCGCGGGCACAAAGAGGCGGGTAAATCCCATGCGGCGCGCCATGGCCGCGATGGGCAAGATGCCGTTGACGTGGCGCACGCTGCCGTCAAGGCTCAATTCGCCCAGGATGATCGTATCGTCCAGCGCTGTGTTGATCTGGCGCGTTGCCAGCAGAATGCCCAGCGCGATGGGCAGGTCATAGGCCGGGCCTGCTTTGCGGATGTCCGCCGGGGCCAGGTTGACGGTCAGCCGGTGGTTGGGAAAGACAAAACCGCTGTTGGTGATGGCGGCACGCACACGCTCCGCGCTTTCGCGCACCGCTGCGTCGGGCAGGCCGACCAATGTCATGCGCTCTAGCCCGTTGGTGATGTCTACTTCCACTTGGACAGGCGCAGGGTCCAGGCCCACAAGGGCGCAACTGGTCACCTTGGCAAGCACAGTGGGTGGGGGTCCTTTCTAGGTCGTTTTCTAGGCCGATGGCTACTAATGTTTGGATGAACTGGTGTTTGGATGAATAAGGCGCGTCGTCCTGCTGGGTTGCAGGGTATTGGCGGTATTTATTCCGGACAGGTGGGTTGGTAGGGAGCCGCGCCCACATAGCGCGTCCATTCGGCTTGGGTCAGGTTGCGATTGGCGATGCGACAGGCGAGTGTTTGCCAGGAGGCCAGGCTGACATCCCACAAGATCACTGCATTGTCATAGCCGGCTGTCGCCAACCATTCGCCCGTTGGGCTGAACGCGGTACTCACGACCGGGGCTGTATGCGCTTGGAGCGGCGGGCCGAGTGGCTGGCGTTCCACCACATCCCACAGCAGCACCATCTGCTCGACACCGGCGGAGGCCAGCATCGTGCCGTTGTGGCTGAAGGCGACAGTGCCGACCGTATTGGCGTGGTTGGTGAAACCCTGGGCAAAGGAAGGCTCCATTGGCAGCCGTCCCGGTTGTTCGCCCGGGGTGACCGCGGCAAGGGCTTTGTCTATATTCCACAAGACGAGAAAGCTGTCTTGCCCGCCCGACGCAAGGAGATTGCTCACCGGGCTGAAGTCGAGCGCCCAAACGCGCCAACTGTGACCGGCGAGGATGGTGATCGGCTTGTGCGTCGCCATGTCCCACAAGATGATGTTGTTATCGCCGCCGCCCGACGCCAGAATGCTTCCGTTACGGCTGAAGGCCAGGCTGACCGCCCAATCGGTGTGCCCGGCGAGCGGTTCGCCGATTGGCTGTACCGCGGTGGGGTTGCTCAAGTCCCACAGGCGGATGGTGGTGTCGCCGCTGGCGGAAGCCAAGATCGGGTCGGTGGGGTGAAAGGCCAGGGTGCTGATCCAGTCGGTGTGGGCTGGGAACGGATCACCGAGCATGAGGGGGTGAAGCGGTTCGCTCATATCCCAAAGGGTGATGGTTCCTGTCGAGCCTGCCGAAGCCAGCAGTTGTCCATTGGGGCTGAAGGCCAGCGTGCGCGGTTCCTCGTCTGTTGCCAGTGGGATCGGCGCGCCCAGTGGGCGCAGTTCGTTGCGGTTGCGCGTGTCCCACAGTCGAATCGTGCCGTCATTGCTAATCGAGGCAAGGCGCGCGCCATTCGGGCTAAAGTCCACGTCTCGCACCGGGGCCGTGTGGCCGGGCAAGATGCGCGCGAGGCGCTGTTTGGTGGTCGGGTTCCAAACCGCAACCGAGTTGTCATCGCTGCCCGACAGCAGCCTGCCGTCTGGGCTGAAGGCCAGCGTCTGGATCACGGCAGCCTGCCCCATCAACGCGGGGCCGGCTTGCTGCGGCGCAGCCGGATCGCTCACATCCCACAGTTGAATTCTCTTGTCGCCGCCGCCGGTGGCGAGCAGGTTGCCATCCCCCTGACTAAAGGCGACGCTGTAGACCTGGTTGGAATGGCCGCTCAACGGTGGGGCCAGTGGTTCAGGGCGGGCCGGGTCGCGCAGATCCCAGAGGATGACCTGATTGTCCGCGCCGCCCGATGCCAGGATTTGGCCGCTGGGGTGAAAGGCGATGCTCCTGACCCAATCGGTATGCCCCTGGAGGGGTTCGCCGATGAGCGCGGGCCGGGCCGGATCGGCTACATTCCACAGCGCAAGGGTGTAGTCCCAACTGCCCGAAGCAAGGAGCGATCCGTCTGGGCTGAAGGCAAGAGAACGTACATCTTCTGTATGCAGGGCAAGCGGTTCGCCGAGCATCACAGGGGCCTCTGCGTCTGTCAAATCCCACAGGACAATGGTGTTGCCCTCCCCCGCGACGGCTAAAAGGGGGCGCGTCGGATGAAAGGCAAGCCCCCAGATCTGTTGTGGGCTGGCGGCAAAGGGTTCGCCAATCGGGGCATATGTCTGCGGGTTCCACAGTTGCACCGCGTCGCTGCCCGCGGCCAAGAGGGTTCCATCGGGGCTGAAGCTGACTGTGTTGACCCATCCCGCGTGGCCTGCAAGGGTGGCGACTGGTTCATAGCTTTTTAGATCCCACAGGATGATGGTCTGGTCTTGCCCGCCGGACGCGGCCAGGCTGCCGTCGGGGCTTATAGCCACGTCAAAGACAATGCCGCTGTGACCGTGGAGAAAGGTGACCAACGGGGGGGCGCTCTGCAGGAGCGTCAGCAGGCTCTGGCGGTACTCAAAGGAGCCTGGCAGGGTGCGACCGGCTTGCAGGCTCAGGAGCAAGCCAAGATCGAGATCGCCGCTTAAGCTTGTGGCCTGCGCCGCAAGCTGGCGCGAGAGCGCCACTTGTGCCTGGTACGCGGCGCGATCGCGCTCGGACGCGGCGATGGCCTGCTGCCGCACTGCTTGGGTGCTGGCGGCCTGTGCGGTGGCCGCGTTTTGTTCGGCCAAGGTGGCGTTGCGGTTGGCTGCCCGGCCAAAGAGCACAGAGACGCCCGCCAGCAGCAGCGCTATCCCTAACAACCCAGCCAGCAGCACCGCGCGGCGTCGTAATTGTTGCGCGGCCGACTGCTGTTCTTCTGCCCGCCGTCGTTCCATCTCGGCCAGCGTCCGCGCCTGTTCTAGCTCGCGCTGCTGCTGTGCAACTTTTTCCGCCTCTTCCTGCTGCGCCAGCCTTTGCGAGGCGGCCAGAAATTCGCGCTCCAGGCTGTTCAGTTCGCCCCAATATGGCTCGAACCACTCTTGCACTTGGGCGAGTCTGCTGCCGCGGTACAACTCGCCTGGGTCGCGTTGAAGGGCCAGCCATTCTTGGGCTGCTTCGGTCAGGTGACGGTGAATACGCAGCCATTCGCGGTTTTCGACCAACCATTGGCGCAGCGTGGGCCACTCGCGGATGAGCGCCTCATGCGCCAGTTCGACCGTGCCTTCGCCTGTGGTAACCAGCCGCGCATCGACCAGCTTGCGCAGGATGTTCTGCACATCCTCTTCCTGCCTGCCCGTGGAGAGCAGTTCGTCCAGCGTCACCCGTCGGCGTGTGTCCTGTGTGCTTTCGCCCAACTCGGTCAGGCGCAAAAAGATGTTGCGCGCCAGGGGGCGCTGCTCCGGCGTTAGCTGCTGATTAAAAACAGATTCCGCGGTTTGGGCAATGGCCCCGCGCACCATGCCCGATTCGGCATAGCTTTCTAAAACCATGGTGCGCCCGCGGCGGCGCTTCCAGGTTTCCAGCAGCGCATGGGAGAGCAGCGGCAGCGCGCCCGGCTCGTTGCCAACGTCGCGCAGGAGCAGTTCGACAACGCCCCGCTCGAATTTCCAGCCGCCTCGTTTGGCCGGTTCTTCGATGGCGCGGCGCAGCTCCTCCTGGCTCATGGGGCCGATGAACTCTTGGTGGTGGACCAAGGCATTACGCAGCGCTTCATACTGGCCGCAGTGGGCGTAGAAGTCGGCGCGCAGGACAATGACCACGAGCACCGGCCCTTCATTCGGCAGGATAGGCGACTCCATGTCTGGCTCGACAGCCGCCATGAGGTTGTCGATAAAACTGCTGCGTTCCTGCTCATTGCGACACAGGGTGAACACTTCCTCGAATTGATCGACCACCAGCAGCAGGCGGCTGTGCGGGCGGGCCTGGTGATCGTGCCGGCTGAGTAGCTTGCGCGCATGGAGGCGCAGGGTACGCGGCTCCTGTGCTAGGTCATCCGCCAGCGTGGTTGTTTCGGTGATCGAAAGGGCATCGCGGGTCAACGTCGCGGCCAGCGCGTCGAGCGGGTGCGCGGTGGGGGTGATGACGTGAAAGAGCCAATCGGCGCTGCCTGGCGGCGGCAGCGTGCCATCGGCCAGCGTTTCCCCGCTGCGCAGGGCCGGAACCAGCCCGGCGCGCACCACCGACGATTTGCCGCTGCCGGAGGTGCCGACGACAGCCAAAAAGTCGTGTTGGCGCAGGCGGCCAACCAGCCGCGCGGTCAGCATCTCGCGGCCAAAGAAGAGGTGTGCGTCGGCCTCGGTGAAAAATTGAAGCCCCATGAAGGGCGATTCGCCCGGCTCCGGCGGTTCGTCCAGCGGCGCGGAGGGTGTGCCGATCACCTCCCAGCCGCCATTTTCCAGGACCAGCAACATGCGGTCCATCTTGGCTTCGAGCCGTCCGGTGACGCCGAGCAGCCCTTGCAAGCGCTCTAGGGTGTCGCGGTGATCCTGCTCGATGCGATGAAATAGGCTGTCGAACCCTTCATCCAGCCGCTTTTCGATGCGGCCCACCGCGCTCATCCACTCTGCCAGTTCATTCGCCAGACTGCTGGTCTGTAGGAGTTCTTGCAGCCTGACCACCTCGATTTCCACCTGGGAAAGCTCGGCCGCGGAGAGGCCGAACTGGCGGCTTGCGTCCAATTCGCGGATCTGGGTGCGTAGGTTCTCCAGGAGGAGACGGTTAAAGGCGCGCCAAGCAGGGGCGCGCAGCTTCAAGAATTCGCCCAGGTGAACCAGAGTGCGAGCCAGCAGCTTTTGGCGCAGGTGACCCTCCAGATCGAAGCCGAGCCGCCGCATTTCTTCGAGGACAAGCGGTCCCTCGCCTTGCTGCAAGAAGGGCGTGATGACTTGCGCGAAAAAAGCCCTGTCTAGCTCCTCCGGCGTTTCCGCCTGCAGATAGGCGACCACGCTCGCCGCAGGCTGATCGACGGGCGGCTCCAGAGGCAGAACCTGCTGCGCTAGGACCGCGCTCACCATCTTCTGAAGCAACTGACAGGCTTGCTCGGCCAGGGCCGCGTCCTGCCGTTCCAGGGTCGCCAACGGAAAGACGGCCTGCGGCGGTACATCGCGGCCAACCTGCCAAGCGCTCCGAAAGCACGATCCGCCGCCGATGTCGTTGATCGCCTCGATGAGCGCATCGCGGAAGGCAGTCTGTAAGTCGTGGTTGATCTGCTGCTTTTCCGCGGGAGACCACTGCTTGATCACCGCTTCGCTGCCCTTTTCGAGCGTTTTGCCGACGATCGCGCCCAAGAGTGTGCTCACGCCCGCCGCGCCGGGCAAGAAGGTCTGGAGTAAGCCCCCGGCCAGATTGCCCACCAATGCACCAACCGGACCGGCCAGGACAGAGCCTGTCGCGGTCCCTACAATCCGTCCCCATGAAACGTTCGTCGTGTTGAGCATGGTTGATCTCCTCCAGAAGAGACGTTCTGGAGCGGGAACTTATGATCTTTTGCGCGATCTGGAGCAGTTGGACTATACCAATTCCAGACTTAGAGCGCAATGTTTATTTTTTGTGCAGGTGGCTCTTGTATGGTGGAAGATTATCGTGGAAGATGCCGGGCGGTTGGCGCTAGGCCGCGGCTTCGACTGCGGCCAGGACGAATTTGAGATAGCGCCCTTCGGGAAAGTGGGCCGCAACCGGGTGATCGAGCGGCTGTCCGGCTTCATGCAGGATCAACGCCTGGCGTTTGGCATCTGCCGCGGCCGCGGCCAACATGGCGCGGAACGCGTCGGGGCTGACCTGGCTGGTGCAACTGCTGCTGGCTAAAATGCCGCCTGGGTCGAGGCATTGCATCGCCAGGGTGTTGAGCCGCTGATAGGCGTGGAGCGCCGCGGCCTGTTGCGCCCTAGCATGAGCAAAGCTGGGCGGATCGACGATGATCAGGTCAAAGCGCCGCCCTTCGCCGTGGTACTTTTCGAGCAGATCGAAGCAGTCGGCCACGACAAAGGAATGGGCCGCGGGGTCGATGCCATTGTGGTGAAAGTTGCGCTCCGCGGTTGCCATGGCCGCGGGCGCGCTGTCGACTGAAGTGACCGCGACGGCTCCCCCGCGCGCGGCGTAGAGGCTGAAGCCGCCGGTGTAGGCAAAGAGGTTGAGCACGCGCCGTCCCCGGCTCCAGCGTTCAACCGTCTGGCGGTTTTCGCGCTGGTCGAGGAAAAAGCCGGTCTTTTGCCCGCGCAGCAGGTCTACTTCAAAGCGGATGCCATGCTCGACCATGATCAACTGGTCGGGCGGCAAGTCGCCATAGTGTGCGACCGGCTCCGGCCCGCTGCGGTCGAGGATACCCGCCAGCCGCGTCACCTGGGGCAGGGCATCGATCACCCAGGGGCGGATGGTCTCCAACGCTGGGCTGTAGGTGCGTAATACGGCCCACTGCTCGCCTGACGTGATATCGCCGTAGAGATCGACCACAACGCCGGGCAGCCCATCGCTTTCGCCATAGAGCCAGCGGTAGGCGCTGGTCGCGCCGTTGGCAGCGGCAGGCTCGCGCAGCGGCGCGCGGCGTGCCCAGGCCTGGCGTATGCAGTCGGCGACCCAGGCGCGGTCCGGACGGCGGCGGCTGCTGAACAAGCGCAGCGCGATGGGGCTTTGCGCGTCCCAAAGGCCGTAGAAGTGCAGGTTGCCGCACTGGACGCGCACCCATTCGCCGGTTGCGATGTCGCGCGAGGTACGTTCGACTGCATCGCGGTAGACCCACGGATGCCCTTCGCCCAGGGTTGATTTGAGCCTTGCGGCCACTTGGACATAGGGTAGCTTGCTTGTCCGCTTTGCCATAGTCTGTACATGGTATCACACGCGCGGATTTGTGGGGCAAAACAAAGGAGCGACACCCCGCAGGGCATCGCTCCTCACCGGTAAGACCGCCTATCTCACCGGCCCTCCAACCATTGGCGACAAACTGTCTATTTCACTAAATCGTCTCTTTAACTCGATACCGTCTAGCTCGTTACATCAAGTTGTTGTTCGGTCTGAACACTCCTTCCTGTTTCATTTTTCTGGAAGTTGGGGCTGTCTCCAGCGCCTTACTTGATCGCCTCTTCCGCGCTACAATCTTGCAGATGGCGCACCGTGCCATCGGGCGCGGTAAAGGCAATCTTGATGTCGTCGAAGTAGATGTTGGAATTGAGGAACGCGGGCGACTGGGCCTGCACCAAGACCATGATATCTTTGGCGTCACCCAGATCGACGCTGTTGACCAACTCGGCCCATTCACCGCGCACATAGCCGTTGGCATAGAGCGCGACATCACCGTCTGCGCCGGGCTTAATGCCCAATGAGGCCCAGTCATAGTCGATGCCGTCGCCGCCCCGCGTCTTGGCCCCTTGGTCGTGATCCCAAATCAGATAGCGCACGCTGACCGTCACCTTGCCGCCTTCGAACCCTTGGGGCACGGGGATGCGCGGGCTGCCCAAGCCTGCCGCGTAGGGCTGATGGCTGGCAATCTTGATCGCGTTTTCCTCGCGGTTGTCGGTGTCGTTGTCGTCGTTGTACTTGTCGCCGGGGCCAACCGACCGCTCACGCGTGAAGGCAACCACGTTGGCGCGGTATTCGCCTTCATCCAGCGCAAAAGGCCCCCAACCGCTGTACCAATCGGTGTAGATATCCGGGTTGCCGTCGCTGGCTGCCCAACCGATGTTGGCATTAAAGTTGTTACAGACATTGGGGCTGTCATAGAGGGTCAATCCAGCGCCCAGACCGGTTAAGGTCTGTTTCACGCCGCGACCCTGGGATTCTTGCCGCGCGCCGCCGTCAAAGGCATCCGCTTCCAGTGCGTTGACTGTCAGCGGCGCGTTGACCAGCAGGTCATACGCGGGCAAGGGGATTGGCGGCGGCGCCATGCGCGGCCCCATGCTCAGAGGCAAGGGCGGCGGCGGCATGGGACCGGCCAGGGCCGCGGACGGTAGTAAAACCGCCAGCGCCAAGGCAAGCGCCAATCCGCTGCGCAATGTACGTGTCATAGCTTCTCCTTCTGGTTGTGAACCTTGATCCATGAACCGTGAACCAACCACACAGGCGAGTTGCGAACGAGTCGAATAAAGATAAACGGATAATTTGTCGAGTCGGCCAGGGTGCAGCC
>CAZZNG010000209.1:0-10055 GCA_964655505.1 uncultured Litorilinea sp. | reverse complement strand
CGACATGATGCGCAACCTGTTCCCCACGGCAAGCCCGGCCAATCTCGCGGCCATTGATGCGCTCGAAGAGCAGTTCGCCCAGTCCTTCATAGCCGAAGTGAACCCACCGTCTTACCAGCGTTCGGTGGACTGGGGGCGCTCGGTGGCGGATGCCATCTTCGCCTGGTCGTTGACCGATGGGGGACACGAAGGCTATCTGCGCAATTTCCCGCCTGACTATACGCCGCCGGTTGGCCCTGGTTTGTGGGTCAGCACGCCGCCTGGCTATGGGGCGGCTATGCAGCCGACTTGGGGGGAGAATCGTCCCTTTGCCTTGAGCGGGGGGGACGCGTGTCCTGCGCCGCCGCCCCCGGCGTATTCGGAAGCGCCCGATTCGGCCTTCTATGCCGAGGCACTGGAGGTATATGAGGCCGGCTTGAACCGGTCGCCAGAAGAACTGGCGATTGCGCTGTTCTGGTCTGATGATCCGGGGCACACCCCCACCCCATCGGGCCATTGGCTCTCGATCCTGAATCAAGTTTTGGTGCATGAAGAGGCTACGCTGGATGTGGCCGCGGAAGCATACGCCAAGCTGGGCATTGCGATGGCGGATGCGTTCATCACCTGTTGGAACACCAAATTTGCGTACAACGTAGTGCGCCCGATCAGCTATATTCAGACAGTCATCGATCCTGGCTGGAACACGCCCGATCTGACCGACCCGGTAATGACGCCGCCTTTCCCGGAGTATACGTCGGGCCATTCGGTGCAGTCGGGCGCGGCCGCGACGGTCTTAACAGGGCTGTTCGGCGACAACTACGCCTTCATCGACACCACGCACGAAGCGCGCGGCCTGTCCTCGCGCAGTTTCCAGTCGTTCTACGCTGCGGCGGATGAAGCGGCCATTTCGCGCTTATATGGCGGGATCCACTACCGCTCGGCGATTGAGCTTGGCCTTGAACAAGGCAAGTGTGTGGGTGAGCGGGTGCTGGAACTGCGCTTCAAATAGGCCGCGGGATAACTCGGCCTAGATCGATCAACACGGCTGTTGGTTCTGTCGAGGGTGACAGAGCCAGCAGCCGTCATGCTTTTCAAGGGCTGCTGGCGCGGTACGCCTTCGGTGCGGCGCGTTTGTCAGGGTTGACAGCGCAGAATAAATGTTCTATTTTTGGCAATGGCTGCAAGCGCAGCGATTCCTACGCTCGGCGCGCTGTGCGCTGTGCCGGTCAAAGACCCTGTTACGCATAGGAGGAATATAGGAGGAATGCATGGAACTACAGAATGTGCCTGTGGTGAAGACGGGAATGCTCATCCGTAGGCCTGTTGAGGAGGTGTTTGCCGCGTTCGTCGACCCTGCAATCACGACCCAATTCTGGTTCACCCGAAGCAGCGGCAAGTTGGAAGCAGGAAAGCGGGTTCGCTGGGATTGGGAGATGTTCGGCGTTGGGGCCGATGTTGACGTCAAGGAGATGGAAGAGAACCGGCGGATCGTGATCGAGTGGCCCGGCGTCGGCGGGCTGACCGTGGTGGAGTGGGTCTTTACGCCCCGGCCAGACAATACAACCTTTGTCTCGATTACCAATTCCGGCTTTAACGGGGACGGTGATGCCGTGGTGGCCGAGGCGCTGGATTCGATGCAAGGGTTTAGCCTGGTGCTGGCTGGGCTTAAGGCATACCTGGAGCACAACGTGCGCCTGAACCTGGTGGCGGATTATGCGCCCGACGCCATTCAGCAGGGCTATGTGGGCAATGAATCCTCATAGATAGGCTCATCATGCTTTGGGGCAGTGCATCACGCCGTCTGCCCCGCGATGGGCTGTATAACCACAGACTGTATAACCGTAAACTTGGTCCGGCCTACCCTGTTGCGGCAGGTGCGCCGGGCCTATTTTGATCTGTTTTTGTGGGGAACAAACTCATCGTTCTGCACAGGCGCGCGACATTGACGCGCCTGGGGCGCTATGGCATGCTGCAAGCCCGTGCGACCTGTGTAGACAGGCGCGTGCAGTCGGTGATCAATCTAGTGGGAACGGGCATGGACCTTCGAGCAGGGGAGCGTGAATCGGAGCAAGCCGGTATGGTGGCGGGCGAGGTTCAACGCGAGATGAAGTTGGCAAGGCGGCTTTGGATCTATCAAGCCGAACGCTTCCCGTTGGCAGCGCATGGGCTGCTGGTGGCGGCGTTGGTGCTGGGCTGCGCGGGCTTTGCAACAGCAGGCGCGGCGTGGCCGAATGGGTGGGTGTTGGCGGCCGCGTTCGTCGCCACCTTGGGCTTCTTTTTGCAACTGCGCATTTTTGACGAGTTCAAGGATGCGGCGGACGACGCGGCCTATCGGCCCTATCGGCCTGTGCCGCGCGGGCTGGTTTCGCTGCGCGAATTGCGCCTGGTGGGGTTGGTGGTGGGCGCGCTGCAACTGGCGTTGACCTTGTGGGTGGATGGCGCGGCGCTGCCCTATCTGTTGCTGGCGTGGAGCGCGATGGGGCTGCTAGGGCGCGAGTTTTTCATGGGCGAGTGGCTGCGCAGCCGACCGCTTGTCTATCTGTTTAGCCACATGATCATCTTGCCGCTGCTCTTGCTCTATTGCATGGCGCTTGTCTGGCCTGTGGGGCCGCCGCCGGGTTTGGGCTGGTTTTTGGGCGCGGGCTATGCTAACGGCATGGTCTTTGAGATCGGGCGCAAGCTGCGTGCGCCGCAGGATGAAGAGCAGGGCGTCGAGACATACAGCGCGCTGTGGGGCATTGGTCCCGCCAGCCTGGCGTGGTGGCTAGCGGTCGTTGCGGCGGGCGTCTGCGCGGTGTTGGCCGGTGCGGCGATTGGCGGCGCGGGCTGGCTGGCTGGCACCGCGCTGGTTGGCGGAATAGGCTGCGGCTGGGCGGCCTGGTGGATGGCGCGCCGCCGAACACGGGCCGCCGCCAAGTGGATTGAGCGCGCTTCGGCGCTGTGGGTGTTGGCGCTTTATGTTGTCTTTGCCGTGCTATCTTTGTGGCTTAGTGGTGGCTGAGATCCACGTTGCGCAGGCGATTTTCCACCACACGATGCTCCAGCCCCGGCGCGATGAATTTGGCGTGATCGTCCCAATTGGCTAGGTGGGTGGAAGCGGTGTCCTCTCCGCCCTCTTCGCGGCGGAAGAGTCTGTGAAGGGTGGCGACAACGCCTGCTACGTAGACGAAGCTACCAAAGACCCAAACGATTGCGCCGCCGATCATTTGATCATTGGCCTGGGAGAGCGGCAAGGTCGCGCTGCCGGGATGGGCGCGCGCGGCGGTATAGTAGGCGTAGAGCGGTTCGCTGCTAAAGGCGATGGTCATGCCGGTGACCATGTTGGCGATTTCGACGCTGACCAGGTAGATGGTGAAGACCCAGATGGGTAGGCTGCGATGCAGGCGCGGGCCTGTGTCCACCACGGGCCACCAAAAGAGCAGCGCGGCCAGCAGCAAGACCCAGGGCGCAACATAGTGGGGCCAGTCGTCGCCCAAAATGAAGCGCGCCCACTTGGGATCATGCCAGAGCAGAAACGCACTGACGAAGAAGAACCAGGTAAAGAGGGGATGGCTGGCGAGTTTGACCAGGCGATGCAGCCGCGTGGTGCTGTGCTGCACCGTGACCAGCGATGTACGCACTTGCCCGCGTATCCCCCATGCCATCACATGCAGGGGACAGCCAATCCAGAGCAGCGGCGCGGCGACCATGCAGATCGACACCTTTTGCAGCGAGCGCATGGTGAGCAGGTAGTTGCTCCAGCCTGGCAAGGGCCAGATGAGGGCTGCGACCAGCGCGGTCAACCCGAATGTGAACGCGACGAGGCGCGGCCAGGTGGCAAGGCCCCTGTGCGCGCGCCGCAAACGCTGCCAGCCGATTGCGTAACCGACGAGGGCAGCCGCAAAAAGAAGAGTCCCGGCAATATGCCAGCCGCTAATGGTTGCGGACATGGGTGGTCAATGGCTCCTGTCTGCGCCGGGGAACGGGTTTGCCTTGCCCCCAGCGGCCCTACAGCGCGTGCGAACAGTACCACTCTAAGAGCGTGGCGCGCCGTTGTCAAGTATGTTTGGCCCGATTTGACGATAGAACAATGGGCCATCTTGCAGGAGCCGCGGGTGACGGCTAACGCATGACCAGCGGGATGTAGACGTCCTGACTCTTGTTGTCCTGGTCGGGTGGCGTGTCGTCATTAGGCGGTGTATCGTCATCGGGTGGTGTGTCGTCATCGGGCGGCGTGTCGTCTTGGGGAGGCGGTGCCTCATCAGGTAGTTCGGGCAGTTGGTTGGCGGCGATGAGGTTGCTGCCGCCGGTACGCACGACGCTGGTTTCCATGATTTGAGCAGGCGATTCGATGTAGAGGTATGCGCCGTCAAGCGAGCCGAGGGCGGCGTTGTAGCGGTGCGCGATGCAGTTCATGAATGGATCCTTTGGCCGCAATAGGCTGGCAAGTGGGCGCATAGGACAGGCGGAAACAACAAGATGCCTGCAGAAATTAAATTTACGGAAAGATATACCTCGGAAGAAATTAGCTTAGAAGAAATTAGCTCGGAACTCGGAAGAAATGAGTCTGTGCGCCGCGGGTGGCGTGACAGCGGTGTATTATAGCGCGAATTGGCAGAGAGACCAGCAATGAATCATGAATGGAGAGCGGTACGTGGTTGAGGTTGTAACAGCGGTGCGGCGGGCGTGGATTGTGCTGCCGGACGATGGGCGCGGCGCAGCACAGATAGATGCGGCACAGGTGGGCGGCAAGGCCGCGACGCTGGCCGCGCTGGAGGCCGCGGGGCTGCCGGTTCCGGCGTGGTTTGCGGTGACACCGGCCGCGCTGGAGGCGTCGCTTTTGCCGGAGCAGTATGCGCGGCTGACGACCAGCCAGGACGCGTCTACCGCCGCTGCAATTCTGGATGATCTCACGCTGGATGCAGCGGTGGCCGCGGCGCTGGAACAAGCGTTGAAGCAGTTGGCTCCCAACGGCGAAGCGGTGGCTGTGCGCTCTTCGGTTGTGGCGGAGGATGGGCCGCACCATTCATTTGCAGGGCAGTTCGCGAGTTTCTTGAATGTGCCGCTCGACCAGGTGGCAGACAAGGTGATGGCGGTTTGGCGCGCGGCCTTTACGCCCCAGGTCTATGCCTATCGCCGCGAGCGGGGCATGGCGGCCCAGCCCATCGTGCCCGCGGTCTTGGTGCAGCGCATGGTGCAGGCCGATGCCGCGGGCATTGCCTTTAGCGCGGACCCGGTCAGCGGGCGGCGCGGTGAAGCCGTGGTCACGGCAGTGCGAGGACTGGGGGATGAACTGGCCGCGGGGCTTGCCACAGGCGATACGTGGACGGTTGACCGCGCGGGCAAGGTGACGCCGGGGACGCTGGCCGACGCCGCCAATCCAGTCTTGGACGAGGTGACGGTCGGCGCGGTGGCGGCGCTGGCGCGGCGCTGTGCCGCGCACTTTGCGCGGCCCCAGGACATCGAATGGGCCAGCGAAGGGGGGCGGCTGTGGCTCTTGCAGTCGCGGCCGATCACGACCCTGGCGGGCATGGCCGACCCGGACGGCAGCATGACCATCTGGGACAACAGCAACATTATTGAGAGCTATGGGGGCATGACCACGCCGCTCACCTATTCGTTTGCGCGGCGCGCCTACCAAGAGGTCTATCAGGAGCTATGTCGCATCCTCGGTGTGCGGCGCAGCGTGATCCAGCAGCAGGAAGTGGTCTTTGCCAACTTGGTGGGCTATGTGCGCGGGCGCATCTACTATAACTTGCTCAACTGGTATCGCATCTTGGCGCTGCTGCCCGGTTTCAAGGCCAACCGTCATTTCATGGAGCAGATGATGGGGGTGAAGGAGAGTCTGCCCGATTCGATTGTGGCGGACTTGGCCGCGGCGACCTGGCGCGAGCGGCTGGTTGACCGGGTGGATCTGGCGCGCACGGTGGTGGGGTTGGTGGCCGCGGCCGCGGGGCTGGAGCGGCGCAAGGCGCGCTTTTTGGCGCGGCTGCGGCGGGCGTTGGGCGACGAGACGCCTGATTTTAGCCTGTGGCGCGCGGATGAACTGGTGGCCTATTACCGGCGCTTGGAGAGCGATCTGCTGCCCCATTGGGATGCGCCGTTGGTGAACGATTTCTTTGCCATGATTTTCTATGGGGTGCTGCGGCGGCTGACCGCGGCCTGGTGTGGCGACGAGGAAGGGTCGCTGCACAACGACTTGCTCACCGGACAGGGGGAGATGATCAGCGCGGAACCGGCCCAACGGGTGCGCGAGTTGGCTGCGTTGGCGCGACAGGCCGATGCGGTGGAGCCTGGCTTTAGCGCGCGGCTGCGCGGGGGCACCTGGGCCGAGATTGAGCCTGCGCTGGCGCGCCATCCCGCGTTTGCTGCGGCCTATCAAGCCTATTTGGATCGCTTTGGCGAGCGCTGTCTCAACGAGTTGAAGCTTGAGAGCGCGACGCTGCACGACGATCCGATGCCGCTGCTGCGCGCGGTGGGCCAGGCCAGCCTGGACCCGGCCAATGGGCGGGTGGATGACGCTGTGTCCGACCAGGCGGCGCCAGCGCGTGCAGCCGAGGCGCGGGTGGCGGCTGCCTTGGCGGGCAAGCCGCTGCGCCGGAGGGTTTTCAACTGGGTGTTGGGCCAGGCGCGGCGGCGGGTGCGCGACCGGGAAAATTTGCGCTTTGAGCGGACGCGCGTCTTTGGCCGCGCGCGGCGCATCCTGCGCGCGTTGGGCGAACGGCTCTATGCCGCGGGCGCGCTGGACGATCCCGCGGATGTCTTTATGCTGGAAGTGGGCGAGGTGTGCGGCTGGGTCGAAGGGACGGCAACCTGTGCGGACCTGCGCGGGCTGGTGGCAGTGCGCCGGAGCCAGTTGGCCGCGTGGGCGGAACTGCCGGAGCCTCCAGCGCGCTTTGTCACGCATGGCGCGCTGCATGAGACACAGACGCTGGAGGCTGTTGGTCCTGTCTCTGCCGAGACGGTGATCGAGGGCGACTTGGTGACGGGCGTGGGCGCGTCGCCCGGTAAGGTGCGCGGGCGCGCACGCGTCGTGCATGATCCGCTGGCGGCTGCGCTGGAGCCAGGCGATATTGTGGTGGCGGACCATACCGACCCAAGCTGGATCATGATTCTGCCCCTGGCGTCGGCGCTGGTGGTGGTGCGCGGCAGCCTGCTTTCGCACGCGGCCATTGTGGCGCGCGAACTCAATGTGCCCGCGGTGGTGGGGGTGAGCGGCGCGACACGCTGGCTGCGCGATGGCGATCTGATCGAGGTGGATGGCCGCGCGGGGACGGTGCGCCGTTTGGCCCCTGCCGCCGCGAGCTAAGTCCGCTAGTGCCCCTTGCCCCAAGTGCCCATGACCTGGCGCAGGATGGCAAACTCGCCGATGTGATAGGCGTTGTGATCGGCCACAAGCAGCACTTCGCGGATGTAGGTGTAGCCTGGCGCATGGGGCAGTTCGGCAGAGAGGTCGATGCTTGGGTCGCGTACAATCTCCTGCACCGCGGCGAGATCGGCGCGGAAGGCGTCAATCGTCGCCTGCCACCCGGCGACATCGGTCGTGGCGTCGGGGGCGGGCCAATAGCCTTTGGGCCATTCGGGTGAGACGTGGCGCGGGTTGCGCACGAATTCGAGAATATCCCATTGGGTGATGCGCAGGTGCTCAAGGATGTGCCAGGGGGTATAGGGCACGTTGGGCGGCTGTTGGTTCATGGCCGCAGGGGGAAAATCGGCAATGGCATCGTCAAAGGTGAGATGCGCGTTGCCTCCTTTGAGCAGAGCCAGCAGTTGGTCGCGCAGGGTCGCATCGGACATGGTTTTTCCTTTCTTGGCATTTCGACTCAAACCATTCGCACATTACATTCGCATACAGGACATTAGCACACAGGAGTCACCTTCCCGGAAGATCCGCCTTCCGGATTGATCTTGCCAGCGATGCTGATCACTCTATTGATTTCTTAACCTGCACAAACTATCAGGAAGATCGGGCCGCGTACAGCGCGTGCAGCAGCGTCTGCCCGGCGCAGGCCGCGGTGGGGCCAAAGGCGACAACGCCATCCTCATGGCCGCCCATGACAAAGATGCCGCGCGCCGCGACATCGGTCGCGGCAAAGAGGCGCATGACTTCCTCGGCCATCTCTGGTGTGCCATAGGCCACGTCGCCCGCGGTCGTGGGTAGGTTGAGCGCGGCCGCGGCCTGCCAGATGGCGGGCGAGTGGGCATGAAAGACCCAATGGATGGCGGGATCGACCGCGTAGACCGCGCTGTGGGTGAGCGACTCGGACGAGGGGCGAATGGGGCCGGTGGCGACGATGCGATTCTCCTCTGGGTAGGCGGCGAGGATCAGCGCGTAATGCTCTGGGCCGAGCGCGGGGAGGTGGCCGGTCTGCGTGCCGCTGATGAGGAAGCGGCGCGTTGCGGCGGGCACATCAAAGGGAGGCACACGGCAGCTTAGATTGCCGTAGCCATAGCCGCCATAGCGCGCCGGGTCCTGGCCGATGAGTTGGTGGCGGTAGAGGATGGCGCGCCAGTGATTGAGGGTGTGCAGGCTGGGCGCGGGCAGCGGCGGGCCTGCTTGATAGTCCAACTGAAATTTGATGACGCCTTCTGTCATGGGCTGGGCGCTCCTTTTCTGGGGAGATGACGGCGGTTTGGTCAATCTCCCCGGTATTGGCGATAATGTATGGCATAAAGTCTAGCCAAAAACCCTAGAGGAGAGAAAAATGCATTCGTTTTCCGCGCTTGAAGTCCCTCGCGACGCTGTCGGCATCCACTGGTTTGGACAGAGTTCGTTTGCACTCAAGGATGCAGCAGGCACGATTGTGCAGGTCGATCCCTACTTTCCGCGCGAGCGCCCTTCGGATCGGTTTATCCACGCGGAGCCGCCGCTGGACGAGACAACGCTGCGCACGGACTTTGTGCTGCTGACCCACAATCACCGGGACCATACCTGGCCGGAGTCGCTCCAGCGCATCCGTGAGACCTTTGGTCACTGCCAGTTTGTGGGGCCGGTGGAAAGCACGGACAATCTGCGCGAGCATGGTTTCCCGGCTGCGTCGTTGACGACGGTGACCGCGGGCGATGTGGTGCAGGTGGGCACGATGCGCGTGCATGTGGTCTGGGCCAAGCCGCCGCAAGGCGCGCCCGAAGACGGCATCAAAGCGCCGGATGTGCAGCACTTGGGCTTTGTGGTCGAGGTCGGCGGGGTGCGCGTCTATATTTCGGGCGACCCGATCAACACCTTTGCCGAACATGATGAACTGCTCGAGCCGATCGCCCAGTTGAAGCCGGACATTGGTTTCTTGACCACGCACCCGAGCGAAGGGGAGTTCCCGTTCTTCGACGGGTCGGTGAAGATCGCGCAGCGCTTGGGACTGAAGACCGCTGTCCCGGCCCACTACCAATGCTTTGTCGCGCGCAATTATGACCCGCAGGCATGGGCCGCGAACTTCCCGGCGGATGGGCCGGAACTGCTCTTGATCCCTTACAACCGCTCGGTTGTGTATCAGAAATAATTGTAGCAATGATCTTCCCGGACGCTCGAAGTGTCCGGGAAGGTTGCTCCTGCTGTGAGGAGATGGGTATGGAGCCGGTGACGCTGCCGGTGGTGACGCCGGAGCAGATGGCCGAAGTGGAGCGGCTGATGGTGGACGAATACCACATTAGCCAACTCCAAATGATGGAGAATGCCGGGCGCAGTTTGGCGCTGTTGGCAAAGCAGATGCTGGACAATGATCTGGCGGATCGCCCCGTTGTCGTTTTGGCTGGACGGGGCAAAAACGGCGGCGGCGGGCTGGCCGCGGCGCGTCACCTGCTCAACTGGGGGGCCTGGGTGCAGGTGGTCTGTACCAATGTCCCAGAGGATTATGAGGGAGTTCCGGCGCTGCAACTGCGGAGTTTGCAGGCAATGGGCGCGCCGTTGGGCTGGGCCGAGGAAGGGTGGGAACTGCCGCCCGCGGATTTGGTCATCGACGCCATTCTCGGCTGTGGGCTGCACGGCGAGCCGCGCGGCAAGGTGCGCGACTTGATCCAGCTTGCCAACAGCAGCATGGCCCCTATTTTGAGCCTGGATGTGCCCAGCGGGGTCAATGTGGGCGACGGCAGTCTCTTGACAC
>CAZZNG010000208.1:0-10081 GCA_964655505.1 uncultured Litorilinea sp. | reverse complement strand
GGTGCGCGGGGTGGCGCGGTTGATTTCGTCGGCCAATAGGACTTGGCTGAAGACCGGGCCGGGTCGAAACTCGAATTCTTGGTTCTTCTGGTTGAAGTAGTTGATGCCGGTTACATCGCTGGGCAGGAGGTCGGGGGTGAATTGGATGCGCGCGAAGGTGCAGTCTACGCTGCGGGCCAGCGCCTTGGCGAGCGTGGTCTTGCCGATGCCGGGCACATCTTCCAGGAGTACGTGCCCATCGGCCAGCAGCGCGACCAGCAGGTGTTCGACGGTTTCTTGTTTGCCGACGACCGCTTGGGCCACGTTGTGCTGTACTGTCTCTGCGAATTGTGCAAAATCCATATTGCTTGTTCTCGTTTGCTGCGTGCGGTCATGCGGTCAATATTCGTGCAATCAATGGGATGCGATCAATAGGGCGTGGGGCCGCTATCAGTCTAACGGGGGCGTGAGTCTGTGGCAAACCTTTTGCCGGTCAAGCAGCCGTTGCGGGCTAGGTTGTGCAGCAACAAGGCCGCTGCGATTCTGCCGGGGGATTTGACACTCACTCTGCGCGCACCCTATAATGCGGTGGTTTGGCCTGGTGTCTTGCCTCCAAATTGCGCACCAGGCCCGCTCGCATCCATCGACATCCGAATCCGCGTCCAGCGGTGTGGACCTATTTTCGCGCGGGGAAGTATACGCTATGCGCAACAATTCCGTATCACTCATCTTTGTCATCATCCTGTCGCTCATCACGCTCTATCTCGCTCTGCCGATCTCCTATCCGACTTGGGTAAACCGTGTCCTGTCGCTTGGCAGCGAGACACCGCGCGACTTTTCAGAGTATAAGCTAGGGCTGGATCTGCGGGGCGGAACCCAGGTCCTCCTGGAAGCCGACTTGCCGCCAGGGCAGACGCCGGATGAAGGAACCATGCAAGCCGCACGGACCATTGTGGAGAACCGCGTGAATGGGCTGGGCGTGAGTGAAGCTGTGGTGCAGGCGCAGGGCAGCACACGCATTATCGTGGAGCTACCCGGCGTTGATGACCCGGAGCAGGCAGTTGAGACGCTGCGTTCGACAGGCCAGTTGGAGTTCGTCAACCCCAATGGCGCACAGCTCGGTCAGGGGATGGTGATCAATACGACCAACCGCCCGAATGTCGCGACGGAGCTGCAGGCGGAGATTGCCGCGGGGAATGCACTGCCGGAGTTGATTCCCTACCCGGATCAAGTTTTTGAGACGGTGATGACCGGCGACGTGCTGCGCACCGCGGTTGCCACTCAAGACGAGTTCAACCAGTGGATGATCAGTTTCGAGCTGACTTCCAGCGGCAGCGACGAGTTCTTTGCCTATACGCGCGCGCATGTGGGCGAACCGATGGCGATTGTGCTGGATGGCCGCGTCCTATCTGCGCCCATCATCAACCAAGCGATCCGCGATTCAGGCGTGATCAACGGCGCTTTTACGCGGGAAGAGGCCGAGTCGTTGGCTGTGCAGATGCGCTACGGCGCGCTGCCTGTGCCGCTGCAGGTGGTCGATATTCGCACCATCGGCGCGAGCCTGGGGCAAGACTCGGTGGAGGACAGTCTGCGCGCGGGCATCTTGGGCGTTGGCGCGGTCTTGCTCTTCATGCTGCTCATGTACCGTCTGCCGGGTCTGCTGTCGGCGATTGCGTTGGTGATCTATGTGGGGTTGAACCTGCTGGTCTTTAAGCTGATGCCCGTGACCTTGACGCTGCCCGGCATCGCGGGCTTCATCCTTTCGGTCGGCATGGCGGTTGACGCCAATATCCTGATCTTTGAACGGGTGAAAGAGGAGATCCGCAATGGCCGGTCGCTGCGGCTGGCTGTGGAGGCCGGGTTTAGCCGCGCTTGGCTGGCGATCCGCGACGGCAACCTGTCGACGCTCATTAGCTGTGCCGTGTTGTACTGGTTTGGCAACAGCTTTGGGGCGAGTGCGGTGAAGGGCTTTGCGGTGACGCTTACCATCGGCGTGCTGCTCTCCATGTTGTCCGCGGTCGTGATCACGCGCACCTTTATGCGCGCCGTCATCGGCGGAAGCGGCCGGAGCTTGGCCGAGAACAAGAGTCTGATGGGCTTGTAAGGGGTTTGTGAACCGGTCATTGCCCGCTTGCTGCGGATGGGTAGCTATTGTGAGACGACTGCCGAAAGACGACTGCCGAAAAACGGTGAGGAAAGCTAGCTTATGGTCGATATTGTAGGGCGACGCCCTCTATGGTATCTCATTACCTTGATCTTGGTTGTGCCGAGTTTGCTGTTTATGGTCTATTCGCTGGTGACCTATGGCACGCTCTTGCCGCTGAACATTGATTACACCGGCGGCACGCAGTGGGAAATGCGCTTTGAGCAGCCGGTTGAGCCAGCGGATGTGCGCCGCATCTTTGTAGATAACGGCTATAACGACACCACAGCCTTCTTGGTGGAGGACGATCAAACAGCACAGGTCAAATTCGAGTCTATCGATGCCGGGGAAAAGGCCAATCTGGAGGCCGCAATCGCCGAGGCGTTGGGGCCGTTTGAAGAGCGCTCTTTCCGCAGCATTGGCCCGACGATTGGTGCTGAGGTGAGCCGCGCCGCGATTGGCGCGGTGGTCGTCGCTTCGCTTGGCATTTTGCTTTACATTGCTTGGGCATTTCGCCAGGTGCCGAATCCATTTCGCTATGGCACTTGTGCGGTGATTGCGCTGGTGCATGATGTGTTGGTGACCGTCACCTTTATAGGGATCATGCACTTCGTGGCCGGGTGGGAGATCGATGCGCTGTTTCTCACCGCCATCTTGACGGTGATTGGGTACAGCGTCAACGATACCATCGTCGTCTTTGACCGTATCCGCGAGAACCTGCGCCGGTATCGGGGGGAATCGTTCGCCACCATTACCAACCGCAGCCTGCTGGAGACCATGCAGCGTTCGCTGGGTACGCAGATTACTGTGATGTTCGTGGTCATGGCGCTGCTTATCTTTGGCGGCGCGAGTTTGCGCCAGTTTATGGCGACCATGTTTGTCGGGATGCTCTGCGGCACGTACAGCTCGATCTTTAACGCGACCCCGCTGTTGGTGGCGTGGGAAGAAGGATCGTTGATGGGACACCGCAACAAGGAGCAGCCTGTGACCGAGAGTACGGCGGCAACCGCGTAAGCGTGTTGGATGTTGGGTAGTTTTGAAATGGAGAAGAGCGGCGGGTCTTGCGGACTCTGCCGCTTTTTGATTGGTTTGTATAGAATCTGTTTGAGGCATCATGCAAGCGTTATCTCTGACCGATGCAGGGCCGCGCTACCAGTCTGATTATCCCATGCCGCGGCCGCGTGAGGACGAGGCGCTGATCCGTGTCCGCTTGGCAGGGGTCTGTGCAACCGATCTGCAGCTGATCGCGGGCTATAAGGATGGCTTTCGCGGGGTGCTCGGCCATGAGTTCGTGGGCGAGGTGGTCGACGCGCCGGGCGATCCGGCTTGGGTGGGGGCGCGTGTGGTGGGCGAGATTAATGTGGGCTGCGGAAGCTGCAACCTGTGCCGCCGCGGGCTTGGCAAGCACTGCCGCGAGCGCACGAGCATGGGAATTATTGGCCGCGATGGTGCATTTGCCGATTACTGCGTGCTGCCGATTGCCAACTTGCACCGAGTTCCCGATACGCTGGACGACGCACAAGCTGTCTTTGCCGAGCCGCTGGCTGCTGCGCTGCAAATTTTGGAGCAGGTTCATATCCGACCAGAGACGCGCGCGGTTGTGGTGGGCGACGGGCGCTTGGGCCAGTTGATCGCCCAGGTGTTGGCGTTGACCGGCTGTGACCTGACAGTGCATGGGCGGCATGAGCAGAAGCTGGCACGCCTGGCTACGCGCGGGATTGACACGGTGAATGTGAGCCAAGTAGAGGCGCTGCCTGGGCCTGTCGATGCGGATGTTGTGGTCGAGGCAACCGGCTCGGCAGGGGGCTTTGCTGCGGCGCGCCGGTTGGTGCGGCCAGGGGGCACGCTTGTGCTCAAGAGTACCTTTGCCGGTGAACAGCCGCCGGTCGATTTGAGCGGCTTGGTGGTGGACGAGGTGACGCTGGTCGGGAGCCGCTGCGGGCCTTTTGGCCCTGCGCTGCGGCTGTTGGCACAGGGACAGGTGGATGTCCTGTCGTTGATCGATGCGCGGGTTCCGCTGGCACAGGGAGCGGCTGCGCTCCAATATGCGGGGAGGCGCGGAGTACTCAAGGTATTGTTGGAACCCTAACGGTAGCAAGCGTCCGTCTGATGTAGCATGGGCGTATGAACTCGCAATGTCGCGAGAGAATGATTGAGCATAAGGAGATCCATCATGGCTGACGCCAAGAGCAAGTCAACGCAACCTACATCCGCAACCGGCGCGCAGGCGCAAAGCCGGGCCAACGGCGGAACCGATGCCGCGCCTGCACAAGCTGACCTCGATGGCGACAAGCGGACGCAGACGCCGCGGCGCACGCACAACGCGCAACGACTTCCCGAGGTTGCAACCCGTTTTAAAGAAGAAGATTCTACGCTGCCCAATCGTGCCTCGGCCTTTGAAGTTGCCAATCGCCAATTTCAACAGGTCGCCGATTTCATTGGCTTGAACGATGATATTCGTGAATATTTCTCCATGCCGCAGCGCGAACTGATTGTTCACTTTCCGGTGGAGATGGACGACGGGCACATGCGCGTCTTTACCGGATTCCGCGTGCATCACAACACGGCAAAGGGTCCGACCAAGGGAGGGCTGCGCTATCATCCCGCGGTGACGCTGGACGAATGTCGTGCGCTGGCGATGTGGATGACGTGGAAGTGCGCGCTGATGGACCTGCCTTACGGTGGGGCCAAGGGCGGCGTTATCGTCGATCCGAGCACGTTGAGCCGTCGTGAGTTGGAGAAGATGACGCGGCGCTATGCGACCGAGATTAGCCTGCTGATGGGGCCGGATCGCGATATCCCCGCGCCCGACGTGGGGACGAACGCGCAAGTGATGGCGTGGATCATGGATACGTACTCCATGCACAAGGGCCACTCAGTCCCGGCTGTGATCACGGGCAAGCCCGTTGCGGTGGGCGGTACGGCTGGACGCAATTATGCAACGGGGCTGGGGGTGACCTATGTAACGCGTGCGGTGCTGCGCCAGCGGCTGGGCAAGACATTGGAGGATGTGACTGTCGCGATACAGGGTTTTGGCAATGTAGGCGGCTGGACAGCGCGCAGTATGCACGATCGCGGCGCGTGCATTGTGGCGATCAGCGACAAGTTCGGCGGCATCTACAACAAGAATGGGATCGATTTGCGGCGGCTCCAGCAGCATTTTGCGGAGGCGGGAACCGTTGTAGACTTCCCTGGTGCGGATTCGATCAGCAATGCCGAGCTGCTCGAACTGGATGTGGACGTGCTGATCCCGGCTGCGTTAGAAGGGCAGCTTACGCGTGAGAACGCGCCGCGCGTCCGCGCCAAGATGGTTGCAGAAGGCGCGAATGGACCGACGACGCCGGATGCCGACAAGATCCTTGAGGAGAACGGGGTGATTGTCATCCCCGATATCCTGTGCAATGCCGGTGGCGTGGTGGTGAGCTATTTTGAATGGGTGCAGGGGCTGCAATCGTTCTTCTGGGATGAGAGCGAGGTGCGGCGTCAGATGGAGCGCAAGCTGCTGTATAACTTGGACGCGGTGATGCATACGTGTGCCCAGCGTAACTGCTCGATGCGTATGGGCGCACATGCGATTGCTGTCGAGCGCACTGCCGAGGCGATTACGCTGCGCGGCTTCTACCCGTAGGCGCGAGGCGCGTTCAGCAAATTTGCAAACTGATCTTGTGGGTTGAGCTTCCGGGACGCGGCCAGCGTCCCGGAAGCTCAACCCGCTGACTATCTAACGCCTGTTCCAGGGGGTTTTTGATGATTTCCGTTTGGAGCCATGTGCGGGTGTATAATCGGGAGCTATGAGCGCGGAACTTCGTCGTAAATTATTCTTTTCGCTTGTCTTGGCGCTGCTGGTCTATGTCGTCCTGGCTTTGTTCAGTGACTGGGCCGCGCTGCGCGCGGCGTTGGTGGCTTTTCCGTGGGCGCTGCTTGTGCCTGTTTTGGCGCTCACGCTGGTTAACTATGGCGGGCGCGCGCTGCGTTGGCATTGGTATATGCGTGTGTTGGGGGTGCCGATTCAACTGCGCGACAGCTTGCGCGTCTTTGGCGTGGGCATGCTGATGGTGATGACGCCGGGCAAGGCGGGCGAGTTTCTCAAAGCCTACATGACAAAGAACCTCACCGGCACGCCGATCATGGTGACCGCGCCCGCGCCGCTGGCCGAGCGGATGCTGGACGGCGCGGCCATGCTCTGCCTCGCAGCGGCAGGGCTTTTTGTCTTTCCCAACCCGACTGCGCGCTGGGTGGCCTCTATGGTCATGCTGGTCTTTGTCACTTTTGTCTTGGTGGTGCAAATTCGCCCGCTGGCGCTGTGGCTGCTGGGGCTGGGCGAGCGACTGCCGGTGGTGAGCCGTTTCGCCCAACATCTACACCGCTTTTATGAGAGCGCGTATATTCTGTTCCGCCCGCGCAATGTGCTGGTCAGCATTGCCATCGGCATTTGCTGTTGGGCAGCAGAGGGCGCGGCCTATTACTTGGTTTTGACGGGCTTTGGCGTGGAAGCGACCCTGCGTACCCTGTTGATTGGCGTTTTTATCTTTAGCATCAGCACGGTGATCGGTGCGGCGGTTGCCATGCCTGGCGGATTGGGCGGCATGGAGGGCAGCCTGGTGGCGCTGGCTGTGCAGTTGGTGGGCTTGAGTGCATCGGCAGCTACAGCCGCCGCGCTCCTGATTCGCTTCTGCACCTTGTGGTTGGGTGTGCTCGTCGGTTTGATCAGCTTTGGGCTGTGGCACAACCTTTTGGCCGGTGCGGAACCCGCGGCCCCTGCACAGCCGGCTGTGGTGCAGCCGGAGGGGTAGGCGGGCGCGCCGCGCTTCTCTTGATCATCTTGTTCTCGATCATCTAGTTCAATCATCAAGTCTTCACAAATCGAGTCTTCACAAATCGAATCGTCACAATAGGAGACAGTCGTATGGCGTCGACGCAGCCCGATTGGTGCAATCCCCTGATTGTAGGGCGCAACAAAGAGTCGGCCCATGCGACGCTGGTCCCGTTCGCAGCGGCAAGCGACGCGCTGGCCGCGTATGCGGAGCCGGTTACCGATTGGGGCCGGTCGCCGTTTGTGCGCTCATTAGATGGCGATTGGCGCTTTGCCTGGGCGCCCAACCCGGATGCTGTTCCTGCGGGATTCTGGCTGAACGATTACGATGATCGAGGGTGGGATTGCATCCCCGTGCCCGCCAATTGGCAACTGGTGGGCGAGGCGTTTGCCCAGGGGCGGCCCAAGTACGACGTTCCCATCTATACCAACATCCGCTATCCTTTCCCCATCGACCAACTCCCCGCTGTTCCTGCCGACGACAACCCCACAGGCTGCTATCGCCGGTCGTTCGATGTGCCCGAAGAATGGAGCGGGCGGCGCATTCTGCTGCACTTCGAGGGGGTTTCGTCGGCGTGCAAAGTATGGGTCAACGGGCATGAGATCGGCTACAGCCAGGACAGCCGCGTACCGGCTGAGTTTGACATTACGCATGTGGCGCGGCCGGGCAGCAATGTGCTGGCGGTTCAAGTGCTGCGTTGGTCAGACGGCAGCTATCTGGAGGATCAAGACTTTTGGCGGCTGAGCGGTATTTTTCGCTCGGTCTGGCTGATCAGCCGTCCGCCTATCTACCTGCGCGATTTCAGCGTACGCACCCAGTTGGATGAGGCGAATACCGACGCGACGCTGTTGGTGCGTACGCTGGTGCGCAACACAACGGGCGCGTTTGCCCGCGGGCAAATTCAGGTGCGCCTGGTGGATGGTGCGGGCCGCGATGTGCTCGACCGTCCCTTTGTGCAAGAGGTTGAGGTTGAAGCAGGCCAAGTGGCGATCGTGGATATGAGCCGCTGGGTGCGCAACCCTGCCAAATGGTCGGACGAAACGCCCACGCTCTATATTGTGCTGGTGAGCTTGCAGCAGTTGGATGGGACGGTGGTCGAGACGATTGCGTGTCGCACCGGCTTTCGCGAGATATCGGTGAAAAACGGTCAGATCCACCTCAATGGCCGCCCCTTTTTGGTTAAGGGCGTTAACCGGCATGAGCACGATCCGGTGCGAGGGCACGCGATCACCCTGGCGTCGATGATCCAGGATATCGAGTTGATGAAGCGCTGCAACATCAACGCGGTTCGCACGTCGCACTACCCCAACAATCCGCGTTGGTATGAGTTGTGCGACACCTATGGCATTCTCGTGGTCGACGAAGCCAACTTGGAGACACATGGGGTGTGGGATCGGTTGGCGGTTGATCCGCTGTGGGAACATGCCTTTTTGGAGCGGGCGATTCGCATGGTCGAGCGGGATAAGAACCATCCCTGTATCTTTGCCTGGTCGCTTGGCAACGAGTCGGGCTATGGGCGCAACCACGATGTGATGGCGAATTGGATCCGGCGGCATGATCCCACACGGTTGATCCATTACCATCCTGCTGAAAATGCGCCGATTGTCGATATACTTGCGCCCATGTATCCCAGTGTGGCGCGCATCATTGCGATGGCGCAAAAGTCGGGCGAGACGCGGCCTATTGTCATGTGCGAGTATGCCCATTCGATGGGCAACAGCACGGGGAATTTGACCGAGTATTGGTCTGCCATTGAAACGCACAACCGGCTGCAAGGCGGCTTCATCTGGGATTGGGTGGATCAGGGGCTGCGCCAGGAGACGCCGGATGGGGTGGTCTGGTACGCGTATGGCGGCGACTTTGGCGATCTGCCCAACGATGCCAACTTCTGTGCCAATGGGTTGCTCGGTTCGGACCGCACGCCGCATCCGGCGCTGTGGGAGTATAAGAAGGTGCTGGAGCCGGTGCGGATTTCGTGGGTGGCGGAGGGGTCGCCAGGACAGATCGCCATTGAGAACCGCTATCACAGCCGCGACCTGAGCGGGTTGATCTTCAGTTGGGAAACCTGGATCGTCGATCCGGTGGCAGTCGCGGCGGGGGATGATCCGGTGCGTGTGCTGGCACAGGGGGAACTGCCGCGGCTGTCGACGCCGCCGGGCCATGTGACCATGCTGCGCGTGCCGGTGAGCGGTGTCTTTAACCATCAGGGCGATGTCTGGCTGACGGTGCGCGCTCGGCTGGCGGCGGATGAGCGTTGGGCCGCGCGCGGGCATGAAGTGGCCTGGGCGCAGTTTCAACTGGCTGGCGGGCGGCGCGTTACACCGCTCCCGGCGACACGATCCACGCGCTTGGACGAGAATGGCGAGGGTATTGTGCTGGAGCATGGCCCGCTGATTGCCCAGTTCGACCCGGACGAGGGACAACTGCGGGCGCAGATGCGCGATGGCTACAAGCTGATCGAGGCTGGCCCGCTGCTGCAGGTATGGCGCGCGCCGACCGATAACGATGCCAATACGTGGGGCGATCAACGCGCGGCGGTGCGCTGGCGCGAGCTTGGGCTGGATCGGCTGGCGCACCAGATCGACGGCGTGGTCATTGACGATGAAGATGAAGCCATCGAGGTGATTGTGCGCGGCGCGGCGGTTGCTGCCATCGACGTGGAGGCGGTTCAGGCGGCGCGCTGGCAGGAGATACTCGAACGGCTCGGTCTGATGCTCGGCGAGTTTGCTGCGGAAAGCCAGATGCGCCTCTTGACGCAGATTTTTGGCATGGACTACGACCAGCTTCCTGGCGATGACCAGGCGCAGAAGATGCAGGAATTCCTCTCGATATTGTCCCGTCGCGAGCAGATCTCGCGCTTGTTGACGCTGCTCTACCAGATCGCGGCCGCGGGCGACCTGGCAAAGATTCCGGCTGACATCCGCGGGGAGATTGCGCCCTATGCCGGAAAGAGCGAGAACGCGCTCAGGGCGTATTTGCGCCCGCTCGACGAGACGCGCTTTGACTATGAGGTGCGCTATGGCATCCGCAACGACGGGGGGATCGACGTCGATCTGCGCGTGGTGTGTGGCGGCGCGCAGCCGCAGTTTCTGCCTCGGTTGGGGCTGATGTTGACGCTGCCTCGTTCGCTCGACCGGCTGACTTG
>CAZZNG010000207.1:0-10397 GCA_964655505.1 uncultured Litorilinea sp. | reverse complement strand
CTTCAAAGGTTGTATCACTCACCGGAACCGTTTTGCCCATCTTCTACTCCTTTTGCGTTGCCCTTCATTATGTCGCGCTACCGGTTGGGAACAATGCAGCGCGTGCGGGTTAACTGGCTACAGTATGACATCAATGCAACCGTTTTACCGTAGGTTGCACTACGAAAAACATAGTACAAGCGTAGTTTAACCGCTCATCAGCCGTTTGTCAAGCAGACAGGGCAGCCGGTTTGCTTGTGCGCATCAATGTATATCGACCGTGTCGAGGCCCACTTTTCCGCGCCCCTGCCCCGGGGTATAATGTACACCAGCGTGAACGAGACCCGCCCACAGCCGCCAGTAGACACGTTTGCCACACAGACCTGTTGGCGGAGCCATCAGTCACCGCATCGATAGTGCCTATACAGCCGCCGCAGGGTTCATACAACGCAGCCGCTTGAGGCTGTAGGGAATAGATCAGAAAAGGAAGAGGCACATGAACAAGATCGAACAACTGCACGGGCTAGGACAAAGCATCTGGCTCGACTATATTGAACGCGGCATGATCCACAACGGCGAACTCCAGAAGCTCGTCGCGGACGGGCTGCGCGGGGTCACCTCCAACCCCACCATTTTCCAGCAGGCCATCAGCAAGAGCGATGCCTACAAAAGCGACCTGCAAACGCTCGCCAAACAAGAGTCGGACCCCAAAACGATCTTCGAGCAATTAGCCATCGCCGACATTCAAGCCGCCTGTGACATCCTGCGCCCTGCCTATGACGCGGCCAACGGCGCGGACGGCTTTGTGAGCATCGAAGTCGCGCCCGACCTAGCCTATGACACCGATGCCACCATTGCCGAAGCGCGGAAGCTGCACAGCGCCATTGACCGGCCCAACTTGATGGTCAAGGTTCCGGCCACTGCCGCGGGCCTTCCCGCCATCCGCCAGCTTACCGCCGACGGCATCAACGTCAATGTCACCCTGATCTTCGCGCTTGAACGCTACGCCGAGGTCAAAGACGCCTATCTCAACGGGCTGGAAGATCGGCTCAAAGCAGGTAAACCCCTTGATCACATTAGCTCGGTCGCCAGCTTCTTTGTCAGCCGAGTCGACGTTGAGATCGACAAACGGCTGGAGAAGATGGCCGATCAAGACGCCTCCGCGCGCGAGTCCCTGCTGGGGATGCGCGGCAAGGCCGCGATCGCCAACGCCAAGCTGGCCTATCGCCAGTTCCAACAGGTTTTCTCCGGCTCGCGCTGGCAAACCTTGGCCGAAAAGGGCGCACAATTGCAGCGTCCGCTGTGGGCCAGCACCAGCACCAAGCACCCCGACTACCCGGACCTGCTCTATGTCGACAACCTGATCGGCCCGCACACGGTCAACACCATGCCGCCCGCCACGCTGGAAGCCTTCCTCGACCACGGCGTCGTCGAGCGCACAGTGGACGATGGCTTGGAAGAAGCCCAAGCGCTTTTGGTCAATTTGGAGAGCGTCGGCATCTCTATGCGCGAGGTCACCGACCGGCTTGAGCGCGAAGGCGTCAAGAAGTTTGCCGATTCTTATGACGAACTGCTGGAAACCATTGCCCAGCGACGCAAGGAACTGGTGGCAGCCTAAGTCGCGCCTCCCTAGCGACCCTGACTTCCCGGAGGCTGCACGCTTCCGGGAAGATCATCGCCTCTCAAGCGCCAGGCGACTGATCCCCGCGCTGGCGGCGCAAGAAGTCGGCAAAGTCCTCTGCGTTCAACCCCCTGCGCTCCGGCTTGACCGGCGGCTCGTCCGCCCCACTGCCAAACGGCAAATCGGCATCAGCGTCCACATCGCCGCCCATATCATCACCCACATCACCGTCTGTATCATGGGCCTCTGCCGCCATGGCCTGCGCGTGGCTCATGGCCTCTTCGTCCTGGCGCAGATGGGCTAACACATCGGGAATTTGATCCACAATCGCGCCGATGAACTCGGCTGCAGGGGCAGCGCCCGCGGGCAGATTGGCAATCAGGGTACGCCCGCGGATGCCGACCACGCCCCGGTCGATCATCGCCAGCGGGCACGCGTCCCAGGCTGCCGCGCGCATCAACTGCGCCAAGCCCAGCATGGGCCGCTCGATCACCGCGCTCGTCGCCTCCGGCACGATCTCATCGCCGCTTGGCCCTGGCGCGGGCAGCGTCCCGCCGATGGTTAGGATCAGATCAAGCTCTTCCTCATCACACCAGCGTACCAGCGTCTCCTCAATCCAATGGCGCTGATCCGCCGCATAGCTTTCATGCAGCACGATAAAGCCGCGCAAATGACGCAAGACCTGGCGCACTGCCTCGCCCGCCTCTGGGTCCAACACCGGCACATGCAGCAGCCCGGTACGAACCGGCTTGACTCTTGCTCGTCTTGCCATCTGCTCCCTACCTTCCTTGCTTGCACCCGCGCCAAATCAAAAACCTCCAGCACCGGCTGTCTTGCGACAGAGGGGCTGGAGGTTTGCAGTCACACGGATGCGGGTCAAAACAGCCCCGCGCAGCGCGCTTTAGCGCTTGGTGTACTGCGGCGCCTTGCGGGCACGCTTGAGGCCTGGCTTCTTGCGCTCCTTGGCGCGCGGGTCGCGCGTCAGGAACCCAGCAGCCTTCAGCGTGGGGCGCATGTTGCTGTCTATCTCGCACAAGGCCCGCGCAATGCCCAAACGCACAGCCGACGCTTGGCCGCCCTCACCACCACCGTGAACCTTCACGCTGATGTTGTAGGTTGCAGCCGTGCCGGTCAGGGTCAGCGGCTGGCGCAAAATCATCTGGTCCAGGGGGCGGCCGAAATATTCTTCCATCGGCTTGTCGTTGACGACAATCTCACCCGTCCCCGGATAGAGCCGGACACGCGCGCTGGCCGTCTTGCGTCGCCCAATCGCCTCGGTATACTCTGCCATCGTACGCTCTCCTAAATCTCCAGCTCAGTCGGCTTTTGCGCCTCATGCGGATGTTCGCCGCCCGCATAGATGCGCAGTTTCTTCATCTGTGCGCGCCCCAACTTGGTCTTGGGCATCATCCCGCGCACCGCGGCGTAGAGCACCCGATCCGGGAAGCGGTCGAGCTGCTCACGCATGGTGCGGCTCTTCAACCCGCCTGGGTAGCGCGAATGGCGGTAGTAGCGCACCGTGTCGAGCTTGTCGCCGGTCACCACAATCTTGTCACAGTTGAGCACGATGACAAAGTCGCCTGTGTCAACGTGCGGGGTAAAGGTTGGCTTGTGCTTGCCACGCAGCACGCGCGCAATCTCCGAAGCCAAACGGCCCAACGTGCGCCCGGTTGCGTCGACCACAAACCACTCGCGGCTGGCCTTGGCCTCTTCGGCGCTAGGACTATAGGTCTTCACGCTGCAAACTCCTCTTATCCAGATTAATCCACATCCCAAATATACCCGGTTTATGATTTCTCAACGGTTCTTCACAAGAACCCGTTTGTCGCGTGAACCGTTCATGCCAAGAATGATCATGTCAAGAATGGTTCGATGCCCGCCTTGGCCCATGGATCGCTTGCAGTTGGATAGACCACTTGCGCCAACACAAGCCCATTCGGCGGGGCCGGTGGAGCCGACCGGCTGCGGTCGCGCGCCGCAAGCGCATCGGCCATCGCCGCCACATCCCACTCGCCGCGCCCAACCGCGACACAACTCCCCACAAGACAGCGCACCATATTGCGCAGAAAGCCATTAGCGCTAACCGTGAACACCAGCCGCCGCTCTCCGCCGGCCTCGCACCCACTGCGACGATCGGCGGGCGCTTCCGCCCACACAGCCTGCTGCACACGGCGAACCGTGCTTTCACCTTGCGTCGGCTGGCCGAAGGTGGCGAAATCGTGTTCGCCCACCAACAGCGCCGCGGCCGCGTTCATGGCCTCCAAGTCCAGCGCCTGATCGACCACCCACGCATAGCGCTGCGCCAGGGGCAGCCGTTGGCGTCTCCGGCCCGATTCGACCACTGCATAGCAGTAGATGCGCCGCTCCGCGCTGAAGCGCGGGTGAAAGCCATCCGGTGCGACGGTCAGATCGCGCAGCGCCAAGTCATGCGGCAGATGCGCGTTCCACGCGTCTTGCAGCTTTTCGACCGGATGCCGCCACGCGACTCGCACGGCAACCACCTGCCCGCGAGCATGAACCCCCCGGTCCGTGCGGCCTGCGCCCAAAACACGGCTCATGGGGCGGGCCACCCGTGCCAATGCTTGCTCCAGCGCCGCCTGAATGGTGGAGACGCCTACTTGAAACTGGAACCCATAATAGTCCGTTCCGTCGTAGGCAAGCCGCCCACACACCCAGCGCACCGGGTCGCCCGCAGGCTGCTGCACTGCCTCACTCGCCACGCTGACCACCCTGCGCCGACCAGGTCACCGCATGGCTGCTGCGCGGGCTAGTCCGCCGCAGCCTGTTCCTCGCCCTCCACCAGTTCGATAATCGCCATATCGGCGGCATCGCCCTGGCGCTTGCCGAGCTTGATGATGCGGGTATAGCCGCCGGGCCGATTGGTGTAGCGCGGGGCCAACTCGTTGAACAGCTTCTGCGAAACGTCCTTATCGTTGAGATAAGCGTTGACCAGCCGCTGCGCGTGCACACGGTTGCCGCCCTCGGCCAGACCGCGCTTGGCCTTGGTGATCAGCTTCTCCGCGTCCGCACGGATGGCGCGTGCCTTGGCCTCGGTCGTGGTAATCCGTTCGTGCAAGTATAGCTCGCGGACAAGGTTGCGGAAGAGTGCCTTCCGATGGCCCGCGTCTCGGCCCAATATGCGTCCGGAAATTCGATGTCGCATCGTTTAAGTCCCCAAGAATCATTCATTGTGCCGCCGCGGCGGCATCGAAGTCCGTGGTGAGCCGCGCCAACTAGACGCTGCTGACCTCGTCTTGCTCGTCTTCTGCCTCGACATCCTCTGCACCGGCGGCGTCGCCGTTCACATCGCCTGTGCCATCCTCTGCATAGCTGCCGCTGCTGAAGAAGGCGCTCAGATCGACACCCGGCACATTGAGATAGTTCTTTTCACGCAGCTTTTCGACCAGTTCGTCCAGCGACTTCTTGCCGAAGTTGCGAATGGCGAGCATCTCATCCTCGCCCTTCTCCATCCGGCGCAGAATCTCGCCGACCTTGGTAATACCTGCCCGCTTGAGACAGTTATACGCTCGCACCGTCAATTCGAGTTCCTCGATGGGTGCGTCGTAGATGCGCGCGGGAATGCCCTCTTCCTCTTCTTCCGGCTGCTCCACTTCCACCGCTTTGGCCCCGGCCAACAAGGTCAGGTGCTGCACCAAAATGTCGGCGGAGGTGCGTAGGGCATCTTCGGGCGAAATCGTCCCGTCCGTCCAAATCTCCAGGTTCAGCCGATCATAGTCGGTCTGCTGGCCGATACGCGTGCGTTCAACGCGATAGGCCGCCTTGCGGATCGGGCTGTAGATGGCGTCGACCGGAATCTCGCCCAGGGGCAGACGGGGGCGCTCCTCAGCCGGGCTATACCCTCGCCCCACATTGACGACCATCTCAATGTCCAAGTCCACGTCGTTGGAGTCAGCCGTCAACAGATACTGGTCAGGATTGACAATCTCGACTTCGGGCGGGCAGATCAAGTCACCGGCTGTGACCGGCCCCTCATGCTTCACTTCCACATAGATCCGCACCGGATCTTCGCTCGTGCTCTTCAGCCGGATCTGCTTGATATTCAGGATCAAACGCGTCATGTCCTCCCGCACATGCGGAATGGACGAGAACTCGTGGTGAATACCGCTCAAGCGAATCGATGTGATGGCCGCGCCAGGGAGGCTGGACAGAAGGACGCGTCGCAAGGCGTTGCCCAGGGTGATCCCGTAGCCGCTCTCCAACGGGCTGATCACAAAGTGGCCGTAGTTCTGCGAACTGGCCTCAATTTCAATTTTGGGTAGAACCATATTTAACAACGGCAACCCTCCCTACTGGTAGCACACGCCGGAGTTCCCAAGTCGCCTCCGGCGTGCAGGTGCAACGACATCCTTACACGACCCACCTTGGGTGTGTGCGGAACGTCGACGGTGCCGTACCGGGCGCGCCTGCGCGCACAGGCCGCCACTTCCGCCGACGTAGATTAGCCGTTAACGGCTGTAATACTCGACAATTAACTGTTCGTTCAGCGGGATCTCGATGTCCTCGCGGCCCGGCTCGGTTTGCACCGACCCACGCATGTTGGTCAAGTCTATGGTCAACCAGCCCGGAACCCGATTTGCTTCCATGATCTGAGCGCGATCCTTGAAATAAACCTTGCTCTGACTGTTGGAACGCACCGAAATCACATCGCCCACATTCACGATGTAGGAAGGGATATTGGTCTTGCGCCCGTTCACTTCAAAATGACCGTGGCGTACCAACTGGCGCGCTTGATAGCGGCTGTCGGCAAACCCCAAACGATAGACAACATTATCCAAGCGGCTTTCCAAGAGCGTCAACAGGTTTGTACCGGTCAGGCCCTTGCGCCGCGTCGCCTCGCGGAAGTAGCGGCGGAACTGCCGTTCCATGACGCCATAAATGCGGCGTGCCTTCTGCTTCTCGCGCAGCTGCAGACCGTACTCCGACACCTTGCGCCGGAAGGTCGCCTTCTTACCTTGTTCGCCGGGCGGGTAGTTGCGGCGCTCGATCGCGCACTTGGGGGTGAGACAGCGTTCCCCTTTTAAGAACAGCTTCATCCCTTCCCGCCGGCAAAGCTTGCACTTTGCATCCGTATAATTCGCCATCTTTCCTCCGGGAAATTCTTGTTTCCGTCAAATGGGCACAGCCCTATACTGCCAAAGCAGGCCGCCCCTACCGGCTGCCTGCTTAATCTATTTCACCTCATCCCACACCCGAAGCGCAGCTCGGGCCAACACAGCGTTGGGCCATCCGCTGGGCCGGTAACGCCCGGCAAAATCCAGCGCGTGCCGCATTGACGCAGCCACCCGGCTCGCCACTGCGCACCCTTCAGCACGCCGTCCCCTCCCGCACGCGTCAGGATGCGACAGCGCATCGAAGTGAAGCGCTATAGAAGCGCGCGTGAGCCGGACAAGATGCGATAGAAGCTGTGCAGAAGCAATGCCTTAGACGCGGCGCTTCTTCGGCGGGCGGCAGCCATTGTGCGGAACCGGCGTGATGTCGGTAATCGACAGCACCGTCAGCCCGGCTGCCTGGATCGAACGGATCGAGCTTTCGCGCCCGGGTCCGGGACCCTTCACAAAAACATCTACCTCGCGCATATTGAAGTCACCGCGCGCAGTGCCGGCTGCGCTCTGCGCGGCCAACTGTGCGGCAAAGGGTGTCGACTTGCGACTGCCCTTAAAGCCGGAGCTGCCGCTGCTCGCCCAACACAGCGTGTTGCCCTGCTGGTCCGTAATGGTGACAATCGTATTGTTAAACGACGCATGGATATGCGCTTGCCCATGCGGAACGTTCTTGCGCTCGCGTCGTGAAGTCCGACGGTCGCGGCGGCGTTGAGGTCGAGCCACAATACCTCCTTCTTGATCCCTTTTTTGTGTGGGGTCAGAACCGATGCAACCACCGGCCTAACCGCATGAACGTGACGAAACACGCCGCCAACAGGCAGCGTGATGATTTCACCTTGAAAGCAGGGCCAAACCACCGGCCCAGGCATAACTTGCCGCCGGTGCTTGTCTGCCCTGCTTACATCCCAACCTACTTGCGGGCGCGCTTCTTCCCGGCCACGGTGCGCTTCACACCACGCCGGGTGCGCGCATTCGTCCGGGTGCGCTGGCCGCGCACAGGCAAATTACGGCGATGGCGCAGGCCGCGATAACAGCCAATTTCCATCAACCGCTTGATGTTCATGTTGACCTCACGGCGCAGATCACCCTCGACCGTGTAATTGCGGTCGATGTATTCACGCAGCCGCGTCAGTTGGGCCTCGTCCAGATCGCGCACGCGCAACGACGGGTCGATCTGCGTGGCCTCCAACACTTCCTTGCTGGATGTGCGGCCGATCCCGTAAATGTAGGTCAATGCGATCTCTACGCGTTTGTCACGCGGAATGTCGACGCCTGCAATACGTGCCATCGAGAATCCCCTTTTCTCTGCCTACCGTTAAACCTAAGCCGGGGCTTAACCCTGGCGCTGCTTATGCTTCGGGTTGGAACAGAGCACGTACAAAACGCCGCGCCGCCGCACCAACTTACAATTCTCACAAATGCGCTTCACCGAAGGTCGGACTTTCATCGTACGTTTCCCCTTCACAACTCTTTCTGGCGCAACTTAGCCAGGCTACCATAATTCTAAAGTTTCGTCAAAATTTCAGGGCCTTGGTTGGTGACGGCAACCGTATGCTCGAAGTGGGCGGCCAGGCTGTTGTCACGGCTCACCACCGTCCACTCGTCGCGCAGCGTGCGCGTCTGCCATGTGCCGACTTGCACCATCGGCTCAATCGCAATCACCAGTCCCGGCTCCAGCACCAACGCGCCATCGGGATCGCCGCCGACATAGTTCAACACCTGGGGCGGCTCGTGCATCTGTCGCCCCACACCGTGCCCTGTGTACTCGCGCACCACATGCAGGTTGCCCGCTTCGACCACCCGCTGCACGGCGCGGCTCACATCGACCAGACGATTGCCCACCACCACCTGCTCAATGGCCGCGGCCAGGCTTGCCTCGGTCACGTCGAGCAGATGCTGCGCCTCGTCGCTGATCTCGCCCACCGCATAGGTCCAGGCACTATCGCCAATGAACCCGCGGTGGCGCACACCAACGTCGATGCTGATGATGTCGCCCTCGCGCAAGATGCGATCCTTGCTGGGAATCCCATGCACCAGTTCTTCGTTGATGCTGGTGCAGATGTTGGCAGGATAGCCATGATAGCCCAGGAAGGCCGAAACGACGTTGTATTTCTGCATCGCCTCCAGCGCCAGTTGGTCCAATTCCCAGGTGCTGATGCCCGGCTGCACAGCCTCGCGCATGATGGTATGGATCTTCGCCACAATGCGCCCGGCCTCGCGCATGATCTGAATCTCGCGCGGGCTTTTGAGCACCGGCTCACGCGGCCGTTGGACCGGACGACTTGGCTGACGCCGCACCGCTGGCGGCTGCTCTTTGTGAAACATCATCTTGCGCAACTTTCTGACTAATTCTCTCAACCCCACACCACCCGACGAGTTGTGCCCCTGCTGGATGCAGCCTCGATCCGGCCTAGCCCCCGCAAGGGCAGCGCGTCGTGGCGCTATGACATGGCGCTATGACGGCTTGGCCGTTGGCTCATAGCCGAGTGCTTGCAGCAGCGCGGCGTGTACCGTCTCAATCGGCTGTGCCCCATCCACCTTCACCAAGAGCGACTTGGCAAAGTAATAACCGACCAGCGGCGATGTATATTTGTAATAGACATAGAGACGATTACGCACCGTCTCCGGCTTGTCATCATCCCGCTGATACAGTTCGCCGCCATCCAGGTCGCACTTGCCCTCAACCTGGGGCGGGTTGAAATCCACATGATAGACCGCACCGCATGTGCGGCAGACCCGGCGGCCCGTCACGCGCCGCATGGCCTCCTCGTCGTCCAGATCGATCAGCGGCACAGCCTTCAAACCGCCATAAGGCTCGATCAGTTGATCCAGCGCGACAGCTTGGTCCAAGTTACGCGGAAAGCCGTCGAAGATCGCACCGTTGGCACAATCCGGCAGTTGCAGCCGCTCCTCAACCATGCGGATCGTCACAGCATCGGGAACCAGGTCGCCCCGGTCCATGTACTGCTTTGCCAGCTTTCCGACTTCCGTCTCGTTCTTCAGGTTATAGCGAAAGAGATCGCCCGTCGAGATCTGTGGGATCTGCAGTGTCTCTTCCAACAGGCGCGCTTGCGTTCCCTTGCCTGCTCCTGGTACGCCTAATAGGACCAAGAACATACGCTGCGCTTGCGTCATGATGCTCCCCTATGCACGTTCGGCTCGACGCCCGCGCCAGCATGCAGCCACCACCTAGCAGCGACACTGACAAGCAGACGGATCGGCCAGCCCCGCTATCGGGTCAACCCCGTCCGCTTGTCCTACTGGTCGGACTTCAATGCCTAAGGTTGTAGCTGTTGGCCTAGCGAATAAAACCTTCGTAGTTGCGCATCAGCAACTGCGCCTCGATCTGCTTCATCGTATCGAGCACCACACCGACGACGATCAAGAGGCCCGCGCTGCTGATGATCAATGACTGATACCCAGTCAATACGCCAGCCCCACCAAAGAGCGTATCGACCACCACGCCCACGATATAGGGCAGAATGGCGATAAACCCCAGGAAGAGCGCGCCCACCAGCGTAATACGCGAGAGCACACCGTTCAGATAAGACTCGGTGCGCGGCCCCGGTCGAATACCCGGTATGAAACCACCCTGCTTTTGCAACGTCTCCGGCAAATTCTGCTGGCGGAACATCACATCCGTATAAAAGTATGTGAAGGCCACCGTGAACAGA
>CAZZNG010000206.1:0-10447 GCA_964655505.1 uncultured Litorilinea sp. | reverse complement strand
TGCGCGGCAGTGGCAGCGAAGCCTTTGACGCGCTGGCGATTAGCTCCGCGGGCAACACCGTGCAGGGGCTTGCCATCTACAACGTCAAGCGCGCCATCTGGATCTACGGCGCGGGCGCGCACGACAACACCATCGCGGGCAACTTCATCGGCACCGATGCAGCGGGCATGTTTCGCCTCACCGTTATGTCCCCGCGCCAAGCACACGGCATCCATGTGGAGGAAGGCGCGCATAACAACCAGATCGGCGGGGTAGAGCTAGGCCAGCGCAACGTGATCGGCGGCAATGCCCGCCACGGCGTCGGCTTTTGGCATGTAGGAACCAATCAGAACTTGGTGATCAACAACCTGATTGGCCTCAGCCCGGACGGGCAGCGCAGTCTGCCCAATCAGGGCCACGGCGTCGACTTCAATTTTGGCGCGTCGCACAACACCGCGGGCGGAACCGAGCCGGGCGAACGCAATGTGCTTTCCGGCAACATAGAAAACGGTGTGGAGATTTCCCACGGTGACAAGACCACCCAAAACAGCGTCATCGGCAACTATATTGGTACGGATGTGAGCGGCAACGCAGGCCCGATCTATGCTGCCAATGCAGAATTGGGCGTAAGCGTGAAAGATCGCGTGCGCAACAACGTGGTCGCCCACAACGTGATCGGCAACAATGGCATCGGCGGCATCTTTGTCGACGAGTTTGGCAACTGCTGTGCCAGCGGCAACATACTGGAAGCCAACCGCATCGGCATCGGTGTGGAGGATGGGATCATCCCCAATGGCGAGTATGGCGTGCGCGTCATGGCGAGCCAGACACGCATCGGCCCTGCCAACGTGATCGCCCACAACCCGACAGGCATCCAGATCGACGGCAATACCAGCGTCAGCAACACCATCACCCAGAACTCGATCTTTGCCAATGTGCGGCTGGGGATCGACCTTGCGCCCCTCAATCAAGTCAATCTCAACGATGCAGATGATGCGGACGACGGGCCGAATAACAAGCTGAACTTCCCGGTTCTCGAAAGCGTCACCACGGATCAAGCGAGCGGGACTGCGTGCCCAGACTGTACCGTGGAGGTCTTCATTGCCGACCCCAGCCCGCTCAACCACGGACAAGGCAAGACCTTTGTTGGCGCGGCGGTTGCCGGGCCGGACGGCAATTTCAGCGTGACGTTGGACAATGTGGCCCTGGGCCAATACCTCACAGCCACGGCAACCGACCCGGGGGGCAACACGTCTGAATTTTCCCGCAATGTCTTGTTGAGCAACCCGACCAACCAACCGCCTACAGCAGTGGACGACGAGGCGCGCACAATGAGCGGCTTCCCCATCATCATCGACGTGCTGGGCAACGACACCGACCCGGAAGGGGACCCACTGAGCGTCGAAAGCGTGGAGCAGCCCGAACAGGGAACGGTCACCTCCACCGGCGCATTTGTCATCTACACGCCGCCTCAGGACTATGTGGGCGTCGAGCGGTTCACCTACACGGCTTCGGATGCCATCGGCGGCAGCAGCACCGCGACCGTCACGGTCACCGTCGAAGACGCCAATATCAGCGGCGATGCGGTTGTCACGCCCACGGTGGTCAGCCTGGTCAATGGCGGATCTGCCAGCTATTCAATCGCGTTGGGCAGCGAGCCGTCTGCGCCGGTGACCATCACCATTATCAGCGATGGGCGGCTGGTGGCCGAGCCGGATCAGCTAGTCTTCGATAGCACGAACTGGAACCAGTTGCAGACCGTGACCGTGCGTCTGGCCGAAGTGACTGTGGCAGACGATGAACCTGCGGCGACGCAGGAAAGCACCGTCTATCACCTGGCCCAACGCAACGATCGACGCTACAACAACCTGGGTCTGCCTGCTGTGACCGTACAGATCGGCGAGATGCGTCATCTGATCTTCCTCCCGGCGATCAACAAGCAGTAGCGACTCGTCAGTGACAAGACCGTAAAGGCTTAAGTCGATGAACCTGATCAACTCGATGATCCATCAAGCGCCAACCCACTATGGATTTGTTGTGGCGTTCCTAGTCATCGCGCTCCTTGTGAGGAAGGAAATGCACCGGGCCTTGCGCCCGCAAGCACTCCAGCACCGGACAGAGGAGACGGCTGCGCCGCTGCGCGACAAGCGCCGGATGGGAAACGGGTTGATCGGGTTCCTCCTGGCGCTATATGGGCTGATTCTGTGCGTACGCTTGTTGAGTTTCTTCCCATGAGCGCAATTCGCACAGCGCCGCCGACCACCCGCGGGGGCACAAGCCGGCACAACATATGGGAGCACGACCGCATCCAGCGAAGCAACCATAGCAGAAAGGATTTGCGTGTGAATCACCATTCTGACAGGTCACAACGGAGCATCAACAGCAATGGAACCCGTCACAATGGCGATAGCCCCACGCGCATTGGCAAGATGCGCGTCTTGATGGTGACGGCACGCTATATCCCATACATCGGCGGCACGGAGATCCACACCTATGAAGTGGCCCAACGGTTGGCCGAAGCGGGCCACCATGTGACCGTACTGACGACGGATCTGACCGGGAAACTGCCGCCGGTCGAGGTCAGCCAGGGCATCCAGGTTATCCGTGTCCCTGCTTGGCCCGCCAACAGCGACTATTACTTTGCGCCGCAGATCTACCGGACGATCCGCAGCGGTCACTGGGACTTGGTCCACTGCCAGGGCTATCACACCTTTGTTGCGCCCCTTGCCATGCTGGCCGCGCAACATTCGGGAACGCCCTATGTGGTCTCTTTCCATTCCGGGGGCCACTCGTCCACGCTGCGCAACGCGCTGCGCGGCGCGCAACACCTGATGCTGCGCCCCTTGTTTGCGGGTGCGCGCAAGCTGATCGGCGTTTCAGAGTTCGAGACAGCCTACTTTCAGAAGCGGCTGCGCATCCCGCGTGAGCAGTTCATGACCATTTCCAACGGCTCCTACCTGCCGCGCGCAGACCAGCCGCGTGCCGAAGTGGCAGCCCAGCCGCATGACGGCACGCTGATTGTCTCGATTGGGCGGCTCGAACGGCACAAGGGCCACCATCGCACCATCGAAGCGCTGCCGGAGGTGGTCGAGGCATACCCGGATGTGCATTTGCGTATCGTCGGCTCTGGCCCCTATGGGCCAGAGCTTTGGCGGCTCGCCATGCGCTACGGGCTGGCAAGCCGCGTCACCATGGGGCCGATCCCCACCAACGAACGGGGCAGCCTCGCTTCGCTGCTCAGTGCCGCCAAGCTGGCAATCCTCTTGAGCGATTATGAAGCGCAGGGGATTGCTGTCTTAGAGGCGCTCTCGTTGGGTATCCCGGCGCTGGTCACCCATACGTCAGGGCTGGCCGAGCTTGCCAACAGCGGATTGGTGCGCTCGGTTCCGCTCAACAGTACGCCGACGACAATTGCATCGGCCATGATCAAGCAACTGCACCAGCCGTTGATTGCGCCATCGGTTGAGTTGCCCTCATGGGATACGTGTGCAGCGAAGCTGCAGCAGCTTTATCAGGAAATTTGCACCCAGGCGTATCGCGTTGCGCTGCCCGAAGAGGCAATGCAGCCCATGCAGACAGTCCGGTCAGGCGGAAAATAGTCAGAGGAGAACGACGGATCTATGCAGAGTGACTTGGTTACCCTGAAAAAGTTCATTATCAAGACCACATCCCCTGGCGTACGGCGACGGCTGCTGGACACCCGCGACAAGGTGTTGGACTACCATGCGCGCTGGCGCAACCTGAATGGATGGGCGGGAAGCTTGCCCCAGTTTCTGATCGTGGGCACGCAAAAAGGCGGGACGACCGAGTTGTATGACCAGTTATCGCGCCACCCGCAGATCATGCCCGCCTTTGTCAAAGAAGTTCACTTCTTCGATTCCAACTATGACAAGGGGCTGGACTGGTATTGCACCTTCTTCCCCAAACAGCGCAACGCCCAGGGCGATTATCCGGGCGCGTCCATCACTGGGGAGGCAAGCCCCTGCTATCTTTTTCACCCCTGCGCGGCACAGCGGGCGCGCGCGACCGTGCCCAACGCCAAGATCATCATGCTGCTGCGCGACCCCGTCAACCGCGCCTATTCGCACTATCACCATGAGGTGCGCCTGGGCTATGAAACCCTCTCTTTTGAGGAAGCCATTGCCCAAGAAGCGAAACGGCTGTGCGGCGAAAAGGACAAGATGCTGGCCGATGGCTCCTACACCGGCTATCGATACATGCACTACTCCTATCAGGCGCGCGGGGTGTACATCGATCAGGTCAAGACCTGGCTGGAATATTTCCCCCGCTCGCAGGTCTTGGTGCTGCCGTCTGAAGCGTTCTACGGCGATATGAGCGCCGCGCTGGCTGAAGTGTGCGAATTTCTGGAGATCGAGCCGATGCGGCCTGCCAAGCTCACCCAACACAAGTCCTTCCCCTATCCCAAGATGGACCCAGGGATGCGCCAGTATCTGCGCGAGTACTTTGCGCCTTACAATCGCCAGTTGTTTGACTATCTGGGCAAAGAATTTGCCTGGGAATAGCGCGCAATTCGCGTAAATCTAAGTGGCGTAAATCTAAGTATAGACAAGACAGCGTTATAGCAAGACAGACAATTCTAAGTGGTCGGAGGTTCGGAAGCGATGCTGCAACACCAAACGCATCCTAAGATGCAACCCATGACAACAGGTGAACATGACCCTGTGCCCGGCGTGGCCGATCTGTTTGAGTCACAGCCCGCGGAGGCAGTGCCCGTTACCATCGTCGTTTGCGCCCGCAACCGGGAAAGCATGATCGGGCGCTGTCTCGATTCAGTGCTGGCCGCGCGCCCGGCAGAGGTGATCGTGGTCGATGGCAATTCGACCGACCAGACCGCAGCGATCGCACGCGCCAAAGGGGTGACTGTGGTTTCAGACAACGGCGCAGGCTTGGGCGCGGCCCGCCAGTTGGGGGGGCAGCTTGCCCAACAAGAATATGTGATCTTCGTCGATACCGATGTGGTGGTCGAGCCGGATACCTTTCGCCTGATGGTGGAGGAGGTGCGGGAACACGGCTACGACGCGCTCGAGGCCGAACTGCGCACCTGGGCGCCGGCCCCAACCTACTGGCAGCGGGCCGAACGCTGGCGGCGCAGCGTGCAGATGCGTAAAGGCGTGGCCGCGGTGCTAGGCTGCCAGATCACGCTGGTGCGCCGCGATCTGCTGGCGCGCGTCGGGTTTGATGAAGCCTTTAAGGGCGCGGCGGAAGATGCCGACTTCTGTTTTCGCGCGCGGGCCGCGGGCGCGGTCATCGCGCACAGTGAGCGGGCCGTTGCCTACCATGAGGATCGGCTGTCGCTGCGCGAATTTGTGGGCCAAAAGATCTGGCATGGCCGCGGGTTGGCGCGCCTCGTCACGCGCTACAAACGCAGCTATCTACAGCTTGCCAAGAGCCAAGTCGACAATTCGCTGGGCGCGTCAAAGCTCAACGCGACCTATCTGCCTTACATTGTGACCAACTGGAGCTTTACCGCGTTTGGCCTTGCGCTGGAACTGGCGCGTATCGCCGTTGATCCGGGCTTGCGCCGTCGCCTTCAGTTGACCTAACGCTTGGCGCAGCGTGTGCTGGTTGAACGCCGGAGCGGGTGCTGCGAGCGCCAACACGCAGTACCCGCTGTGCGCGTTGGAAACCGATGGGCGTGACGCCGTGGTGTGGAGCGACTGGGTCGCTTGGCGCGCCAAGCCAAACAAGCAGGAATGAGGGGGAAACAGTGCGCGCCAAGCGCGGCGTCAAGCCCCAAATTGATGCGGAATGTAAGGAAACGCATGAGCTTATGTTAAGAAGCCTTGCCAAAACGAATGTGGTCTCGCTCGACCGGCTGGTGTCGCATGTACGTCTGCCGCTCTATCGCAACGCCTATGCGTTGATGCTCAGCACAGCCTTTACCTCCGGTCTTGGCTTGCTCTATTGGATCTTGGCGGCTCGCTTCTACCCGGCGGACGTCGTGGGCCTAAACGCCGCTGTGGTTTCGACGTTGACCTTTCTCGCGGGCGCGGCGCAGCTTCCGTCCATGAATGTGATGCTGCGCTTCTTGCCGGTGGCCGGGACAAGCACGCGGGGGTTGGTTGGCCGCGCCTATCTGTTCAGTCTGCTCGGCGCAACCGTGATCGGCGTCGCGTTCCTGCTGTCGATTGACATTTGGACACCGGCGTTGGGCTTTCTGCGCCATGATGGATGGCTGGCCCTCTGGTTTGTGTTGGGCATCGTTGCCTGGTGTCTCTTTGCCTTGCAAGACAATGTCTTGACAGGGCTGCGCCAGGCCATCTATGTGCCCATCGAAAATGTGCCCTATGCCATTGCCAAGATTGGCCTGTTGATCTGGTTTGCGGGCAGCTTTGCCGCCTATGGCATTTTGGCGTCGTGGACGGCTCCACTGCTGATCATTCTGCCATTGGTCAACTTTCTGATCTTCCGCCGCTTGATTCCACAACACGTCCAGGCGGCCGCGGGCCAAAAACTCAGCTACAGCCTTCGGCAGATCGTCTATTACATGGGCGGCAATTCACTGGGCGCGATCTTCATGCTGGCGGCGACCCGTCTGCTGCCGCTGCTGGTGACCAACCAGGCCGGGGCGCAGGCCACTGCCTATTTCTACTTGCCGTGGACGGTCGCCAGTTCGCTCAAGCTGATCGTCGCCAACATGACGACCTCGTTCACCGTGGAAGTCGCGCATGACACCAGCAAGCTGCGCGCGTACAGCTATCGCTTCCTGCTGCACACAACCGCGCTGCTGGCTGTGCCCGTCTTGGTGATGTGGGTCGGCGCGCCCTATATCCTGCGCCTGTCGGGGGAAAGCTATGCCGCGCAGGGGACGCAGGTCATGCGCCTGCTCACCCTGGCTGTGATCCCCAGCATCATCGTTTCGCTCTACCTGGGGATCGCACGCGTGCGCCAGCGCGTATCGGGCATCATTCTGGTGCAAGGGGCCTATTGTGTGCTGACGCTGGTGTTGAGCTATTGGCTGCTCAACCTGTCGGGCATCGTCGGCGTGGGGATGGGCATCTTAATCAGCGAAAGCGTGATCGCGCTATTCCTGCTCTTTACCAGCCTGTGGCCGATCTTGATCAAGCCGCTTTTGACGCGCGCACACGACAGCGCGAATGCCTGATCCGCGGGTGGCGCAGGGCGCAGCGTTGCGCGTGCACGCTTACCCCTGCAATCGACAACGCCGGAGTTCATGAAGCCAAAAGGTATGATGCACCGACTTTCAAAGTTCTCACAATCGACCTATCCATCGCCTGTATTTCGTCCCACGACCCCTGCGCTGCCGGTGGCGCGGCGCTTCAGTGTGCCGCCCACCGGCGCAATTGTCGCGCTGCTGATTGCGTCGGTGCTGCTTTGGGCAGCCTCGCTTGAGCATATCAACGTCCGGTTGATGGACGACACAGGGTTGATCTCTGTCTTGCCGCCCGCGGTCTTCCTTTCGCTCCTGCTCCTCTGCGCCAGTTTCAGCTTGACGATCACGCGGCAGACGCTGTCAGTGCCGCTGGTCTTTGTGCATCTGGTTCTGTTGATCGTCATGGCCTACGGCATTACCTCCTTTGTCTACGACTCGCCGCGCTTTGCCATCGGCTGGAAGCTGGCCGGGATCATCAACTATGTACGCGAGTATGGCAGTGTCGACGGCAGAATTGACGCGTTCTTCAACTGGCCCAGCTTTTTTATCCTCATGGCCTTTTTGACCGACGCGGCCGGGCTGGACAGCCCGCAGCCCTTCATGATGTGGGCGCCGGTCATCTTCAACCTGCTCTACCTCGGCCCGCTCTGGATCATCTTCCGGTCGGCAACCATCGACCTGCGCCTGGTGGCGCTTAGCATGTGGTTTTTCTACGTCGTCAACTGGATCGGCCAGGACTATCTAGCGCCGCAAGCGCTCAACATCTTTCTGCTGCTCTCCGTTCTGGCGATCCTCTTGACCTGGCTGCGCGGCCCCGCGCCACAGCCGGGCATGGATGCGGACGGGCAGCGCATTTTCCCCGGAGCCAAGTTCTTGGGCTGGCTGCAGGCGCGGCTGGGCAATTGGGCAGGGTATGAACACCCCACCGCGCCCTCCACGCCCAAGCAGCGCGCGCTGCTGCTGGGCATGGTTTTGCTGATGCTCACTGCCATGGTCGCCAGCCACCAACTGACGCCCTTTGCCGCGCTGGCCGCGATGAGCGTGCTGATCTTTTTCAACCGCTGCACGGTGATTACCCTGCCGCTGATCCTCGGCGTCATGATCGGAACCTGGGTCTTTTATGTGGCAACGCCCTATGTGCACGGGCACATTGAGCATATTACCGAGCCGATGGGGTCGGTGACGTCCAACCTCGACGCCAACCTGACCGACCGCTTCCGCGGCAGCCCGGAGCATATCTTCATCAACTACATGCGCATCGGCATGACGCTGATGGTTTGGGGGTTGGCCTTTTTGGGCGGGCTGCGCCGCCTGCACAACGGCTACCGCGATGTGAGCCTCATCCTTCTGGCCGCCGCGCCCTTCCCCCTGTTGGGGATGCAAGCCTATGGCGGCGAACTCCTGCTGCGCATCTATCTCTATTCGGTCCCGTTCATGGCTTTCTTTTGCGCTGCGCTCTTTCTGCCGTCGCCCCTGGCAGGGCGCGGCTGGCGCGCAACGCTTGTGCTGACCGGCGCGAGCTTTGTGCTGTTGATTGGCTTTCTGTTCACCCGCTACGGCAACGAACGCATGATGTACTTCACCGACGACGAGGTCGAAGCAGTGCATACGCTCTATGCGATCGCTGAACCCGGCGCGCAGCTTGTAGCTGCCACGGGCACGCTGCCGTGGCGCTTTCAGGATTACCGCACCTATCGATACACGACCGTGCCGCGCCAGGCACGCGCAGCCGATATCGAAGCCGTGGCCGGGATGATGGCGAGTGACCGCTACCCAAGTTCATACCTGATCTTGACACGCAGCCAAAAAGCCTCCGGCGAGTTGTTCATCGGCTGGCCGCCGGGCACATGGGAACTGTTTGTCGATAAGCTGCACGCATCGGACAAGTTTGTCCTGATCTATGCCAATCAGGATGCCGAAATCTTCGCGCTGGCTGCGCAGATGGAGGAATAGGGCAGTTCAGGGGCGTTGAAAGCGCGGCAGCGGTCGAGCAAGGCGTGTGTTAGAAAGAGTGAAATGATGGCGATAGCGACAAAGATGCCTAAAGAGATTTCTACAGGGATGTCTACAGAGAGAGCGACAGAGAAAGCTAAAGATGACCGGGTAAAAGTCCTCTATATCGGCGGGTATGGTCGCAGCGGCAGCACCTTACTGGTCCGGCTTTTGGGCCAGATGCAAGGGTTTCAAGCAGTCGGCGAGATGTGGAACATCTGGCAAAAGTCGTTCATCGACAACGAGTTGTGCGGCTGCGGCAACCCGTTTCATGAATGCGTTTTCTGGCGGCAAGTCGTGGAGCAGGCCTTTGGCAGCTTCGATGACGTGCCCCTGGCGCAGATCAGCGCGCTGCGCAGCATGATGCAGCGTCAAAGCTTCCTGCCCTCGGTGATTGTGCCGTCCCTGCGCACAGCGCAACAGCAGCAACATATCGGCGAGTATGCAGCCATCTTGCAGAAGCTCTACGGGGCTATCCAAGCTGTATCCAACTGCTGTGCCATTGTCGATTCCTCCAAGGGGCCGCGCTATGCCATGCTGCTGCGCGAGGTTCCCAACATCGACTTGCGCGTGGTCCATCTGGTGCGCGACAGCCGGGCAGTCGTCTACTCCTGGCAAAAGAAGATGGTCAAGCCGGAGGTCTACTGGAAGACCGAATATATGGATCGGCCCAGCCCAGTCAGTGCGGCACTGAACTGGAATGTGACCAACATGCTCACCCAATCGCTGCGCGGGCAGGGGGCTGGCTATCTCTTTGTGCGCTATGAGGACTTGGTCGAGTCGCCGCGCGCCACCCTGGCGCGCATCGCCCACTTTGCAGGCAGCGAGCTTGACGAGCGCCAATTGTTTGAACGCGATGATACGCCCAATCTTTCAATTGACCATACCGCGGTCGGCAACCCCAACCGCTTTCGCCAGGGCAAGATCAACCTGCGCCGCGATGACGAATGGCAGCGCAAGATGCCGGGCACGCAAAGACGGCTGGTGACCGCCCTAACCCTGCCGCTGCTGCACAAATACGGCTATTTGCGCCATGACGCGACGCGCCCTTAAGTCAGGCGCCACGCAGCGCGGGGGAGCGATGGTGGCGGTATCGGTGCGCGTTGGCTTGCTGTCCAGTTGACGATACGTTGGCAAGACATAGACCCAGACATAGACCAAGACAGGGGACCCAATGGACAAGATGAAAGACACAGGCAATTTCACATCCCGCCCCGGCGGCGCGTATAGACGCTGCCCATCACGCTTGGTGGCGATCTTGTTGGGTCTGCTGCTGGTCATCGCCAGGAGCGAGGGGGTGCAGGCACAGGGGGAGCCTGATGCAGCCATCCAAGTGCAGGT
>CAZZNG010000205.1:0-10473 GCA_964655505.1 uncultured Litorilinea sp. | reverse complement strand
GATCGAATCCCCAGGCTAGTGGTGGGAAACAGGCTCAAAGCCTGTTCACCAGAGACAACGTGCTTGAGCACGTTTCCCATCGCTAGGCGCAGGCTTGAGCCTGCGCCGCAAACCGGATACCCACATTAATTCTTTAACCTTCATCGAGCTTCCCCGGGAAGATCGGCTCGCTCAGCGCCCGATCACCTGCATCCCTTCGCTCAAACCGGCCACAATCTCGCTGCGCTCGCCGCCCACCAGCCCAACCGTCACCTCCCGGTCAGCCAGCACATCCCCCTCACGCACCACCACATAGGACTTGCCCCCCACGGTCTGCACCGCGCTGTTGGGCAGCCACAGCACATCTTCCGCGCGGCCAACCACCGCGCGTACCGTCACCGCCGCGCCCTCGCGCAGCGACAAATTCGAACTGCTCAAATCGGGCTGGATCTGCGTGAGCGGCGTCATGCCGCTGCCATAGGGTTGGGGCAGCCGGGTGATCACGCCGGGGAAGGTCACCCCGCGCAGATAAGCCACCTCCATCTCCACCGGCATCCCCTCGGCCAGCAGCGCCTGGTCATCGCTTACTAGATTGCTTTCCACCACCAGCGATTCCGGATCTACCAGCCGTGCCACCGTCTCATACGCCTTCACTGGCGTACCGATCCGCATCTGTCCAATGCGGATCGTGCCGGAGATGGGCGCGCGCAGCTGCAGCCGCGCCAGGGCGCGCTCGGCCCGCGTCAGCGCCAGATCGGCCAACTCCAGTTCGACCCGGGCCACAGAAACATTACCCCCCGCGGCCGGATCCCCGGTGTCACTGTCTCCGGCCGCGGCGCTGTTGCCGGCCTTGGCCTTATCCACGTTCGCCTGCGCGATCTCCACCTGCCGCTCGGCAACGGCGATCTCCTCACGCGCCGTGTTGGGGTCCCATTGCAGCTTTTGCAGCTCCAGCTTGGCGATCTGTAAATTCAACTCGGCCAGTTCCAGCGCATAGCTGTTGCTGCTCTCGCTCTCGGCCAGGCGCAGCGCGGCCAACTCGCGGCGAAGCTGCGCCTCCAGCAGCCCCAACTCCGCCTCTTCCGTCTCCAACTCTATCAGCAGATCGCCCACTTCCACCGAATCGCCGTTGGCGACATGCACCTCGGCAATGGGGCCGTCTACCTCGAAATAGAGTTCGCGCTGCGTGCCCGCCTGCACCACCCCTTCAAAGGTGAGCACGCGCTGCACATCCCCGCGCTCAACCGTATAGACCTGATTGCCAACGGCAAGCGGCACAGAGGAAAAGGTTGTAGGGAGACTATAGGCGAGAGGGTCTTCTTCTTCCACCGGCCAAAAACAGCCGGATACCGCCAGAGCCAAGACAAGCAGCCAGGCTCCTTGTACATACCGCCGGGGAATGCGATTTGGTAAGTTCATGGAGTCGCTTCATTCATATGTAGAGTGGAACCATGCAGCCGGGGGCTTGGCTGTACAAGCCACACAGCGCCCCAGGCCAAACGCATTATAACGAGGAACGCGACCACGCGCAATCCATCACCAGGATCATTCGATCATTCATCAAGCGCGTGCGTCAAGCGGGCCACAAATCACGTCATGCCCCTTCCTTTGCACTTCTGCAGCGCATCGAGTAAAGTTTAAGAGACCGGCCGCGTTCCAATCACGCCCGGTCCAACTCACAATCGCTCCACACCACATCCGACCCGTACTATAACCGACCCACATCATTCAACAAACGAACCCGCATTCGCACGAACCTGCATTCGCTTGGAGAAATCCCATGTCTGAACGAATCCTAGACCAAATGCCCAAAGAGATCCGCGTGGCCCTCGGCCAGTTCAAAGATCCCAGCGACGATATGCTCACCTATATCGCGCAACTGGGCGCAAAAGATTTCCAGATGAACAACGCCGCTTTTCCCGGCGACAAACAGTGGGAATACGAAGACCTGCTGGCCGCGGTCAAAAAGGCCCAAAAGCACGGGCTGCGCCTCATGTCGCTGGAGAATGTGCCCAACTCCTTCTTCGACAAAGTCATGTTGGGCGAGCCGGGCCGCGACGAGCAGATCAGCCACATGCAAAACACCGTGCGCAACATGGGCCGCGCCGGTATCCCCATCCTCGGCATTCACTGGATGCCAAGCTCTGTGTGGAGCACCAACCCACCGGCCAGCCGCCGCGGGGGAGCGCTGGCGCGGCGCTTCAACATGGCCGAACATCCAGCCGACGAGTTGACCTTTGGCCGCGTCATCACCGATGAAGAGATGTGGGACAACTTCGTCTACTACATGGAGCGCCTCCTGCCCGTTGCCGAAGAATCCGGCGTCACCCTGGCGATCCACCCCGACGATCCCCCCGTCCCCTCCTTGGGCGGCGTGGCGCGCATCTTCCGCAACTTCGAGGGCTTCAAGCGCATGACCGACACCTTCGACAGCCCCAACCTCGGCCTCAACTTCTGCATCGGCTGCTGGTCGGAGATGGGCGGCAAGGAGAACGTACTGCGCGGCATCCGCTACTTTGCCCCGCGCGGCAAGATCATCTACATCCACTTCCGTGATGTAGAGGGCACAGCCGACAACTTCACCGAGTGCTTCATCAACGAGGGCAACCTCGAGAACAAGCTTGAAATCATGCTGGCGCTCAAGGAAAACGGCTTTAACAGCTTCCTGATCGACGACCACGTCCCCCACATGATCGACGATTCGCGCTGGGGGCACCGCGGCCGCGCCTATGCCATCGGCTATCTCCAGGCGCTCATCGACATGGTCAACAAAATGCCCGCGCTCAGCCAGGCCAACGCCGCATCCGCCTAGACAAACGCACATCCCACGATCCGGGATGGTGGACAGCCAATAAAAGACCTCCTTGGCAAAATCGAGTGTGACAAGCACCGATTCAGCCAAGGAGGTCGCTTTTATGCAGGCGCGTCGCGCAGAAGGCAGTGCCCTTCTGTCAACGAATCAAGGCCGGCAGAAAGATTTCAACCCGCGTCGGATCAGCCGGGTCCGGCTCAGGGTCGGGTAGCTGCACCTGTTGCGGACTCCAGTCTGGCCAAGCGCCATTTTCCACCAGGAATTGCGGGTTGCTGCCATCGCGATCCATGATCCATAGATCGGGCACAGCGTTGGTCAACTCCGGCGTGCGCATCACGACCATCTGCTCCCCATCGGGGGACAGACTGATCCCGGCCACATAGTCTTCGAATTCATCGAGCAGCGTAACCTCGCCCGAAGTCAAGTCGGTTTCGTAGAGGCGCGAGCCGCCGCCCAACAGCGCGACCGTATGCACAAAACCCGACCCGTCGGGCAGCCAATCCAAGCCCAGGATGTCGGTCTCGTCCCAATCGAGCGGCGCATAGGCGAGGCCCGGCTCGTCGCTGCCTGCCTCCGCCAGAACGACGGCCCGCCAGTCGAGGTTGTCGGCTGGGTAGAGGAACTGGTCGGCCCGTTCAGCCGTCGGCGCATAGCGCGGCGCGCCGACGAGAGTCGGCAGGTCCTCCGGCTCCAGATCAAGCAGGTCTTGGCCCCGTTCGCCAACCGGCGGGTCGGCCTCGATCTGATTGAAGAAGCCTGCGCCGAAATTGAAGGCCAGCGCGGCTCCATCCTGACGCCAACTGGGGTGATGGGCGGCATAGGCCAGCCCGTCGCCCAAAATGCTCAGCGTTGCGGTCTCCACCGTCTCGCCCGGCTGCACATCGGCCTCGGCCGCGCCGAGCCAGCGGTAGCGTCCCTCGATCGCGACTGCCCACTGCGGCTTGCCTGCCCCGAAGTCCGCCACCTGATTGAACGTCACCACACTGCTGCCGCCAGGCGGCAAAGAGAGCTGCTGAACGCCGCTCGCCCCTTGGATATAGATAAAGAACGTGCCCGACTCGCCGCTGTTGTTCTGCACCGGAACCCGCACCGTCCCCTTGGGGTAGGAAGCCAGCGCGGCGCAAGCAGGCCCATTCGTCAGCCTGCGGTAGCCGCTGCCGTCGGGCCGGATCGTATAGAGGTCTTGGTCGTAGAGCGAACAACCATATTCGTGATTGCTCGAAAAGGCCAACGCCGTGGCCTGTGGATGCCAATCTAGGTGGGTGACGGCAAGGATATCTTCTTCATCAACCTCATTCAACGCCCAAAGGCGGCGATCGTTGCTGCCGTCCGGCTCGATCAGCCGGATCTCATCGCTCGTCGTCGCCCGCACATAGGCAATCGTGCCCGCTGCGCTCTGGGCGATGACAGGCTGATCGCCCAGCGGGGCAAACAGCGCGGCCATCACAAGGCGGAAGCGAATCGTCGTTCGCTGTGTGGGGGTCACGAGAACGTCTCCTTTATGTTCTCGGCAGGGGGCCTCGGTCGTGATGAGGCCCGATGCAGATGTCTCCTTAACTAGCCCTTGATCCCGCTCATGACGATGCCCTCAATGAAGTAATTTTGGGCCAAAATGAACACGAGCAAGACCGGAAAGGTGGTAATCATCGCACCCGCCATCAGCAGGTGGTCACGCGGCAGCGCATCGTCAATCGTCCCCTTGAGGAACCAAAGGCCCAGCGGCAGCGTGTACTTCTTCACGCTGTCGAGGAAGATCAGCGGGCCGAGGAAGGCATCCCACGAAGACATGAAGCTGACAATGGCGACCGTCGCCAGCGCGGGCTGGCAGTTGGGCAGGATGATGCGCGTCATAATCGTCCAGCGGCTCGCGCCGTCGATCAGCGCCGACTCGTCATACTCCATCGGAATCGACATGATGAACTGGCGCAGCAGGAAGATGGCGAACGCGCTGCCAAAGTAGGTGGGGATAATCAACGGCTTGAAGGTGTTGATCCACCCCAGCGCGCGGAAAAGCGTGAACAAGGGGATGATCGTCACATAGACCGGCATCATCATCCCGCTCAAGCAGAGAATGAAAAGAAACTCTCGCCCTGGAAAGCGGAAGCGGGCAAAGCCGTAGGCGACGATGAACGAACTCAGCACTTGGCCGATCAAGCTCAACAAGGTCACGACCGTGCTGTTCCAGAAGAAAAGGCCCAGATCCGCCGACGTCCACGCCTGCACATAGTTGCCCCACTGGGGCACTTTGGGCAGGAAGCGGGGCGGGTACTCGACCACCTCAAAGCCTGTCTTGAGCGAACTGGAGATGCTCCACGCAAAAGGAAAGAGAAACATCAGGGCCAGCCCCGCGGTGAGCAGGAAAAGCAGCGTGCTGCCTGCCGTGTTGCGGAAGCGATACCAGGCATTTGAGCTAAGGGCGCGGTTGGGAGCCGGGTTGGTGGCTTGCATAGACGATTTTTCCTTCTACTCCGTTAGTCTACCTAGTCTCTCGCTTCACCGGCGTAATAAACCCAACGACGTGAGAGCGAAATCTGCACAAGCGTCAGCACCAGGATCACCGAGAAGAGGAACCAGGCCAGCGCGCTCCCATAGCCCATGTCGAAACTGCGGAACGCGGTTTGATAGAGATGCAGCCCATAGAAGTACGTGGCATAGGCCGGGCCGCCCGCGGTCGTGACAAAGGCCAAACCGAAGACCTGGAGGCTGCCGATGATGCCGAGGATCAGGTTGAGCAGGATCGTAGGCGAGATCATGGGCAGCGTCACATGGCGGATCTTCTGCCACCAGTTCACGCCGTCCACCATGCTGGCGTCGTATAGCTCCTGGGGCACCCCTTGCAGACCGGCCAGGAAGATCAACATGCGGATGCTGCCGATGCCCGTCCACAGGCTGATGAGCACCAGCGAAGGCAGCGCCCAAGAAGGGCTCGCCATCCACTGCGGCCCGCGGACGCCAAACAGCGCTCGAATCGTGCTGTTGACCACGCCGATGTCGGGCTGCAAAATCCACATCCACAGCAGCGCCGCGGCGATCTCCGGCGTCAGCGAAGGCAGGAAGAAACAGACGCGCCAAACCGTCTTGAGCGGCACCGTGCGGTTCAACAGCAGCGCGGCAAAGAAGGAGCCGGTGATGCCCAACGGCACAGTCGTAATGGCCCACAGCAAGGTTCGCCACGACGACAGCCAGAAAATGCGATCCTTGAAAAAGGCCGTCGCGTAATTCTGCAGCCCGACCCAGCTCGGCTCGGCCAGCAGCGGATAATAGGTAAAGCTGTAATAGAGCGAGGCGATCAGCGGGCCGGCAACGAAGACGATAAAGCCGATGATCCAGGGCGAGATGTACAGGTAGCCCTGCAAGGCTTCGCGTCTGCGGGCGCCGCTCATGGGGGAACGGGCCGCGCGCGTCCCCGCCAGACGCGCAGGCAAGGGTGAGGACGTACTCTTTTGGGTTGTCATGCGTAATCTACCGCCAAACTAGAACTGAGACAATACACCGGGTCCACGCCGCGGGATGGGCCGCCCCCTCTACAGGCGATGGCCCACCCCGCGGCGCATGAATCGCTGGATGGCGATTTGCAGTCTAGAACGGCTTGTCCAACACCTCGTCGACCGCGTCCTTGAGGTTCTGCATGAACGCCTCGTTCAACTCAGCCTCGCCCAGCCAGAGCTTGCTCAACTCGTTGACATAGACCGTTTCGACCTCTGCCCCTCTGGCGTTGGCCGGTTGGTGCATCTTCTCTTCCTCGATGGTGCATTGGTATTGCAGTTCGAGGAAAGGCGTCTTGATGTCGTCGATGGTCTCCAGATCGTCCACCCGCGCCGTCAAATAGCCCTGGGTCTCGGCCACGCCGCGCGCAAAGATCTCGTCCGCCAGCGCATAGATGAAGAGGAACGCCTCATCCGGGTGATCGGTGTTGGTACTGGCGCTGTGCGTATCCACCGAGGCCACCCAACCCTTGGCATCGGGTTCACGCGGAGCCTGGATCACCGTCATCTCGAAGGGGTTGGCGACTTCCTTCATGCCCTCGATGCTGCGGCGATAGAAGGAACGCTGGTTGTGGCGCATCCCCACCCGACCGGCCAAGAAGAGCGCGTCGCCGCCGCCGCTGGGCAGCGCCGATTCCACCGCGGTCAGGTTGCGGTCGTAGAGATCCTTCAGCCACGACGCCCACTGGAACCACTGCTCGTTATCGGCCAGGTTTTCGGTTCCCTCTTCGTTGTTCTCATAGGTTCCCCACTGGCGCACGCCGTTGACAATCGACTGCACGCCGTTGGCCCGCCACATGACGCCGTAGACCTCACGGTCATCTTCCGGCCCGGTGGTCAGCGCTTCGGCCCATTCGGTGATCTGCGCGTGGGTCACGCCATAGGTATCGGGAATCGGAATCCCTGCTTCCTCAAAGAGCGAGTTGTTGAGCCAGACGAACGCCTCGCCGGGGTTGGATGCCTTGGGCAAACCGTACATGACCCCTTCGTGGGTCAGCGTATCCACTGCCGCGGGAATCCACTCCTCCTTGGAGATGTTGTGCGCTTCAAGCTGGTCGTCCACCGGCGCAATCACGCCCAGCTTGACCAAGCGGCTGTGCAGCGTCCACACATCCGACGTAAACAGCACGTCGGCAATGGTCCCTGCCGAAGCCGAGGTCAAGATCTTGGCGTCATACTCGCCCGCGGGAATGGGCGCAAGCTCGATCTTGATGTTGGGGTGTTCCTCCATAAACTTGGCGGGACGGTCCACATAGATGGCCGGTTCCGACTGGTCGCCACCGGCGCGCATGTTCAACAACAAGGTCACCGGCTCTTCGCCCGGCGCGGCTGCTTCGTCACCTGTGCTGGACGACCCGCCTGGCGCGGCCGGCGCACAGGCCGCCAGCCCCATGGTCAGACCGGCAGCACCGGCAGCCCACAGAAATTTGCGGCGGCTAAGCTTATGGCTGAACTGGTTGTTCTCCTGCATGTTCGATCTCCTCGCTTGAACAGTTACCTTGTAGAAAGTGGATGGCGAGCAGCGGACACAAAGCATCCTGCCAGAGAGTGGCTGTGCCGCTGTTGAATGGAGCAAATTTCAGGGTGACAACAGTTGTTCGGGCCGAACCGCACAAGCGACGTTAGAACAGCTATACCGCCGGGGCGGCCATCCCTTGTGCTGAAAGGACTTATATCGATAGGACTTGTGCGATGGAAGTATAAGAAATGGGTATGACCAGTTTACCACAACCCGTGATGAGTACAAATTGATCGGCAGCCACTGATTCCCGAAACTCACCTCCGGCGATGTACCTTCCGGAATGCTGCGAGTTCCATGCCCATCTGCTCGCGAGATGGCATGTTGTTTCATGCCCATCTGCTCGCGAGATGGGCGCAGCGTCCCGGAAGATCGGTCTGTTACCTTTATATTCTACACCTGGCGCTGACCCTTAGGCCATGTTATGCTGTACGGATGGCCCCTCCGGGTGGCCTGTTTGTCGTGCAGTAGTGTACGGTTGTGAGTCTACGGTTGTGAAAGGAGTCATCATGTTCCTGGGTCACTTTGCGCTGGCCGCCGCGACCAAGCCTGCCGCGCCGGAAGTTCCCGCGTGGGCGCTGATGGCAGCGTCACAGGCGATGGATATTGCCTTTATCCCACTGGTCGCTGCCGGGGTGGAGAGCATCACCATGGCAGGGTATGGACAGGCGACCATTCACGCCTATTACACCCATTCTATCGTGGGGACAGTGATCATTGCCGGACTCGTCTTTGCCATTGGCAAGGCTGTTTGGAAGACGCAGCGCGCGGCGTGGACGCTCGCGCTGTTGAGCGCGTCCCACTGGCTGCTGGATTTGATTGTGCATCGGCCCGACATGCCCATTCTGCCGGGGAACGTGGGGAATTTTCCGCTGTTGGGCTTTGGGCTGTGGAATTATCCGTGGGTTTCGCTGACCATTGAGATTGTGATGGCGATCATCGGGCTGGCGATCTATTTTCAGTGGGCGCGACGCCGCGCCGCGGTTGATCCACGCTGGTATTGGGGCGTGGCGATCACGGGGATCTTGTTTGTGGCGCTGGTCGCAATGGATTTGCCGACGCTGCTCGCATAGGCTGCTCGCGCAGATGGAATGACGACAAACTTGACAAAACGGCGCAAATCGCAGACAATGCCCTACAAGGATTTTGTAGATTCTGTTCAGTTGCGCTTATCCGCCGCCCAGACTTCAAAAGTCGCGGGCGGCTTTTTTTTGCGCACAGTTACGAGTGCATGATCGTCATTCATGCAGCCTAATTCAATGCAACAACGAGCTGAGTGTGCGACTTGGCTCACCGGAGTCAAGGAGCACTCCCAGAATGAATTTTGAACAACTTTCGCTCGACCCGCGCCTGTTGGCCGGTGTCAAGGCCGCGGGGTTTACCACCCCCACGCCGATTCAACAACAAGCCATTCCCGTCGCGCTGCGCGGGCGTGACGTGCTGGGCCTGGCCCAAACCGGCACAGGCAAAACCGCAGCCTTTGTGCTGCCCATCCTGCAGCGGCTGACCCAAGGCCCCCTGCGCCGGGTGCGCGCCCTGATCCTCGCGCCCACGCGCGAACTGGCCGAGCAGATTCACCAGTCCATCCAGGTGTTGGGCCGCCAGACCAAGATCCGCAGCGTCGCCATCTATGGCGGCGTGAGCAAAGGCCCTCAGATCGGCGCGCTGCGCCGCGGGGCCGAAATCGTCGTCGCCTGTCCCGGTCGTCTGCTCGACCACCTGGACGCGGGCAGCATTGACCTCTCCCACGTCGAGGTGCTGGTGCTCGACGAAGCCGACCGCATGTGCGACATGGGCTTCTTGCCCGACGTGCGCCGTGTGCTGCGCCAACTGCCCACAGAGCGGCAAACGCTCTTCTTCTCGGCCACCATGCCCGACGACATCCGCGCGCTGGGCGACGAGATCCTGCACAACCCGGCCACCGTCCAGATCGGCATGACCGCGCCGGTCGAGTCCGTGACCCAGGCCTTCTACCCTGTGCCCGAAGGGCTGAAGCGCCAACTGCTCTTTGCCATGCTGCCGCAGACGCCAACCGGCCGCGTCTTGATCTTCACGCGCACCAAGCGCCGTGCGCGCAACCTGGCGCTCGACCTAGAAAACCAGGGCTATCGCACCTCCGCGCTGCAGGGCAACATGACCCAAAACCGGCGGCAAGAGGCCATGAACGGCTTCCGCGACGGCAAGTATGACATACTCGTCGCCACCGACATCGCCGCGCGCGGCATTGACGTGAGCGACATCTCCCACGTCATCAACTTCGACATCCCCGACACAGTGGATGCCTATACCCACCGCATCGGGCGCACCGGCCGCGCCGCCCAGACCGGCGAAGCCTTTACCTTCATCGGCGAAGGCGACGAGCCAATGGTAAGCGACATTGAAAGGCTGTTGGCCCGGCGCATCGAACGCCGCCGTCTGCCCGGCTTCAACTATGGCAGCTTTGACCCGGAGCAGCGCACCCCCCGCGCGCGCACGCAGTCATCGAGCCGCCGCGCCGCGCCTGCACGCACACGCAACCGGCAAGCCCAGCCGCGCAACGGCAGCACGCCAGAGCCGGTCACCGAGCACATGAACGGGCAAGCGAGCGGGCCAGTGAACGGGCGCGTGAATGGACACAGCAGCGGACGAACCGCCCAGCGCCGCCGCGCCCAACAGCGTTACCGCCGCACAACGTCCCG
>CAZZNG010000204.1:10141-10605 GCA_964655505.1 uncultured Litorilinea sp. | reverse complement strand
ACTTCAAGAGTGGCCTCGCGGAGGAATATCCGGGCCTCGAGCAGGTGGAGCGGGACGGCAAGGTCATCGATCTCGCTTACAACGCCGAGCAGATCGCCCGGATCAAGGACAGCTCCACCGAACAGGCCGAGCGCGTGATCCGCAGCCGGATCGACAAGTGGGGCGTTTCCGAGCCGAGCATCAGCCGGCGCAAGGCGGACAATTCCGTTCTCGTGCAGCTTCCCGGCTTCCGGGACCCCTCCAAGGCCAAGGAGCTTTTGGGCCGGACCGCCCAGCTCCGCTTTCACATGGTCGACGACAGCTTCGCCGGCATCGACGAGCTGATCAAGAAAGAGCCCCTGCCGGCCGAGATCGTCCGGGTCGACAACGGGGGTCAGACGGCTCTCCAGTCGGAAAATCTCGAAGCTTTGACGGCGTACCTGAAAAAAGCGGACATCCCCGACGACCGGCGCGTCTACCTTCAA
>CAZZNG010000204.1:0-10131 GCA_964655505.1 uncultured Litorilinea sp. | reverse complement strand
CGAAGGCTTCGGCCTTGCCAAGCAGGCTGCTCGCCCACCGCAGCGCCGGTTCCGATGACGACCGACGACCGGCGCGTCTACCTTCAAAGAGAAGACCTGCCCGCCGCTGGCAAAGCCCGTTTTACCACCTATGTGGTCCACGCGGCTTCCGACGTCGGCGGTGACGACGTGCTCGATGCTTTCGTCACCGAGGACACGTCGGGTCTCGACCGTCGTCCCCAGGTGGCCCTGCGCTTTACCGGACCTGGAGGCAAGCGCTTTGCGGACCTGACCGGTGAGAACGTCGGAGAACGGCTCGCCATCGTCCTCGATGACGAGATCGTCTCCGCTCCCACCATTCAGAGCAAGATCGCCAACGGCGAAGGGGTGATCACCCTGGTGCGCTCGCTGTTGGCCTTTGGCGAGGAGGCATTGGCCGCGGCCCAGGTGGAGAAGGCGCTGGCGTGGCTCAACTCGCTGGACAGGCGTAACCCGGAACGGGCGACTATCTGGGGCTTGGCCGAGGTCTATCTGGACGCGCACAAGCCCGACGTGGCGCTGCGGCTGTTGGAGACGCGCATCACACAGCCGAGCTTTGGCGAACGGCTGCGCCGCATGGTCGGCAGCCGGCCCAACGACGACGAGCTGCGCGACAACCGGCTGCGCTTTCAAGCACTGCTCCAGATGCAGCCGGTTTGGGATAAGGCGCATCAAGCGATCTACGATCAGTTGCGCCAATGGGCGCCGCGCTTGCTCGAAGGCGAGGCGCTGATCAACTTCTACGCCGAGGGGCTGCTGCGGCCTCTCCTGCTGCATGGGCACACCCAGCAGGTCTGGCCTTTGCTCGACGAGGTGCGCGCGGCGCTGGCCGAGAGCCGCGGCGATAAGCACACGCGCCAGGTGCAGCGCGTGGCCGCGGTGTTGGCGCAACATGCTGTGCCCAAAGAGATCGCCGCGGCTTATCCGGTCGATCCGGCGGCTCACAATGGCGCTCACGATGGCGTGCAAAACGGCACTCATAATGGTGACGGCGACGCGCCTACACCGGCGACGCTCACCGACCCGACCGAGGCACATGCCGCCTTGACCCGCTTTGCCCTGGACCTCTGGCAGGATGATGTGCCCAAGGGGCTTTGGCAGACGATCCACGGCATCGAAGGGATGTTGTCGCTGGTCTTGGCGTTGGACGGGCCTGCCTCGCTGGTGCTGGTGGCGCAGATGGCCGCGCGCGAAGGCCCGGAGTGGGACAAATAGCCGCGCCGGTCGAATCGGCCTCATTTCCGGCCCTAATTAGATCCCTCCCAACCGAATAGATGGGGCTGCCTGTGCGCCCTCCTGGAACTGCGGCCACAGACAACGCACCGCTGTTCGGGTTGCTTCGATACACCTGCTCTGTGTTGTGTAGGCGTTCAAGTTGGACCAAAAGGAGGCATCTATGCACGCGCCCCGGCAACGTCCCCAACTTTTCCTGCTGCTGCGGCAAGTAGAAGGCATCGGCTGGTCCCTGGTTCCTGCCCTCTGCCTAGCGCTTGGCCTGCTGTGGCTCACAAGGCCGGTCGCCCACGCCAGCCTGGCTGTCGTTGCGGACACGCCCATCGACGGCTTGACAGCCCAAAACAGCAGCCCCGCCCGCGTCAACGACACCGTTTACTTTACCGCGTCCGTGACCAGCGGCGACAACATCAGCTATACCTGGAATTTTGGCGATGGCGCGAGCGGCGGCGATCTCAACGCCACCCACGCCTATGCCGCCGCAGGAGTTTACACCGCGACCGTCACCGCGACGAACGACGCATCCACACGCGTGGCGACGATGACCGTCATCATCGGCGATGCTGTTGTCCAAGTGGGGCCAAACTTCACCAATGCCTATTCGCCCAAAGATGTGACCATCAGTGAAGGGGAAACGGTGGTCTGGGTGCTGCGCAGCGGCACGCACAGCGTCACCGCGGATGACGGCAGCTTTGAGCAGCCGTTAGGCTCAAACTGGTCGTCCTATATGCATACCTTTGACGCCGCCGGCTCCTATCCCTATTACTGTGTGCTGCACGGCGCGCCGGGCGGCGTGGGCATGTCCGGCACGGTCGAGGTCACCAGTTCGGGCGCAACCCTTTCGCCCAGGGGATTTCTGCCGTTGGTGGTGCGTATGAGTGAGGAATAGGCTGGACGCAGTTTTAATGATCCGCCACCTGGGGCAACAGCCGCGCGATCTTCCCGCAAGCGCGCAGCTTCCGAGAAGGCTGAGTTCCGGCGGATTCTCGCCGCGTCTGGTATAATCGCGGCCATGTTGGGTTTGAATGTGGGCGTTGCCTGATGCGTGCGTGGCTGCGATTGAACCGGCGCAAGCTGGGCGCTTGGCTCGCGCTGTTCATCTTTGTGCTGCTGGCGTGGGGTGGTCTGACTTGGGCGAGCGGCGGCGATCTGCTGCCACTCCCTCTGCGCTCGTCTCTGCGTTTGATCGACCTGGCAAGCCCCACGCCCGCCGCGGCAATGACGCCCCTGCCGACGCTGACCCTGCCCGCGCCTGAACTGCCCCCGCTGCCCGATCCCAGCGCCGCCATCATCACCTCGACCGTACCCACTGTTCAGGCCAGCATCACCCAGACCGGCATTACAGCCGAACTGATCAGCCGCGAACTGGTCACCACCACATTGGCTGTGCCTGTGGCCGATTGGACAGGAGGCCGCGCCCGCTATGTAGCCCTGGCCGCGGATGGGAGCGTCGTGGCGTTCACCGCGGTGCCGCCCGCGACTGATTCTGCACCTGGCGCTGGCGAAGTCTACGACGCGCTCTATCTCTATGACCGCGGCTCTGGTGAACTCACACTGGTCTCTGCCGCGGCGGATGGCACACCCGGCAACGGGTGGGCTGGCGCGCCGAGCCTCAGCGCGGACGGATCGGTGGTGGCCTTTTACGCGTGGGCCGGAAATCTGGTTGAGGACGACACCAACGCGGTGCAAGATGCGTTTGTCTATGACCGGCGCAGCCAGCGCATCACCCGCGTATCGGTAGGGCCGGGGGGCCGCCAAGCCAATGGCCGCGCAGGGGATGCCGGGGGCGCACACCCGCCCGCGCTCTCTGCCGATGGGCGCTATGTCGCCTTTCATGCCGCGGCGAGCAATCTGGTCGATGGCGACACCAATGGGGTGAGCGACATCTTCTTGCATGATCGCACAACGGGTAGCACCAGCTTGCTTTCGAGCGGAGCGGGCGGCGCACCGGCCAACGGCGCATCCACGCAGCCGCATCTGAGCATTGACGGGCGCTATGTGGTCTTTGCCTCCTACGCCTCGAATCTCGACCCCGCGGTTCCTGCTCAAGTTCCCTTTGCCGCCGCACAGATCTACTGGCATGACCGCGCCACGGGGGCGACTGTGCTGCTCTCGCGCGGGGTGGATGGGCGACCAGGCAACGGCGAAAGCCGCGGGCCGATGGTCTCCGGCGATGGGCGCTATGTGGCCTTTAGCTCGCTCGCGAGCAATTTGGTCGCGGGGGATACCAACCAGGTTGAGGATGTCTTTCTGGTCGACCGGGAGACGATGAGCACCCGGCGCATTTCGGTGGCGGATGTGGGCGCACAGGCCAACCGCGCCGCGTGGTCGCCTTTTATGACGCTGGATGGGCGCACCATCGCCTTTGTCTCCGCGGCCAGCAATCTGGTCAGCGGCGACGGCAACCAAGTCGCGGATCTCTTTGTGCATGACGCCTGGACGCGCCACACCAGCCGAGTTTCGGTCGCGGTGGTCGCGCCGTGGACGGGCCGCGAGGCCAATGGCCCCACCAGCGCACGCGCCGCGCTCACTGTGGGCGGCCAGTTGGTCGCGTTCGTGGCTGACGCCGACCTCGCGCCGCCGGGCATGACAGGCGTGCCCAATCTTTTCTTGCACGAACGGCGCACGCCGCCAACCTACACCATCAGCGGTCGCGTGGTGGATGCACAGGAGTCGCCGCTGGAGGGCGTCACCGTGGCCGCGGGGCCGCAGCGCACCACCACCGACGCGGCAGGGCGCTACACGCTCAACTATCTGGTGGGCGGTACGTATACGCTGGTGGCGGCCAAGCCCGGCTACACCTTTTCACCCGCACGGCGCACCTTGAGCCTGCTCACAGACGCGACGGGCCAAGACTTCATCGCCACCGCGGGCGCGCCCGCCGCGTTCCTCGATCTGCCCTTTGCCTACGACGGGACGAGCGCCAGCTTTTTGCGCGTCCTGCGCGATACGGATGAGGGGGGCTTGGTCGATGCCTGGTTTGACCATGACGCGCCCACCTATGCCAAGAATAACCGCATTGTGCTGTGGGATGGGCTGTCGCGCACCGGCGCGGCCTATAATGAGCGCTTGGGCTGCTTCGAGCGGCGCTGTTATGACGGTCACGATGGCATTGACTTCCCCTATCGCGACCCCGACCCGACGACTCCTGCCCTAGAGCCGATTGTGATCCATCCAGCCGCGGCAGGCGCAATCGCCGCGGTGGTTGACGGCTGCGAAGAAGGAGATCGCCGCTGCAATGGCGGTTATGGCAATGAGGTGATCCTCTACCACGACAACGGCTATTTCACCCGCTATAGCCACCTGGGCAACGTCACGGTCCGGTCTGGCCCAGTCACGCCCCAGACGCCTCTGGGCGAAATGGGCGCAACCGGCAACAGCTATGGCGTGCATCTGCACTTCGCGGTCCATCACGATAACGGCAACGGGCGTTGGGATGGTGAACTGGTGGATCGTCCGGTCGATCCGTTTGGCTGGGCTGGTGAGACGGTGGACCCGTGGACGGCTGACTACGCAGGGCCGGTCAGCCAATGGCTGTGGCGGATCAGCCCGACCGCGGAGGTGATTCTGTTGGGCAGCGAGGGCGCAACCCTGCATGACGGCACAGACAGCGTGCGCGTCGAGATTCCCCCTGGGGCTTTGGCCGGGCAAGTGCGTGTTGAGTTGGGGCCGGGCAGCGTGACCGAGCCGCCCCCGTCGCCCCTGCGCGCGATTGGCCGCGGCTTCCGGCTGCAACTGCTCGATTGGCTGCAAGCCGATGCGTCCGGCGCACCCCGTTCGCAGCCGCTCTTGGCGCGGCCTGCCGCGTTGACCGTGAGCTATTTGGCCGCGGCCACGCGCCATGTGGATGTTGAACAACTGCTGCTGTATCGCTGGGATGATGACGCGGGATGGCTGCCGCTGCCCACCGCGATCGAACCAGAGGCGCAGGTCGTCTACGCCGCGACGGATCGCTTGGGCGATTTTGCCCTCTACGCGCCGCTGCGCTGTCCCGCGGATGGGATGGAGCCGGACGACGGCTATGACGCGGCCCGTTTTGTGACGTTGGGCGACGGCGCATCCGCGGCAAGCATGACGCGGCTGTTCGATGTGGCGGAAGATGAGGACTGGGTGCGGTTTGAGGCCGCGGCAGGCGCAACCATCGCGGTGATTTTGCGCGATCTCGCGCCCGGCGTGGCGCTCACCGCCGCGATCTATGACCACGACGGGCTGACGCGCTTGAGCAGCCGCGCAGGCGCGGGTGAACTGGTGTGGCAAGCGCCCGCGGAGGGGGTGTACTTCGTGCGCGTTGCCCCGGCCCCAGGCAGCGCGGTCGGCTGTGCCGCAACCTACACCTTGTCGCTGACCCAACGGGGTTCAGCCGACTAGCGCCATGCTGCACAAGTTGAAGATTGAGAAAAGTAGATCGTCCGGGCCTAGCCTGTCACTGGGCGCGGCTGCAGCGCTTCGGCCAAGCGTTCCAGCGCCTCTGCCGGATCGTCACACAGACCGGCATGCACAGGCCCGGTCTGCACGACGGTGTTGTGGGGCGCAACCAGCCAGTGAAAGCTCTCGGCTTGGCCCAGTTCGCCGATCGGCCCCTGCCCATCGCAGATGCGCGGAATGGTGTCTAGGTGCGCGTGCAGTTGTTCCAGATCGAGGTCAGGGGCCAGGGCCAGGATACGCTCCTCGTCCACCACAATGCGCGCGGCCAAAAAGCGCTGCGTGCGACAGAAGAGGATGACCCCCACATTGACGAATTCGCCACCGTCAAGATGGGGCACCACCCGGATATAGGCATACTCATACGAGTTGTGCCCGGGCATTGACGGCCTCCTCTACAAAGATGGGTGCGGCCTCGCGCCGGCTGAGCAGATAGTCCACATACGCGGCGCGCTCGGCTGCGGTTGAATCGAAAATGTCGTCGTCCACAAGCCACTCATCCGGCACGAGGTCAACCACCTCTTGCAGCAGGTCCGGCGTAAGCTGCGGCGCAAGCCGTTGGGTGGCCCCCTCCAAATCGTCTGCCAGGGGCAGCAGCGTATGCTGGCGGATCATGCTGAAGCGTGACTTACTGCGCGCCAGGTAGTCTTGCCAATCATGGTGAAAATAGAGCGCTGCGCCGTGATCGATTAGCCACAGCTTCCCTTCCCAGATCAGCATGTTGACGTTGCGAGACGTGCGATCCACATTGGTGACATACGCGTCGAACCAGACGATATCCGAAGCCAGGCGTGCGTCGGGCGGCGGCGCCAAGAGCGGGTTGTAGGCAAAGGCGCAGGGAAGATAGCGCACGCCCAAGTTGAGGCCGACGCTGGCTTGCAGCAGGTCTTGGATCTCCGGGTTGCGTTCATTGCGCCCAATCCCTTCTTTGAGATCGACAAAGACCAGTTCGGGCACACACAGCCCCAACTTGCGCGCAATTTCGCCCGCGACCAACTCCGCCACCAGTGCCTTGACGCCCTGGCCCGCGCCGCAAAACTTCACCACATACTCGTCGCCGTCGTCCGCCTCGATCAAGGCAGGCAGCGAGCCACCTTCGCGCAACGGTGTAATGTAGCGCGTGGCTACGACTCTTTGCAACATGGCTTTTCTATGATCCCCGTCCACTTTCTCCTGCACCGGCTCCGGTTGGCCGGGTGGCTGCCCGCGCCCTTTCCCCATCTAGGGTGCGCGTTGGGCAATGTTCCGTCCATAGTATATGTCAAGTGCCGCCCAAAGCAAGCCTGGCTGCTTCCCGTATGTGTATTCTGCATGTGTATCCTGCATGTGCATCCTGCTCTGTGCAAGGGCATAGTTCGGGTCATGCTCTGGGGTGCATCTGTGGGCGATAAGGGTGTGCCTTACCGAGCCAGGCTGAAGCGGCCCCATATAGTGGCTCTGTAAGCGCAAACTGAACCGCGGGGCGTGGATGCGCCTGCGGTTTCATCAGATGGGCACGCGCTGCTGGAGCCTGCCCAATCATCAGGAGGCGGACAGATGGGAAGTAGACAGATGGAGAGCAGACAAAGAGGGAGTGGACGGATGAGGGGTAGGCAGATAGGAAGCAGACAGATGCATCAGCGCGGGAGCGTGGCCGCTGCGTTGAGCGGCCTGTTGATTGGGGTCATGCTCTTGGCCGCGGCCTGTGGCGCGCCCGGTGCAGAAGAGTCCGCGTCCGTCGAAATCCTGCCGCCCACAGAACCGGCACAGGTCATGGGGGGCGGCGGCAGCACTGCCGCCGGTGAAGTCGTCACTGCCACGCCGGAGCAGGCCCCCGCGGCCGCGGCAACCTCTGAAGCCTCGACCGTGGGATCGCTCGACGAGGTGACCCTGGTGCTAGGGTTTGACTTCCCCTTTCCCCAAGATTCAACGGTTGAATTGGCGGTTGAATTGGCCGAGGATGACAGCCTGGCAGTAGTGGATGCACCCTATACGTGGGAGGAGGCGACAGGAATCACCGAAGGAACGATGGCCGCCAACGGCTATGAACTGGTTGACCAGACCGGCAGCGCCGAGGAGGAACTCATTTACACCTTCCGGCAGGAAGACAGAACCGTGACCATTACCCTTTCGCCAAGCGAAGCGGGCAGCGGAACCCGCATACAATTCGCCGCCGAGTAAGAGGCATCGCACCACGCGCACGGTCAGGCTCACAGGCAGGCATTACAGGCAAAATCACGGGGCGAGACAATCTCCTACAGCGCGGTCTCTATAGGCTGTCTCGTCCCGCAGCGCTATTCTAGGAGGTAATCTCCTCTACGGCGCAGTGAACTCGATGTCCTTGCACCAGTTGTGTGTTTGAACGGTCCCATGCTGGCCGTACTCAATGGCTTCTGCACAGGCGCGCGCGGGGCCTGGCTCGAACTCTGGCCCGCTGCCTACGATGGCCTGTGCATCCCACATTTGGCGCTCGCCATTGGCACAGATGTCAATGCTTTGGCCTTCAGCAAAGGCGTTTGTCGTGCTTTGGGCCACGCGTACACGCAGCTCGAATAGCTGGCTTTCTTCCCAGCAGACGGCGTGGCCGCTCACGTTCAATTCACCCGTACCACTGGTCAGGGCGAACGACGCGCCGATCCCAAAGGGGATCGAGATGGCGCGCAGCGCGGCCGGTGCGGCTAGCTCATGCGCTTGCGCCACCGGCACGTTCGACGCGGGGATGTCTGCCGGTGCGCCGTCCCAGAAGAGGGTGAGCGCGCCAAACAGGGTAACAGCGCAGAGCGCGACGACAGCCGCCAAAGCGAGACGTGCTAGACGGTTTCGCATGGTGATTCTCCTTTCGCCGAGGTCGTACAACAGAGAGCGTGTACCGCGAGGCCCGCCCAGTATGTGAGGAACTGCCGGTGGGCGGACACCCCATTGTACCATACACGTCAAACGGCGTTTGGACAGGGGCAAGGAGAATCGCAATGAATGTTATGGGGAGCGGATCAGCCTGTCGAGGGGCGATAGGTCCACGGCATAGCCCGCGGCCAGGGCGTGAACGGTGGGCGCGGGGGTGAGCACCGTGACGCGCATGGATGGGGACAGGCGTGGCGCAGCGCGGTAGCCGTCCATGTGCCAGTGCCACAACTGTCCATCCATCCCCAACAACAGCGGCGCGGCAGCCGCCGGATGACTATGGCGCGCTTCATCCTGGGCAAGCAGGATCACGCCCGGCGGCAGTTCGCGCAGCGGCGCGGTGAAGGTGACCCGCTGCCCCTCCTGCCAGCGCGCGGCATGGAGCGCGGCGTCCAGCGCGTCCGCGCTGCGGATGGACGGGGCCAGCGTTGGATTGCCGCGGCGCAACGCGGCAAGGAATTCGACATAATGTTGGCGGCGGCACTCGGCGCAAGGGCGATGCCCCGCGGCCAGGGCTGTCGCTTCGTCCAGAAAAAACAACTCGGTATAGCGCCCCGGCTGCATCAGGGCGCGGCGTCGCCCTTTGAAGGCCAGACGGCAGGTGATCCAGCGCCGCCCCACATGGTGGCGAATGATCTCCCCGTCTGCGTTGTGCAGACAGCCGCGATTGCCCATGAGCGTGCCGCGCGCCGGGTGCGCATGAAGCTCGCCCCAGGGATCGACGCGATTGCGCCGCGGTCGTTTGTCTATCGGCTTGACCAAGAAGGCTCTCCCTTATTTAAAGCTGTTCAAAAATCGGAACGCAGATCGTAGGTGCCGCGCATGAGCCACGGCATCCCCCAGCCTGCGCGATCGGCCGCGTCATTGCCCACAGGGCCGGGGTCGGTTACAAGAATCAATTCAATGGTTTCCCCCGCGTATTGATAGAGGGGAATGATGGCTTGCTGCCAATCGCGATCAGCCGGATTGGTCGGGTCTAGATGTTGTTGCCAAAGCACATCTTCGCCCGCGGGCGTACGCACCTTGACGATGAAGGTGACGCCATCGCCGCCCCACTCCCACGCTTGCGGGTCCAACGCGGGACTCAGCCAAAGAAAGGTGCGTTCAGCGGGCAGCGTCAGCGGAAAGGTGATTGCAGCGGGCGCATGGGCAAAGATCGTGGGCCGGTGATCGCCATTTTGCGGCATGGTGAATTCGGTTATGGCAACTCGTTCGCACCCAACCGGCTCGGCACAGAGCGGGGTGTTGGGTGTAACGTGCGCAGTCGGCCAACGATCAATCAAGTCGATCACTTTGTATGGGGCATAGTATGCTCGTTCAGTGGGGATGGGGTGCAGCAAGGTCAAGCGTGCATTCACGCCGACCCAAAGCAGCGTGTAGCTTAGGGCAAAGGATAACCCGGCGCGCAGCGTTCTGCTCAAATGGGAAATGGCTGCACGCGGCAGGTTGGCCCGCGCCGTGAACTGCGCCGTGAGCTGGCTCCAGGCATAGACGCCCCAAAGCGTCAGGGGCGGCCCTACAATGGCGTAGAGATCCCAGTCGCGCCACCGCGGGAGATCATTCTGAAAGGCGAAAAAG
>CAZZNG010000203.1:0-10613 GCA_964655505.1 uncultured Litorilinea sp. | reverse complement strand
TCAAATTCCATCTTCGGTCCTCCTCATGGCTGTCCATTCGCGCTCGATCTTCCCGGAAGATTAGGTTTGCAGATCGGCCACACGCAGGCGCACCGCGGGGTCGCCGATCACTGCGTAGCCCTGGGCGTCGTTGCGTTCGATCCACTCGGCGGCCAGGGTCACATCGTCGATGGTCTGGCCGAAACTGATGCGCTCCAGCCGGTCGGCCAGCCGGGAGGAGAGCGAGGCATAGCGCTCGTTGAAATCTTTCAAGGCGTGGCCCACAGGCTGGCCGATCAAGATGCGGCCAATGGCGTTTTGAAAGGGCAGCAGTTGGGGGCTTTCCAGCGTGGGCGGCTGGATCGAATAGCCCCAAGCGCGTTCCACATGGCCGATGCAGGCCAGCGCGCCGCCATGGGTGAGCAGCGCCTTGGGCAAGGCCGCGATGAACGGCTCTTGGACGATCACAGGCGGCGCTTGACCGGTCTTGTGCAAGAAGCGGTCGTGGAGGGGCGTGCCCGCGCCATAGCAGGCGAAGAAGAAGGCGATCAGCCCCGGCACATGGGCCTCGCTCTGCAGCAGGTCGCTGGCCGCGTAGTAGTGGCTGCTGTCGATGCTGCCGAAGCCGGGCCAATCTTGGCAGACCAGCGCGCCCTGCACGTCGGGCTGCTGGGGGTTGGGCTGGGGCCAGCCCATGCCGTGGCTGGCGGTAAAGAGAAACGCGGGCGGCGCAGCGTCATCGCCAGGGGCCAACACCCCTTGCAGGCCGGCCTTGGTTGCGGCTGGCCCCCACAACTGGCGGGTGCGATAGCCCCATTTGTCGCCCACGCCGGGCATGGGCGGCTGGCCGTTGGCCGCGGGCAGCCCTTCGGCCAGGGGCTTGACCAGCCAATCCGCGCTGAGTTGGGTGGCGCGGTCGAACTCGTGGCGCGTGCCCCAAAAGACCGCTTCTTTGGCAGTGGCGACCGCGCTGCCCGTCTCATAGTCGATCACGTTTTGCACATAGCGCTGGTAGTCTTCCACCCGGTCGAAGTGCAGACGACCGACCGCGTATTCCACGTCCAGGTTTTGGCCGAAGAGGAAGGGGATGGCCGCGGGGCTGCCCACCAGCAGCAGGTAATAGGGCACTTTGGTGGGCACGACGCCGCCGGAGCTGACATCGTGGCGCGCCAGCCAGCGGTTGGCGTCGTCGCCTTCATCGCCTGCATAGGTGAGCACTTTGACGATGTCTACTTCGCCCGTCACCTCGCCAGCCATCTCGCCCACAGGATCAGCCGCAGGATCAGTCATAGGATCCGTCACAGTGTCGCGCACCGGCGCGCTGGTGGCGGGCAGCGGATTGGGCACGCCCGCGGGCTGGCTGCGGGCGCGATAGGCGAGCACTTGGCGCTTGCGGTGTTCGATGAGCGGCGCAAAGGCTTGCTTGACCGCTTCGTCCTCGTCGCGGTGAAAGACAATGGCCCATCCTGCTTCCGCCACTTCCTCCGGGCGCACGTCTAGGGGCAGGCCAAGATGGGGCTGGGAGATGATGGTCCACACCCGGCGCAGCCAGTTGACGATGCGGCTGTCTTGTTGCGCGCCGCGGATCAGGTCGATGGTGGCGCTGCGCGGCAGGGGCGGCGTGAGGTATTGGCCGGTTGAGGCGTCGATGCCGTTCAAGAAGATGGAGTCATCCACGGTCGTTTTCTCCTGTACAACTGCCATGAAGTGCGCCTGGGGCATGGCATTGAGAAATGAATCAGGTAATCGCCGGTCGCCTGGGGATCGAATCCCCAGGCTAGTGGTGGGAAACAGGCTAAAGGCCTGCGCTCCTTCAGCAGATTACTGCGTGCGCGCGCTGCCGGGGCGATTGCCTGCCAGCGCCACGTTCTTGTCGATCAAGCGCTCCAATTCGGCGATGGCCTGCTGGGTGGCTGCGTCCAAATCGGCTTGGATGGTGGCGCGGTTCTGCATGTAGAGCAGCCGCGTCCAATAGGTGTTGTAGATGAAGCCGAGCCAGGTGATGAACTGGAGATTCTCCTCCAGCGCGCGCAGCGGGTGGCGGATGAAGAGCGCGAGGAAGGTCAGCGTGCCCAACCCGGCAAAGAGCAGCGCGGTCACGTCGCTGCCCTGGCGGCCTGCCAGCCACGCGGCCAGGATGAACAGCCCCACGCCCACCGCAAAGAGGATCACATAGAGCGCGACGGTCAGGTAGTAGGGAATGAGGTAGGCGCGCAGGGTGCGGTTGAACATCTTGTTGTTGTTCTGCAAACCCTGGGCCATGTACTCCTCCCAGGCAGTCCGCAGCCGTTCGCTCACGGGCGTGACTTGGGGCAAACGGCCCGTTTCGCTGTCGCGCGCATCCGCAACATCCGCGCCCGTGCCGTTCTCGCCCGCGACCAGGCTGGAAACGCGACCGCCGCCGGTATCCGGCTGGGGTTGAGAGGCCGCGGCTTCGGGCCAGAGCGGGGGCAGGAAACTGATCGACGCGGTGTCGATCTCGAAGTCAGCGTTGGCGCTGAAGGAGACAGCCGTTTGCCGCGCCTGGATGGCGTTGAAGGTGGCGACGTGAGCCTCAATCAACTGGGCGTAGTGATCGGCTTGGCCGCTGCCGTTGTAGAGCGCGGCAAAGGTGCGATAGTCCGCCTGTTGCAGCCCGTGCAGGCGCGCGGGATTGGCCTTGATGAAATCGAAGAAGCCGAGCAGTTGGGCATGTTCGCCCGCGGCAAAGGCGTCAAACATCTGCTCTACCGACGCATAGCCGATCTCGGCGTGGTTGGAGCCGAGGATCTGGGGCGCGCCCATGCTGATGGCGAGGCGCGCGGCGTGGGGGTCGAGGCTGGCGGCAAAGTCAAAGACCTCCCACTCGCCCCGCTGGTTGTCGTCCAAACTGCCTTGCCACAGATGCTGATCACGAAATTCTTGGTCGGGGGCGGGCCGCCAGCGATGGCCGAGCCAGGGCCGCGTGGGGTCGAAGCGAAAATGCTGGTTGAAGCGGTCGGGCTGGTTTTGGCCCCAGTAGTGATAGAAGCGGTGGTTTTCAAAGCGGATGATCATGCGCCCGTCCGTGGCAAAGCCCTTGCCGCCCGATTCCACCGCAAAGACCGCGACGGCCACCGCGGGGTCGATGTGCAGTTCATCCGCCAGCGCAGCCAAAAGCCCGCCGTAGCGGTTCCAGATGTAGGCCAGGAGCCGGTCGGCTGGGGTTTGGACGGTGGCCGCGTGGATCAACTGGTCGCGCGGCGGCTCCAGCGGGAGCGCGGCCAGGTCGGCCCGGCTGTGTAAGGGGCTGTCGGGGAGCGGCTCATTGGGCGGTTGGTCGCTGGATAAACTCACAAATTGACGGTGCACAAAGCCCTCCTTCCCCTGCGCTTCGACGCGCAGCCATTCGCCTTCTTCCTGCAAGATCAGCACCGGGGTCTGTTGAGGCAGTTCGCCGAGGATGGGGTGATCGGTTCCCGGCCCGGCGCGCAAATTGAGCAGCGTCGCGGTGGTCTTTCCGCGGCGCACCGCTCCCCCCGGCTGTGTTGCGTGCATGGGGTCGATCAGTGGGCTGGTATCGCTCATGGCTGCTTGCTCCTCTCGAACTTCCAGGAAGATCCTTTTTCCTTACCCCTCCATCGTCTTGAGCAGCCGGAAGAGGTGCGCGGCAAGCTGGAGTTGGGGCAGATCGATGGCTGCCCGGCTGCTGCCGCTGTAGAGCGCGGCGAAACTTGCCAGGTCGCCGGATTGGAGCGCCGCGATCTCCCGCGTGATGGTTTCGGGATGGCCGATGAAGTCAAAGAAGGCCAGCAGTTGATTGCGGCTGCTGGCGCTGAACGCGTCGAACATCTGCCCCGCCGAATCGAAACCGGCCAGCCGGTGATTCAGCCCCAGCAGTTGCGCCGCGCCCATGCTGGTCGCCATCAGCGCGGCGTTCTCGTCCAGGTGGCGTGCATGGTTGAGCGCGTCCCACTCGTCGCGCTGCGAGGCGTGCACCTCCTGCCAGGGGTAGCCGGGCGCGGCGCGCCATAGGTGCTGCTGCCAGGGGCGCTGCGGTCGAAAGCGAAAGGCGCGGTTGAACGCCTCCGGGTGGGCCTTGCCCCACAGGTCATAAAAGAGGTGGGGGTGAAAGCGCACGGTCAAGCGCCCGTCGCGGCCAAAGGGCGGTTCCCCGGCATAGATCGCCAGCGCGGCCACCGCGGCCGCGGGCTGCAGCCGCAGCAGTTCGCACACGCGCAGGATCAGCCAGCCGTAATGGTTCCAAATGCGCAGCACATGCTGCTGGAGTCTGCTGGTGGCGACCGTGGGCGAGATGCGCGCATGTCGCGGCAGGGCCGGGCGCACGGTTGCCAGGTCGGCGCGACGCCAAAGCACGCCCACCCCTTCCACCTCTCCGGGCCTGAAGCTGGTGCCGCGCGCGTCGAACTCGGCCAACTCGGCGTAGAGCGCCTCTTGTTCGGCAGGGGTGAGGCTGGTCAACTGGTCGAGGGGCGGCCCGGCATAGAGGCCGCTGCGGTCGCGCACCAGGTCATTGAGCGACAGCCCGGCCTTGCCCATCAGGGTCCAATCGCCCAGGCCAAGCTTGACCGAGGCGTCATAGAAGGCGTCGATCACCTGGTTGTTGGTGTAGTGGCCGAGCGGGGGCGTGGGTTTTGGCTGTGGTTCCGGCTGTGGTTCTGGCTGGGCCGGGCCGGTGGATACAGGCGGCTGGCTTGGCGTGGTGGGGCCTGCATTTGCCACACGCGGGGGGCGGGCCATGCTGCCGATGGCATGGGCCACTGGCTTGACAAAGTTGTTTTCGGTGCGCCAGGCGAAAAAGTCCCAGTTGGCGCGGTCGGGCGATGAGAGCAGGAAGAAGGCCGTCGAGTTGACGTAAGGATAGCGAAAGACCTCTTGCAGCCAGGCCACATATTCGCGCGCGATCTCATCTTGGGAGATGGGCCAAGCCGGGTTGTGGATGTTGGAATTGCCGCATTCGAGGATCTCCAACGTCTTGTCGGGGTACTGCTCATGGTAATACTTGAAGGTCAGGCCAAAGTGCTCGTCGAACATGACGCTGGGCCGGTCGTTGGGCGTTTGCCAGTAGCAGTGGACCCCCAGCCAGTCGGCCTGTTCGATGGCGGGCCGGCAGATCGCCAGCCAGGCGCGGTCCCGGTGCGCGAAGTCGGGCACAGCCAGGCCGGGAAAGCCCAGGCTGGCCCAGGGGCAGGCCTGTTTGAGCAGCCGGTAGACTTCGAGAAACCAGCGGTTGAAGTCGGCTGCGTCCGCGTCGTCCGCGCCCCACCCTTCGTAACGCTGGACATGGTTGGGTTCGTTGGCGATCTGGAACTTGGTGCAGTAGGGCTGCAGGCTGGCGAGGATGGGCGTCATCTTGTCCACGAACTCGGCAGGGGTGGGGTGACCGTGGTGGATGCGGTCGTCATAGAGACGGGTGATGATCTCGATGTCGGGGTTGATGGCTTTGATGCGGGCAAAGACCGTGGGCTGGGTCAGGCTCATCATTTTGATGGCCTCGACGCGGCTTTCGGCGATGACGCGGTAATCGTCTTCGGTAAAGGTGGTGTCGTTGCGACCGTGTACACCGACGCGGCATGTCCGGCTTGTCATTGGTTCTCCTTGATAACGCCCATCTGCTGGCAAGATCGATCCGGAAGGCGGATCCTGCTACCAGTCTGTATGGCTGGCGCGTTCCCACTGGCCTTGCGGGGCATAGACAATGGCGTTGGCGAAGCCCTGGACGCGGAAGCCGCCAACGTCGATCTCAGCGGTGAGGGGCGCGCCCAGGTTGTGGGCGCGGGCATACTGGACAAAGGGGGTTGCCTGGTTGAAGGCCAGGCCGCTTGCCTGCCACACCTGGCGGCGGATCGCGCCTAGATCGGCTGTGACCGGCTGCTCTTGGACCGGCTGCTTGTCGACTGGTTGATCGACGATGGGTTGATCGGCGCGGTCGCGGTCGGTGGTCGTACCGGCTTGGGGGTGGCGTGGGGCTGTGCCCTGGCGCGGCGCTGCTTGCCACACGGCAAAGAAGGAGATGTGGTGATTGTTGGGCAGTCCGCCGCCCGCGACCACGTCGGACGGGCCTTTGGGACACCAACACCAAGCGCCGCGCTCGCCCCGTTCCGGGCTGAAGGAATTGAAGACCGGTTGATTGGCCCAGCCGGAGTGCTGCTTGGGCGTGACGGAGATAAAGCCATTGTAGTGGGGATCGCCCAGGCGCTCCAAGCCATCGGACCAGAAGCGGACCAGCCCTTCGGCGACCATGGGCCGCCCGCTGGCATCCAGCACGCGGGCAAAGAGGTGGTGGTCGCCGCCCGCGTCGTCGAAAAAGTCGGGCGCGCTCAATGGGCGCAGGTATTTTTCGCGCGCCCAGGGCGTGACAGCGCCCAGCTTGTCAGACGGTTCCCAGGAGCCGCTTTCGGTGGTGAAGAGATCGATCAGCCGGTAAACGATGTCGCCCGCGGGCCGATCCGGCCGATCTTCGCAGCGGATTACCTTGACATTGAACCGTGTACTCCAATCGCTGATCATTTTGCTCCTCCTTCACCAGGGGACAGCCGGACATCGATCGACTTGCGAAAGTGGAGAGGGTATCTGTTCGACGCGGCGCTGGTTGGGCCCCAGGGTCGGGGTGAAGGCGGCAGCAGGTCCAACGCGCCAATTGGAAGAGACAGACCGAGGCCGGGCGAGTCACACTTCGTCAGCCGGAATCAATCCTTGCCGGGGTCGCTTCTTAAGCTGCAATCAGTCTCTAGCAGCAACGGCAAGAGGAGGCATACAGACCGGATGAGGCAATGAACCGGGCACGGCATAGACAGAGCGCCGCGGCTCGAATTCCATGATACCTTGAAAATTCAGCCTTGTAAAGTAGATTTTTTGGCCGGACAAACAACGCGTGTCGCGCTGATCCACCCAGCGCGGCAGCCTCTTTCTCTGCTTGTATCTTGCGTCTGCATCGTGCTCTATGGCGCGGCTGGCTTGCGTGGGCTAGGGTGGCAGGGTACGCAGCGAATAGGCCATAGCGGCCCGTCTGTCGTGATGGTGCTGTCGTGATGGCGTTGTCATGATGGTGCTGTTAAGAGGGTGCTGTCATGATGGTGATCCCCCCATTTGAACCACCCGGCAACCATGCTGACCAACTATGCTGACATCCAGCTTCGTGGAGGAGGGAAATTCGTTATGAGTCAGAATATGATCACAGGCCGCGAGGTCAAGCGGCACGTCGAAGCGGCCAAGCGGGAAGCGATCCCCTGGGTGGTGTGGTTGGCGCGCTTTGGCTATGCAGCCAAGGGCGTGGTCTATCTGGTGGTGGGGGCCTTGGCGCTGCAGGCTGCGATTGGCAGCGGCGGCTCGACCACCGGCCCCGAAGGCGCGCTGCAGCGCATCGGCCAGCAGCCCTTCGGCCAGGTGTTGTTGATTCTGGTGGCGATTGGGCTTTTTGGCTATGCCCTGTGGCGCTTGGTGCAGGCGTGGGTAGACCCTGAAGCGGTCGGCTCGGACATGAAGGGAGTCGCCCAGCGCACCGGCTACGCCATCAGCGGCATTTCATATAGCTTTTTGGGCGTTGTCGCGCTGCGTCTTGTCATGGGCGCTGCTGCCGCTGCGGGGGGCGATAATCAACAGACGCAGGATTGGACCGCGCGGCTGATGGCGCTGCCCTTTGGCCGCTGGCTGGTGGGGTTGATCGGGCTGGCGGTGATTGGCGTGGGGCTGTTTCAGATCTACTACGGCTATCAAGCCAAGTTCCGCAAGCATTTGAAACTGCAGGAGATGAGCCAGGCTACAGAGACATGGGCCACGCGCGCCGGGCGTTTTGGCTACATGGCGCGCGGTGTGGTCTATGCCATCATCGGCGGCTTCTTGATCAACGCGGCGCGGCAGTTCGACCCTGACCAGGTCGGCGGCATCGGCGAGGCGTTGGCCGAGTTGGCGCAGCAGCCCTATGGCCCGTGGCTCTTGGGCATTGTGGCGTTGGGGCTGATCGCGTATAGCCTCTTTGCCTTCGTGGATGCGCGCTACCGCCGCATCTACGTGGAGTGAGCCGGGCTAGATCTTCCCGGAGATTTACCTTCCCGGAAGCTCGATGGGCATTGAGAAATGAATCAGGTAATCGCGAGTCGCCTGGGGATCGAATCCCCAGGCTAGTGGTGGGAAACAGGCTAAAGGCCTGTTCACCAGAGAGAACGTGCTTGAGCACGTTTTCCACCGCTAGGCGTAGGCTTGAGCCTGCGCCGCAAACCGGATACCCCCATTCATTTATCGACCGCTCGCAGCTTCCGGAAAGATTGGCGTCGAGGGCCGGTTAGGCAGGGGGCTGGGCCGGGATCAAGACGCGCAGGGCATCCATATGCTCGTCGTAGTCAAAGACTGGGTTGAGCAGCAAGTGTTGCGCGCCCGCGTCGATCAACGCCTCGATCTGCTCTAGACAGTGGGCCGCAGGCCCCCAGATGGCGACGCGCTGGGCCATGTCCGCGTTGCCATAATTTTGGCCGAACCAGGCGCGCAGCCGCTCCTGGGCGCGGTTGGCGTTGTCGTCGATGGCAACGTAGACGCGCTTGGAGATGGGGAAGGTCGCGGGGTCGCGCCCGACCTCTTCTAAAAAGCGGCGCAGGTGTGCAACGTGGGCGGCAAAGTCCTCGCTGCTGGAGGAGCCAGGCCCCATCCAGCCGTCGCCGTGGGTCGCGGCGCGCTTGAGCGCGGCCTCGGTGCGCGCGCCGAACCAGACGGGCGGGTGGGGCTGCTGCACGGGTTTGGGGTTCATGCTCACCTGCTCAAAGCGGAAGAAATCACCTGTGAAGGATGCAGGCTCCTGTGTCCACAGCGCGCGCATGGCGTTGAGACATTCCATGAAGCGGCGCACGCGACGCTCGGGCGAAAGCCCAAAGGCCGCGTAGTTGGCATCTCCCCCCAGCCCGACGCCGAGGGTGACGCGCCCCTGGCTGAGATGGTCGAGCGTGAGCACCTCTTTGGCGAGGTGGACGGGATCGCGCAGGGGCAGCACGACCACAGAGACGCCCAGGCGCACGCGCGTGGTAATGGCCGCCAGGTAAGAAAGCAGGTTGAGCGGGGCCAGCGTCGAGGCCGGGCCAAAAAAGCCCTCTTGGGTCCACAGGCTTTCATAGCCGAGGGACTCCGCGCGCTGCGCCACTTGGGTGATCTGTTGCAGGTCGATGCCTGTGCCGGAAAAACTTTGGGGCGCGGCCATCCCCACCCCACGCGCCGGTTGCTTGTGTGCCATGGGTCGCTTCCTCCCGTCTGTGTTTGAACCCTTTTCAATCAAGCCCTAGCCGGTATAATGACTTTATCATACCCTAACAGAATCATACCCTAACAGGTGTTAGAGCGTTAGCGTCCTAAACGTCCGGGCAGCGATAAACGCAGCGATAAACACTGTGACGAATATACCGTGATGATACCGTGATAATAACGCCACCATGCATAACGTCATGCATGGTGGCGCAGAGGATGCGCCATGGAGATGGCGGCTTACGCTGCCTATGTCGTTTCCATATCGACTTTATCGATGCGGTCCATGCTGCGCTGGTCGAAGTTACTTCGCCTGCTGAACGCTACAGCTACGATCAAGACTTTGATCAAGTCGACACAGTTGTTCGATTGGAGCCTACCTAGAGCCTGTAGCGTCTACTCCTCTTCCTCTGCCTGGATTTCTACGTCGGCGCTCATGCCCCAGCGCAGGTTGGGCGGCTGCTGGTCGAGGTCGACCAGGACGGCATAGACGACATCGCCGCCGATGACGTTGGCCTGCGGCGCGATGCGCGCCACCCGGCCCGCCAATTCGGTGTTGAGGGCTTCGATAAAGACTGTCACCGGCTGGCCCACGGTTACATGCACCACAGTGCGCTCGCTCAAGTCGGTGGTTTCAACCTGCATACGGCTGAGGTCGGCCAGGGTCATGACCACCTGGCCCCCCTGCACCATTTCGCCGGGGTTGATGTCGAGGCTGGTGATCGTCCCGGCAAAGGGCGCGGTCAATTGGGTGGCGGCGAGATCGGCCTCTGCCTGCTGGAGCGTGGCTTCTGCTTCGGCCACAGCCGCGGTCGCGGCGGCAACGGCTTGGCTGCGCGGCCCGGCTGTGAGCAGATCCAGCTCGGCCTGTGCGCTCTGCACCTGGGCTTCAGCTTCGGCGATCTGGCTCTCCGTAGCAGGGTTCAGCAGGCGATCCAACTCGGCCTCTGCGGCCCGCACATTGGCCCAGGCCGCGGCAACGGCTGCGCTGTTGGGGCTGGTGGTCGAGATCGCGTCATATTGGGCTTGCATGGCGGCCAGTTCGGCGCGTGCTGCGTCAATGGCTTCGGGCCGCGCTGGTTCGGTCAACTGGGCGAGGTGGGCCTGGGCCGCGGCCAGACGCGCCTCTGCCGCCGCGATCTCTTGGGGCGGCGGGCCAGCTTTCAGATCGTCCAGGTGGGCCTGGGCGCGCAGCAGCCCCGCGCGCGCTTGGGCAACTGCCGCGGTGGTTGCGGCATTGTCCAGCACCAGCAGCACATCTCCGGCCTCCACCTGGTCGCCTACCTCGACGGTCACTTCTTGCACGCGGCCCGTGGCGGCCAAACTTAACCCGGCCTGGCGCACGGGCACGACCTTGCCCGACGCGGTGGCGGCTGCACCCACGCCGCCGCGCACCGGGGGCAAGGGGGTGGCGACGGGGGGCGGGCTGG
>CAZZNG010000202.1:5139-10651 GCA_964655505.1 uncultured Litorilinea sp. | reverse complement strand
GCGGCGCGGCGATGTTCGAACGAACGGGAGATTGGAAAAGCGATGCTGGACACGAAGCAAACCGCACAGCTACACCGTGAGGACGGGAGCCAATCTTCTCTCGACACCCACCCTTCGCATAAAGAGACGCTCACACACGATCGGCAGCGGCCACGCGGCCGCTATTTACTCTATCTCGCCTTGGGCGCACTGGGCGTGGTCTTTGGCGACATTGGAACCAGCCCGCTCTATGCCTTCCGCGAATCCTTTCACCACACTTATGGTCTGTCTGCCACGCCGCAGAACGTACTGGGCATCCTCTCGCTGATTTTCTGGTCGCTCATTATCATCATCTCGATCAAATACATCATGTTCGTCATGCGCGCCGACAACCACGGCGAGGGCGGCATCTTGGCGCTCACCGCGCTGGTGAACACGCCCGGCAGCTATGAGCGGGGCGGCATCCGTCGTTGGCTGGTCCTGCTCGGCCTCTTTGGAACGGCCTTGCTCTACGGCGACGGCGTGATCACACCCGCCATCTCCGTCTTGTCCGCGGTCGAAGGTCTGGAGATTGCAACCCCCTTCTTCGAGCCGTACATCATCCCCATCACCGTTGTGATTCTCGTCGGCCTATTCCTCTTTCAACGGCGCGGCACCGAAGGCGTGGGGCGCATCTTTGGCCCGGTCATGCTGATCTGGCTCACTGTGCTGGCTGTGTTGGGCCTCTCCTGGATCGTACAGCGGCCCGATGTGCTGGCAGCAGTCAACCCCTGGCATGGTCTCTCCTTCTTTGCGCGCAATGGCCTTCCCGGCTTTCTGGTGCTCGGTTCGGTCTTTCTGGTGGTGACGGGCGGCGAGGCGCTCTACGCGGACATGGGCCACTTTGGCAAAGTGCCCATCCGCTTGGCTTGGTTTGCCATTGTGCTGCCTGCGCTGATGCTCAACTACTTCGGCCAAGGCGCGCTCTTGCTCTCGCAGCCTCAAGCAATTGCCAACCCGTTTTACCGCATGATGCCGCAATGGGCCTTATTTCCTGTCGTCATCATTGCGACGATGGCGACGGTGATCGCGTCGCAAGCGCTCATTACGGGCGCGTTCTCCATCACCACGCAGGCCGTACAGCTTGGCTACTTGCCGCGCATGGCAATTTCGCACACCTCCGCTTCGGAACGGGGGCAGATTTACATCGGCTCGATCAATTGGATGTTGATGCTGCTCTGTATTTCGCTGGTCTTTACCTTCCGCTCCTCATCCAATTTGGCTGCGGCCTACGGTGTGGCCGTGACGACCGATATGGTCGCTACGGCGCTGCTGCTTTCCGTGGTCATGCGCGAGCGCTGGCGCTGGCCGCTGCTGTTGGTGGTCGGTTTGACGACTTTCTTTTTGATCTTTGACCTGGCATTTTGGACCGCAAACCTCGTCAAAATTCCCAACGGCGGCTGGTTCCCGCTGGCGGTTGGGCTGATCGGCTTTACCCTCATGACCACTTGGAAGCGCGGCCGGTCGATCTTGGCGGAGCGCCTGCGCCAAACAACCTACTCGTTGAACGAACTGGCTGCACAAGTGCGCCGGGAGGAGTTGATCCGTGTACCGGGCACAGCGGTCTATATGTACAGCGACCCCAACGGTATCCCGCCCGCCCTTATTCACAACGTGGAGCATAATAAAGTGCTTCATGAGCATGTGATCCTCGTCTCGGTCGCCACCGGCGAAGTCCCCTATATCAAGGCGGATAACCGCATTCAGGTCGACCATTTGGCCGACGGCATGGATCGCGTCCGCCTGACCTACGGCTTCATGCAGAGTCCGCATGTCCCGCGCGATCTGCGGATTGCCCAGCGCACCAAGGGGCTGCGCTTCGAGCCGGACGAGGTGAGCTATTTCTTGGGCCGGGAGCGGCTGCTGCCCAGCAAGCGGCCCGGCATGGCGATCTGGCGCGAGCGGCTGTTTGCCATCATGTCGAGCAATTCGCGCAACGCGGCGGACTTCTTCCGTCTCCCCTCCGAGCGGGTCGTCGAACTGGGCACAGAAGTTGAGATGTAGCACAGTTGAGATGTAAAACAGTGAGATGTCGCGTGGGGAAAATGGAACGCGGGCGCAAAAACAAACGCCTGGACGCATCGCGTCCAGGCGTGTTCTTCAAAGCGTTCTTGCAGGGGATGACCGCTAGCGGCTAATCCGCGGCCGCGGCCAGCGCTCTGTCACGTTCCAGCATGGGCGCGAGGAAGCGGCCCGTGTAGCTCTTGGGGTGGGCTGCCACATGCTCCGGCGTGCCTTCGACGATCACCTCGCCACCCTTGTTGCCGCCCTCCGGCCCCATATCGATCAGCCAATCGCAGCTCTTGATCACATCCAAGTTGTGTTCGATCACAAGCACCGTATTGCCCATGTTGACCAACTCATGCAGCACCTGCAACAGCTTGCGGACATCTTCAAAGTGCAAGCCGGTGGTCGGCTCGTCCAAGATGTAGAACGTGTTGCCGGTGGCGCGGCGGCTCAACTCCTTGCTCAATTTAATGCGCTGCGCCTCGCCGCCGGATAGCGTTGTGGCCGGCTGGCCCAGGCGGATGTAGCTTAGACCCACCGCGTTGAGCGTCTCCAGCTTGTTGCGGATGCGCGGGATGTGTTGGAAGAACTCCAGCGCTTCTTCCACGGTCATATCCAGCGCATCGGCAATCGACTTGCCGCGGAACTTAATCTCCAGCGTCTCGCGGTTATAGCGCTTGCCCTTGCACTCTTCACAGGGCACATAGACATCGGGCAGGAACTGCATCTCGATGCGGATGATGCCGTCGCCCTGGCATGTCTCGCAGCGCCCGCCCTTCACGTTGAAGCTGAAGCGACCCGGCTTGTAGCCGCGTGCTTTGGCTTCGGGCAGGCTGGCGTAGAGTTCGCGCAAATAGGTGAACAGGCCGACATAGGTCGCCGGGTTGCTGCGCGGGGTGCGCCCGATCGGGCTTTGGTTGATGTCGATCACCTTGTCGATATGTTCGACCCCTTCCAGCGCCTCATGCTTGCCCGGACGATCCTTGGCCCTGTACATCAACTGCGCCAGCCGCTTGTAGAGCACCTCGACCACCAGCGTCGATTTGCCGCTGCCGCTGACGCCGGTGACCGCGACCAACTTGCCCAGCGGAATCCGCACATCTACATGCTTGAGATTGTTTTCCGTCGCGCCCTTGATCAGCAGTTGGTTGCCGTTGCCCTCGCGCCGCTGCGCGGGAACCTCAATGCGCCGTTCCCCGCGCAGATACTGGGCTGTCAAGCTGTCGGGCGAGTGGATAAACTCTTCCTGGGGCAGCGAGCAGACCACATTGCCCCCATGTTCGCCCGCGCCCGGCCCCATGTCCACCACCCAATCCGCGGCCCGGATCGTGTCTTCGTCGTGTTCGACTACCAAGACCGTGTTGCCGATGTCGCGCATGTTTTGCAGCGTCTCGATCAAACGCGCGTTGTCGCGCTGGTGCAGACCAATGCTCGGCTCGTCCAGAATGTAGAGCACACCCATGAGCTGGCTGCCGATCTGTGTCGCCAGCCGGATACGCTGCGCCTCGCCGCCGGAGAGCGACACCGCGGTGCGGTCCAGCGTGAGATAATCCAGCCCCACGTTGACCATGAACTGCAGCCGGGAAGCAATCTCCTTGAGCACTTGCTGCGAGATGGCAAACTGGCGCGGGGAGAGCGGGCTGTTGTGCGCGCTGCCCGGCGCTTGGTGGCCGTTGACATGCACGATCGCCGACTCTTCGACCGGCACGCCCTGTAAATGCTTGATCCACCTCAGCGACTCATCCACCGGCATGTGGGTCACTTCATAGATGTTCTTGCCGTCGATGGTGACGGCCAATGCTTCCGGACGCAGCCGCCTGCCGCCACAAGCAGGGCAGGGGCGAATGCTCATATACTCTTCGAGCTTGCCGCGAATGTATTCGCTGCTCGTCTCTGCATAGCGCCGCTGCAAGTTGGGGATGACGCCCGCAAAGTTGGTTTCATAGTAGCGTGAATCGCCCGCGCCGGTGCGATATTCGATCTTGAGTTTGTCTTGCTTGCGCGGCAGCCCGTACAAAATCAAATCGCGCTGCTTGTTGCTCAGTTGCCCCACCGGCACTTTGTCGGGGATGGCATACTGGCGCGAGAGCGCGCGCAGGATCTGGCTGTAGTAGCCCTCGTTGCCATCGTCGCTGCTGCGCTGCCACGGAAGGACCGCGCCGTCGCGCAGGGAGAGGCTGTCGTCCAAGATCAATTCAGGGTCAAACTCTTGCAGCGAACCTAAGCCGGTGCAGGTCGGGCACGCACCGTGGGGGCTGTTGAATGAAAAGGTGCGCGGCTCGATCTCCGGCAGGCTGGTGCCACATTTGACACAGGCGAAATGCTCGCTGTAGGTGCGATCCTTGGGGTTGTCGCGGTCGGTGACGTCGGACACGATCACCACCCCGTCGCCCAGGCGCAGCGCAGTCTCGACCGAATCGCTCAAGCGCGCCATATCGGTGCCGGTCGGCTCCGCGTCCGGGTCATCCTCATTGGGCTGAGGCTTGCGCACGATCAAGCGGTCGATGACCGCCTCGATGGTGTGCATCTTGTAGCGATCCAGATCCGGCACATCGTCCACTTCGTAGATCTCGCCGTTCACGCGCACACGCACATAGCCCTGTTTCTGCATCTCCTCAAAGACATTCTTATGATGTCCCTTGCGGTCTTTGACCAGCGGCGCGAGGATCAGCAAACGTGTGCCTTCCGGCATCTCGATAATGCTGTCGACGATCTGGGTGGCTGTCTGCTGTGCGATCGGTTCGCCACATTCGGGACAGTGGGGCTGGCCCACGCGTGCATAGAGCAGACGGAGGTAATCATACACCTCGGTCACCGTGCCCACGGTCGAACGTGGATTGCGCCCCGCTCCTTTCTGATCGATGGAGATGGCCGGGCTTAACCCTTCGATCTGGTCCACATTGGGTTTTTCCATCAGCCCCAAAAACTGGCGTGCGTAGGCCGACAACGATTCGACATAACGGCGCTGCCCCTCGGCATAAATAGTGTCGAAGGCCAGGCTGCTTTTTCCGCTCCCGCTTAGACCGGTAATGACAACCAACTTGTCGCGGGGAATGGCTAGGTCGATATTTTTTAAGTTGTGTTCGCGCGCGCCGCGGACGATCAGTTTATCAAGTGCCATCGCTTTCTTCCCCTGAACGATCTCCCGTGAGAAATACGAACGTGTGTTCGCATAATCTCGTATTCTACGACAATCGGCGCGCGAATGCAACCTCTTGCAACTTCGCGCGCCCCATTATCTCTGTACTATTCTCTGTACTATATTGATGATGATTGACGACTCCGCGCCGACCCGGCGGATCGATCCAATCGGTTGATCCGCCTGCAATCGGGGCAGTTTGCCACTGATTGATCAACAGGACAAGTATACTGTATAGTGAGCAGCATTGCCGTAATCTTGCCACCATAGGCTTGAATACCTCTTGAATACCTCTCTTGAATACCATAGGTGTTGAGTACCATAGGTGTTGAGTACCATAGGTGTTGA
>CAZZNG010000202.1:0-5039 GCA_964655505.1 uncultured Litorilinea sp. | reverse complement strand
CTCTTGAATACCATAGGTGTTGAGTACCATAGGTGTTGAGTACCATAGGTGTTGAATACCATAGGTGCAACATAGGCATACTATGAAATCTTGGCGGCGCTCAATCTTGCGAGAAGATCACGCGGCTGCCTCAACTGCCGACGTCAGAATGAAGGAGTTTCACGTTGACTGAACCGATTCCCGTGCCAAGCCCTGAACAAGTGGCCGAGCGGCTGCAACGTTCCATGCACCTCTTTTGGGAATCCTTTAGCGAACTCAACGACGATGAGATCGAACAGGTCGAGGTGATGCCGGGCTGGACTCCTAAGGCGATCGTCGCCCATGTTGCTTTTTGGGATGACTTTCAACTGCGGCGGATGCAGGCCGCTTTGGACGGGACATCGCGCAGCGGCTTTGCGCGCCCTGCTGAAAGTAACGACGAGCGCGCCGCATTGGCCGCTACGCACAATTTGGCGGATGTGATCGACGCCGCGCACACCCACCGCGCCCGGCTGGTCGACTTTGCGCGCACACTGCCGCCCGCGGTGTTGGCGCAGACCTTTGACGAGGGAGGCAAGCCCTTTTCCATCCTCAAGCAGTTGGAGCACATGGTCTGGCATGTAAGCAGCCACCGTCGCGACATCCAGCGCTACTGTGGTTCGCTGGCACGCTGGGGCAAGGCAGGGCTGCGCGACCTGTTGGTGCAGCAGGAGAGCAATTTGATGGACAGCGTCCAGGGGCTTTCCGAGGCGACCATGCTCGCCACCCAAGTCTGCGGCAAGTGGTCGATCCGCGATGTGCTGGCCCATGTGTTGAGTTGGAACGAATATGTCGCCCATTTAATCACCCATTGGCCTGAACCTCCTGCCGATCTGGTCCAAGAATGGATCTGGCAGCCGGGCGACAGCATGGATAGCATGAACGACCGGCTGCTGGCTGCACGCAGCGACCTCACGCTGATCGAGATCGCCGATGGCTTGATGACGCAGCACCGGCGTATGCTGCGTGCCCTGGACTCGGCCAGCCATGAGCGCTTGGAGAGCGAGGGTCAGACATGGGGCGGGCCTGGCGTGCTTTCCTGTCAGATTTATGAGGTGGCGCTGCATGACGCCGAACATGCCGCCCAGATCTGGGGTTGGCGCGCCGGGCTGCGCGAGCAAGAGGCCGCCTTCGACCGCAGCGATGATGCTTGAGCGGTGCGCCTTTCAAAAAAACACGCCTGCGACCGTTCAGATCGCAGGCGTGTCTGTGTTGAACTTCAATCAAAGCGTTGAAGCGGCTACTCGCTGCCCTCTTCTGGCGGGGCCGCTGCGTCATCGCCGGGCTGCGTTTCCGGCAGGATCGGCTGCTGCGGCAGGGCCGGTTGTTGCAGGCCCGGCACGCCTACTTCGAGGTTGCGCGGCAGCATGGAGACGAGATCGGCGGGTCGCTCGATCTGCGCGGCCTCCATCTGCCTTTGAATCCAGGTCTGATAAGCCTGCGCTTGTTCCTGTTGCAAGGTATTGGGATCTTTGGGTCGGGCGTCGTCGACTTCCAATACCTCGATGAGGTGATAGCCGAAATCGGTCTGAACCGGTTCGCTAATCTCGCCAGGCTCCAGGCTGAAGGCCGCTTCTTCGAACGGCGCAACCATCGCGCCATGACCAAACCAGCCCAGATCACCCCCGGTGGTCGCACTGCCGGGGTCGTCGCTGTACTCCGCGGCCAGTTCAGCAAAGTCTTCCCCGTCAAGCAGCCGCTGGCGAAGCTCTTCGGCTAGCGCAAGCGTGGCTTCTTCTCCGCGTGGGGTGGGTGTTGGCACCGGTGTGGGCACGCCCTCCGGCAGCGGCGTTGGCGTCGCGGTCGGTTCAGGGGTCGGTGCGCCTTCGGGCAGCGCGGTTGGCTCCGGCGTTGGCGTGGTCACCCGCAGCAGGATATGGCGCGCATGCACCTGTTTGGCGGTGGCTTCGACCTCTTCTTCCCCGATGGCTTCCTGCAACTTCTCTTCCAGCAAGCGCACCTCGACGATCCGGCGATATTCCTCCAGGCTCATGCCCGCGATGGCTTGCAGGTTCTGCTCAAACTCCGCCAGCCCGCTTTCATACTGCTCGTCAGTGATGATCGGCGCGGGGGGCGGCGGTTCGGGCGTGGGGACCGGCGTGGCTGTAGCTGTGATGGTAGACGATACATCAATCGTGGCGGTTGGCGTGGGTGTCCAGCTTTCGGCTGTGGTGGTCGCGGCGGCCGCGGCTTCGCTTGTGGCGGTTGCCTGCGCCACAGTCACTGCACCGGCCCGCGCGGCCACTTCCGCCCGAATCGCTTCGTCGATCTCTTCTTGGCTGACGCTGATGTCCCGCTGCGCCGCGGCTTGGCGCACCACTTCTTCACGGATCATGCGGTCGAGCACTTCGACGCCAAGCGTGAAGGGGCTGCTCAAGGTCGCTTGCAGTTGGTTGAGCTGCGTAGCAAAGAAACCTTGCCCGCCGAACTGCTGCTCCAGCTGCGCCAACTGGACGAACTGATTCTGCATGCGATTCTGTTCGAGATAGATGCGCTTCCAGTACTCACGCGCGACGATGCGGTCGCCGTTGACGCTGGCGACCGCACGATTCGGACGGAGGGCAAATTCGCTAATCACGCCGATGACAACGAACAACAGCGCCAACCCCAACGCGACGCCCGCGCCGAGCATCAAGCGGCGGTTACGCTCGCGGTCGCGGGCGCGTTGCCGGTGCTCCTTGCGCGTTAATTCGCGTGGTTGTTCTTCCCTGCGCCTGTTGCGCTTCGCCATGGCGCCCCCTACCTACGCTTGCGTACGATGCGGGTGTGCTCACCAGTATAGGGCAGCAGCGCAAGGTAACGGGCACGCTTGATCGCCTTGACGATCCGGCGCTGCACTCTGGCGCTAACACGGGTCTTGCGGCGGGACAAGATGCGCCCGCGGCGGTCTAGGAAGCGCGACAGCAGGGCGATGTTCTTGTAGTCAATCTCGTCGGGGCGCACATCGCCGCCGATGCGACGACCGCGGCCGCCGCGCTCGCGCTGGACATATTCAGCAGGACCTTCGACGTAAAGATCGTCGTCCTCGTCCTGATCGTCCTCATACTCGTCTTCGAATTCGTCATCGTCGCCGTCGCCGTCGTATTCATCTTCATCGTCGTCGTCATACTCGGCGCGGCGTGCTTCGGGGCGCGGGGCCGGTTGGCGTTCTTGCGTCGCAGGCTCCTGCGCGGCAGACTCTTGGGCGACAGGCTCTTGGGCCGCAGATTCTTGCGCGACAGGTTCTTGCGCGACGGACTCTTGTGCCACAGACTCTTGCGTTTCAGTCGGAGCCTGGGTGGTTTCCTCTTCGCCCGCGGTGGGGTTTGTTTGCTCAGTCATGATGGCTCCTTTACCTATTCATCCGTGCGCACGAGCAGGTAGCGCATAACGTTCTCATTGAAGCGCAGCAGCCGGTCGATTTCGCCTGTGCCTGCTGCGGTCATCTGGAAACGGTGCAGCACATAGTGGCCTTCGAAGAACTTTTCGATTGGATAGGCCAGCGCGCGCTTGCCCCACAACTCGGTGGTCGTCATGCTGCCTTGCTGGTCGGCAACCAGCTGACTCACACGTTCGTTGAGGCTGAGAATCGTCTCTTCCTTGGTTTCCGGCTGCAGGATATAGACCAACTCATATTCCCGCAGCTCGCTGTCGGTCACGCTCATGTAAATCTCCCTTGCGTCTTTCTATGGAGTGGCCCGCAGGACCGCCCTACGAGCAGAAAGAACGAGGGGCCGAATCGATCCGGCCCCTCGCTTCAGACCATCGTTTAGTCTAGCATTATCGCGCCAAAATGCAAAATTTTTCTGGTTGGTGACGTTGCTTGCTTTTGTGCAGGTTTGACCCGGCTGCTTGTGCCAGCGCTGCCTATACGGCAATCGGTTCATCGGTGTGGTCGATGATGCGAATCTCTTTTGCCATCAAGCCGCGGTCGCCTTCCTCCACACGGAATTCGACCAAGTCGCCGGGCCGCATACTTTGCCGCCCCACCACATCCGAGCCGTGGGCGAAGATTTCGTCCGCGTCGCGGCGGATGATGAAGCCGTAGCGTCTGCGCCGGTTGAACCACTTGACCAGGCCGCGTTCGAACCCTTCCGGCGGCGCAAGCACGCGACAGCCCGCGCAGTAGCGGGGAGGTGTCGTGCGCTCTGCTTGCTGCTGTTCCTCCTGCGACCAGAGGAAGGAGATGCCGCAGTTGTCGCAATATAGAATTTGGTCGCGCGGCCGCTGATGCACCATATCGTTTGTCATGCGCTATGTTTACTCTTTATGTTTGCTCGTTCATCATCTTGTGTTGAGTATTTGTGTTGAGTATCTTGTGTTGAGTGCGCTGGCTGCGCCTGCCCGGCCTGTCTAGATTTGACATTTCCCGGCCCCGTTGCTACTATTTGTATACTTCAGTTAAGTTCTGTTGCAAAACGGGGCGACGTGGCCAAGTGGTAAGGCAGGGGTCTGCAAAACCCCGATCGCCGGTTCGAATCCGGCCGTCGCCTCTTTTTTGTTCCCACTTATTCCCGGTTGAACTCGATAGACGCTGCCGAATTAACAACTCTATACCAGGTATTTTCATACCGCATATCATCATAGCGATATTATAGTGAACGCGCCGACCATGACCAAGTGGCCGGCGTTTTTTGTTTTCTGCCTTGCCGGGTGAAACCTGATGGCAGAACAAATTGCCACCTGCAAACGTCTCCGACGCGGGGAGACACTGGGCGGCGAATACTGTGTGGCGAACACTGTGTGGCAAAACACTGGGCGGCGAAACGTCTTTCGCTGATGACCACCACCTCTCCCCCTGGCTCCCGCGCATCGGCGAGCACGTCAAAATTCTGTCCAACCAGTTCAACGAGCGCGGCAAGATCGCAATCGTCGACTACATCTACAGCGACACGAAATACGGGGTTCAGCTCGTCGACGAGCCCGGCGAAACGACGGCCTATTTTCTCGACGAAATCGAGCCGTGCTTGCAGCCCGTTAGACGGGCCGCCGCGGACTCGCCATGGCGCCGCGCGCAGCATGCCCCGCGCTACAAGGCCGGC
>CAZZNG010000201.1:0-10670 GCA_964655505.1 uncultured Litorilinea sp. | reverse complement strand
CGCGGTGAGCAACGGCACGACCGCGCTGCATCTGGCGGTCCATGCGCTCGGCATTGGCCCGGATGACGAGGTAATTGTCCCCGCGTTGACCTTTATTGCCTCCGCCAATGCAGTGATCTACACTGGCGCGCGGCCTGTCTTTGCCGATGTCGATCCGGTGACGTGGACCATCGACCCCGACGACGTGGCCCGGCTCATCACCCCGCGCACGAAGGCCATTATGCCTGTTCACCTCTACGGCCACATGGCTCCCATGGCCGAACTGACCGCGCTGGCCGAACAGCACAACTTGTTCATCGTCGAAGATGCTGCCGAAGCCCACGGCGCGGCCATCGGGCCGCGGCGCGCCGGTGCATGGGGCAGCCTGGGCTGCTTCAGCTTCTTTGCCAATAAGATCATTACCACGGGCGAGGGGGGCATGGTCACCACGGATGACGCGGCGCTGGCCGCGCGCTGCCGGATGCTGCGCGACCACGGCATGCCGCCGCAGCGCCGCTACTGGCACGACGAGGTGGGCTTTAACTACCGCATGACCAACATGCAGGCCGCGGTCGGCGTGGCCCAGATGGAGCGGATCGACGCCTTCATTGCGCGCAAGCGCGCCATTGCCGCGCTCTATGCCGATCAACTGGCCGGTGTGCCCGGCATTACGCTGCCGGTGGAGGCCGAGGGCACGACCAACGTCTTTTGGATGGCGTCGATCTTGGTCGACCCGCCTTTTCCGTTGAGCCGGGATCAACTGGTGGTGGCGCTGCGCGAGCATGGCATCGACAGCCGCCCCTTTTTCCACTCGCTTGATACGCTGCCGCCCTATCACAGCGACACGCCGCGGCCTGTGGCCCACAGTCTGAGCCAACGCGGAATCAATCTGCCAAGTTCCCCCAAACTGACCGACGAGCAGGTGCTCTATATCTGCGCCACGCTGCGCCGCCTGGCCGGGGCCTAGCGCATGGAGGAAGAAGTGGACGTGGGATCGGTGCGACCAGCGCAATCGATGCCAGCAGCGCAAGCGCCCACCCTGTCGATTGTGCTGCCGACGTATAACGAGCGGGACAACATCTGTGACCTCATCGACGCCATCGAGCGTGAACTGATCGATACAGGTATCGTCTACGAAGTGTTGGTCATGGACGACAACAGCCCGGACGGCACAGCCGAGGTCGTGACGCAGCGGTATCGCTTGCGCAGCGAGGAGGCCCAGACCCAGACATGGATAGGGCCGCTCAACGAGCAGGCGTGCATTCGGCTGGTGGTGCGCACGCGGGATCGGGGGCTTGCCAAGTCGATTCGCCACGGTTTGGAATTGGCGCGCGGCGACACCCTGGTGGTCATGGATACCGACTTCAACCACGACCCGGCCATGATCGCGCAGATGGTCGATCTGCTGCGCTATTACGACTTGGTGATCGGCAGCCGTTTTGTCATGCAGGGGGGCATGGAGGATGCCCTGCGCTACCGGCTTAGTTTTTTCTACAATGTCTTTATCCGCGCGCTGTTCATGACCCAGATCCAGGATCACTTGAGCGGTTTCTTTGCTGTGCGGCGTGCGCGCCTTTTTGAGCTGGCTCCGTCGTTTGATCGCATCTTCTACGGCTACGGCGACTATTTCATCCGTCTGTTGGTGTTGGCTTGGCGGCGACATTGGAAGATTTTGGAAGTGCCGGTCTTTTACATTTTGCGGCGGCACGGCGACAGCAAGACCGGCTTCTGGCGCATTTTCCGCGACTACACCCTGGCCGTTATGCGGCTGCGATTTTGGGGAATCTAGATAGCGTCTATGTCTGCTCGACTCTACGGCATGGTAGTGGTGTGCGCGCTCTTGGTGGCGGTCTACACCATGAGCCATTCCAGCAAGTTTCACGTTGTTGACGAAGTCAGCCTGTTCAGCATCACCGAATCGGTGGCGCTGCGCGGCGAAGTCGATACCAACACGATTGCATGGAGCCAATGGGTGAACAGCCCCGGCGAAGTGCTGGGGGCCTTTGGATCGGATGGCGAGGTCTACAGCAAGAAAGGCCCCGCGCCCGCGATCCTGGCTGTGCCCTGGTATCTCTTCCTGCGCACCCTGGCTCAACTCGACATAACGGTGGGGCTGCTGCAAGGCACGCTGCTCTGGAATGGCGTGGTCACTGCCTTGACCGCGTTGGTGCTTTGGTGGTTCGCGCGCACGCTTGGCTACCGCGAGCGCACAGGCGCGGGCCTGGTGCTGCTCTTTGGCCTGGGTACGATTGCTTGGCCCTATGCCAATCAGTTTTTTGGCGAGCCGCTGAGCGCGCTGGCGCTCTTTGGCTGTTTTGCCGCGTTGGTGCGCTGGCTGCGCACGCGGGGCAGGGTTATGTGGGCTGCGGTGGCTGGAATTGCCGCGGGCGTTGCCGTGACGACGGTCACGGCGCATACCTTGTTGATTGCGGTGATGGCGCTGTATGCCTTTGGGCTGCCGTTGTGGCTGGCACAGCGATCGCGGCAGAGCGTCGCCCAACCGGCTGCTGTTCAACCGGCTGGCGGCCTGGTGCTGCCGCGGGGCTGGTTCTCCGGCGTCGTCGCCTTTGCCGCGCCGCTCCTGTTGGCGAATTTGCTGCTGCTGCTCTACAACTACATGCGCTTTGGCAACCCGTTTGAGACGGGCTATCACTTTGACTCCGGCGAAGGCTTCTCGACGCCGATCTGGGAAGGGCTGTGGGGTCTGTTGGTCAGCCCCTATCGCGGCGTCTTTTGGTTCACGCCCCTTTTCTTTGCCAGCGTCGCGGCCTGGTTTGTTTTCCGACGCCGCCATCGCCATGAGGCGATCATGAGCGGCGCGGTCAGCCTCGTGCTGATTCTGCTATACAGCATGTGGTGGATGTGGTGGGCCGGTTTTGCCTGGGGGCCTCGTTTCCTTGTGCCGCTTGCGCCATTTTGGGTGCTGTGGCTTGCGCCGTGGATGGAGCAAGTTGACGGGGCGCTGCAAGCGTGGCGGCCCAAGCGGGGATGGCGCACCCTGACCGCACACCTGGGGCGCGGCGGCTGGCTGCTCTTGGTTCTGACGCCCATCTCCTTCATCGTGCAGGTGGCCGCGGTCGTGGTCAACTTTGTCAACTTTGAAATTCGCCTGCGCGACCTCTATCCCACCGATTGGGAGAACCCGCTGGCCTTTGGCCCGCCCGCCCAATCGATCCTGGCCTTGGGGGATAGTCCCGTGGTTGGTCAGTTCCGCCTGATGCGATCCAACTTTGTCGCCAATACGGACTTGGCCTGGCTGTGGTCGGACGGCAATGTGCAGTTGCTGCTCTTTGCCATTGGCGGCGCGGTCTTGTTGACGTTGACGGCTGCGTTTGTCCAGTGGTGGCTGGCAGAGGGCAGGGCGACCGAACGCATTTCTGCCGAGCGCTGGCTGCCCAGCACGCCGGTGCGCAGTCTGCTGCCCATTTTGCCGCTGCTGTTGATCGTGGTTTGGCTGGGTGAAGTCGCCCACAATCCCCACTATGGCGACCCTGAACGAGGCTACCGGGCCATCATCCGCGACATCTGTGCATCGGCAGACGGCGACGACGCGATTGTGACGGTTGCGCCCTTCGCCTATCAGATCCCCATGAACTGGCTGGGCGGCGAGTGCAAGGAGCCGATCCCCATGTTCGGCTTGGCTCCCAGCAGCATGGAGTATGAAGAAGCCGGGCGGATGATGCGTGATGTGCTGGCCCGCTACAACCGCGTTTGGTTGGTCACCGGCGGCTTGCCCCCCAACGACCCGGAGAACACAGTTGAGCAGTGGCTGGCATCCGAAGCATACAAGGCCAATGACACTTGGTATGAGGATTTCCGCCTGGTGGACTATGGCACAGCGACCTTGCTGCAACATGCGCCCGAAACGCCGCTCAACGCGACCTTGGTGGGCGCAGGGACAAGCCAGATCACGCTGATTGCGGCCCGTGTGCCGTCGTTGAGCTTGCCGGGGCGCGTGCTGCCGGTGGATGTGCGCTATCAACTGCAAGATCAAAACGATCAAGACCTGCGCTGGTTTGTGCAGTTGCTGCGGCCCGAAGGCAACCCCGCGGCTATGCTGGACACTGGCCCGGAGGATGGCTACCTGCCCTTCAGCCAACTGCCCGCCAACGAAGAACTGATCGAACGGGCCGGGCTGCTGCTGCCCGACAATTTGCCGCCCGGTCGCTATGAAGTGATTGCGGGTCTCTACAATCCAGCACTCGAAGGAGCGCCGCGCCTGCGTACGCCGGACGGCAGCGACTTCGTGCGCTTGGGCATGGTCGAGGTGCGATGACCCGCCATGAGCGATGGAGCACGATCTGCGCGCAACGCGGCTGTTGACAAGGGTGTTGAGGGGCGGGCGATCCGCGGCCTGTTGCGCTACGCGGGATGGGGCTTTGCGCTGCTGGCCGCGCTTTTCTATGCGCCGCTTCTGCTGGGGTGGGCGACTTTTGCGCCTGGCGACTTCACTGATCACTTCCTGCCCTTCAGCCTCTTTCAGCGCGCCGCGCTGGTCGGCCGCGAACTGCCTATTTGGAATCCCTACACCTACAGCGGCCATCCCTTTCTAGCCGACGTTCAAGCCGCAGTCTACTATCCCATCAGCAATTTGATCTTGCTGCTGACGCTGCCAGTTGAAGGCGTCGCGGCGCGCCTTTACTGGCTGCAAGTGGAGGCTGTTGTCCACACGGCGCTAGGCGGCTGGTTCGCCTTCTTATGGGCGCGACGCTTGACAGGGGATGGGTGGGCCGGTCTGCTGGCTGGCATCACCTTTGCCTTTTCCGGTTATCTCACCGGCTACGCGCCGCTGCAATTGGCGGTTCTGCGCACAGCGATCTGGCTGCCGCTGCTCTGGTGGCTCTTGCTGCGCGCCTGGGCACAGCCTGAACGACTGCGCTGGTGGTGCGGGGCTGCGTTGGCGGCCGCGACCCTGGTGCTGGCCGGGCACAGCCAGACGCTGCTGCTTGCGATCTATGCCACGGCAGGCTGGGTGGCGGCGTTGATGATCGGGCTGCGCGCGGGCTGGCGGCATGGCATGGGTTTGATCGGCGTGGCCCTGCTCACCGTGGGGCTGACCGCGGCGCAGTGGTGGCCCAGTTGGGAATTTGCCCAGCACAGCGTGCGCGCCGACGTAGACTATACCTTTGTCAGCGGCGGCTTTGCCTGGCGCGACTATTGGCAGTTGCTCTTGCCGCGTGTGCTCACCCAATATTCGCCTGTCTACATCGGCATCGTTGGGCTTGTGCTGGTGCTGGCGGCCCTCTTTGTTGTGACGGCCCGCCCGCGCAGCGCCCCCCCTATGCTGGTGAATGGTGCGCTGCCCTGGCGCGTGGGTATCTGGTTTCTGGTTACACTGCTGCTGCTGGCGCTGCTGGCGTCGTTGGGGAGCAATGGCCCGCTCTACCCGCTGCTCTATCGTTTCGCGCCCGGTTGGGGCTGGTTCCGCGGCCAAGAACGCGCCGCGTACTTGGTCACCGTGGCGCTGGCCGGGCTGGCCGCCTATGGGTTTGCGCTGGTGCGCGAACTGGCTCCAGGGCCGCGCCGCCGCGCCGCGATCCTGGGCGGCGTGTTGGTGGTGGGCGGAACCTATATCTTTGGCCTGCTCTTTCAACTGGCAGGGCGTACAGCCGTGGGCAACTATGCCTATTTGTCGATCGCGGCCATTACCATGATCTTGGGGCTGGCCGCGGCGTTGATCGTGTGGTTGCCCGGTTGGTCAACCAAGCGCTCGCTGCTGCTGTTGGGGCTGGCGTTTGTCAATTTGACCTGGGCCAATGTCGCCACCAATCTCACCGGCCTGCGTCCCGCCGAGCGCGCGGCGCTGCCGCCTGAAGTGACTGCCTTGGTCGCCGCGGTCGACGAGCCGACGCGGGACGGGCTGCCGGGGCGCGTCTACAACGAGTATCGAGTCTTTGACGACTATGGCATGGTCGTGGGCATTGAAGATGTGTGGGGAAGCAGCCCGCTGCGCGTTGCCCGCTACGCGGCCCTCTTCGACCAGTTTCCCCTGGATCGCATGTGGCGCGCCTTGGGGGTGTCGCATGTGCTGACCTGGCGGCGTGAGCTTTTCGGGCCGAGCGACCTGCTGGGCGAATTTCCCCAGGCCGAAGATACCACCTATTTGCACCGGCTGCCCGATCCGGCCCCGCGTGCTTGGTTGGCGCGCGCGGTCGCCGCGGCGGACGATGACGTGGCCCTGGCCCATCTTGCCGATCATCAGTTTGATTTGGACGCGACAGCCCTGGTCGCGCCGGAGTCAGCCTATGCCACTGCCGCGCCGCCGGAAGCCAGCGCGGCGGGTGGAAGCAATGCCGAGATCCAACTGGCGCGGGTTGCGGCCAACGCCCTGCGAGGGACTGTGTCGAATGCCGCGGGCGGCATGTTGGTGCTGAGTGAGGTCTGGCTGCCTGGCTGGGAGGTTGTCGACGCGGTCTGTGACGGCGCGGCCTGCCCTGCCGCCGACGATGCAGGCAGGCCCTACCTGCTGCCCACGCGGGTGGATTTGACCCTGGTCGGGCTGTGGATGCCGCCCGGCAGCGTGGCGTTCACCCTGCGCTACCAGCCTGCGAGCGTCGTTTATGGTGCATGGATCAGCCTGGCCGCGCTGCTGTTGACGGGCGCTGTGCTGCTTTGGGACGTGCGGCCGCGGAGAAGCAGGGTATGACGCGGCGCATCCTGCCGTTGATGCTGATCCTGGCGGCCTATGCGCTGCGTGTTGCGCGGCTGGACGCGCAAGAACTGCGTGGCGATGAGGCGTTCGGCTACTTTTTCAGCCTTGCTTCGCCTGCAGAAATTGTGTCGCGCACGCTGGAACTGGCCGAACCCCATCCGGTTGCCTCCTATTGGCTGCAACATGGCTGGCTCAAGCTGGCCGGGCACAGCGAGTTCAGCCTGCGCTATCCTAGCGCCTGGTGGAGTATCTTGGCTGTGGCGCTGCTGCTGGCTTTGGCGGCGCGGCTGGATCTGTCCGAGGCAAACCGTCTGGCCGGGGGCGTGCTGGCCGCGGTCAGCCCATATCTGATCTGGCATGCCCAAGATGCGCGCATGTACAGCATGAACTTGGCGTTGACGACCGCGGCTACCGTGGCCGCGGTGGCGTGGTGGGCGCGGCCCGGCTGGCGCAGCGGTGCAGTCTATGTCGTGTCCGGCCTGCTGGCCCTGCATACCCACTACTATGCCGCCTATGTGATCCTGGCGCATGGGGCGGCGGTTGCTCTGCTCGCGCTCATTGCCAAGCGCCCGCTGGTCGCGCTGCGCTTTGGTGGGCTGCTGCTGGCGCTTGGGCTGCTCTTCTTGCCCTGGCTGTTCGCAGCCAATCAGATCCTCACTGGCTATACTGGCAACGGCGATTCGCCAACCCTGCTCGATGCAGGCGTGCGCGCGCACGCGGCCCTGCTCACCGGCGCGACAACTCCCCCCGGCTATCGGTGGCTGCCCGCGCTCCTGCTGCTGAGTGCGCTGGGCGTAGGCGCGGTGCACCTGGGTAGGGCGCGGCCCATGGCGGCTATCTGGCTGCTGGTGGGCTGGTCGCTGCCACTGGGGCTGACGTGGCTGAGCGCACAGGCGCGCCCCATCTTCGACGAGCGCTATTTGGTTGCGGTCGCGCCGCCTATTTATTTGCTGGCGAGCGCGGCTGTCGAGGCGCGCTACCGGCGTTTGGCCTGGCCGCGCCTCCTGTGGGGGCTGTGTCTGGTGGCGATGGTGGTGGGGTTGGCGCGCAGTTGGACCCTGCCTGCCTATTCCAAGGATCGCGGCTGGCGCGCGTTGGCCGTTCGCCTGGAACAGTTGACGCAAGGGCTTGAACCGGCGTCGGCGCGCTTGGTGCAGAACTACCCTGACCCGACCTTGTGGTATTACTACGCCGGCCCCGTGCCCCATCTGGTGCTGCCGCCGCAAGCCAACAACCTGGACGCCGCGCGCGCTGAAGTGGCGCGCATGGCGGCAGACGGGGTGCGGCATGTGGTGCTGGTCGAGCAGCCCTCGGCTGGATGGGATGCAGACCGCGCCGCGCAGACCGCGCTGCGTGATCACTATGCGCCGGTCGCCGAGACATATGTGGCCGATTGGCCCCTGGTGCTGTATGCGCGCCCGCCGGATGCGCTTGGACCGGTTGATGCGGCGTTTGCCAACGGTCTCCTGCTGGTCGAGGCGACCGTTGAGCCGGATCACCTACCTGCCGGGGGCTGGCTGACCGTCCATCTTGGCTGGTCGGGCAGCGTGCAAGAGAATGGGCAAGAGCAGGGCGCGCCGTTGGCGGTGAGCGTGCAACTGCTCGACGCCGCGGGGCAACTGGTCGCGCAGCAGGATCAGCCGCTGCCCGCGCTGTTACCGGAGCGCACGACACGGGTCAGTTATGGTATACTGACGCCACCGTCGCTGGCAGCAGGCACGTACCGGCTGACCGTGGTGCTTTATGATCCCGATAGGCCCAATGCCGCGCCGGTTCCGCTGGAAGATGGGCGCGAGCGGGTCGTGATAGCGACGGGACGGATACAGTAATGCACTTGGGATCGTTTGGGATAGATGTAAGAGAGAAGCTGTGACTGCATCGCTGGAACAATTGCAACGCTGGGTGCTTTCGCCCAATCCGCTTGTGCGGCGCATGGTCGTGTGGAGCGCGCTGGTTGTGGGCGCGCTGGCGATCACGCTGCTGGTTGGCGTGGCCGGTCCTCTGGCTGCGCTGGCATTGGGCGTGGCGCTGGTCGGCGGCGCGCTGATCCTGGCTGATACCCACTGGGGCTTTGTTGCGCTGGCCGCGGTGCTTTTTGGCCTGCCCTTTGCCAGCCTGCCTTTCAGCATCGGCTTTAAGCCTACCTTCCTCGATCTGGCGTTGGGCGCGCTCTTTTTCGTTTGGGTCTTCAAGCTGGCAATCGGCAAGGAGCGGCGCTTTATTGCGTCCCCGGTGGGCGGCTTTGTGGCGGCTTTCATGGCCTTGGCTGTTTTCAGCTTTGCGCTGGGGCTGGTTCATAGCCCGGCCAACCAGTTCATCGTGCGCCGCTTTGCCGAGATTCTGCTAGGGATTGCGCTCTTTTTTGTCACGGTCAACAGCGTGCGCACAGAAGATGAAGTGTTGTGGATTACGCGCTGGCTGTTGTTGGCCGGTTGGGGCGCGGCCCTGTTGGCGGTGATCTTTTACGTTATTCCTGTGGATTGGACTGTCGCCATCCTCAACCGGCTGGCGCGTTTTGACTATCCCGCGGGCGCGGGGGCGTTGCGCTACATCGAGGATGACCCTGAAGGAACCCTGCGCGCGATTGGCACAGCCGTCGACCCCAACGTCTTGGGCGGCATGATGATCCTTGTGGGCGGGCTGGTTGCGCCCCAGGTCGTCGCGCGGGAGCGGACCATTCCTGCTTGGCTGGCTTGGATCATGATGGGCACGGCTGCGCTGGCGATTTACCTCACCTACAGCCGTTCGGCGCTGCTTGGCCTGGCTGCCAGCGTAGGGCTGCTGGCAGTCGTCAAATATCGTCGCCTGCTTTTAGTTGGGCTGCTTGGCTTGCTGCTGCTCTTCTTGCTGCCTCAAACGCAAGCCTATGTGGACCGCTTGTTGGCCGGTTTCACTGGGCAGGACTTGGCGACCCAGATGCGCTTTGGCGAATACAAGGACGCGCTGCGTCTGATCCGGCGCTATCCGGTCTTTGGCGTGGGGTTTACAGGTGTGCCGGACATCGACCTATACCTGGGCGTCAGCATGGTCTATCTCATCATTGCCCAAAATATGGGGTTGGTGGGCTTGGGGGCCTATTTGATGGTTGCCGCCAGCTTCTTTGTCATTTGCATCCGCGCTTGGCGACAAGAGGTGAGCGGGCGGCTGGAGCCAATCCTGCTGGGGTTGGTGGGCGCGGTCTTGGGCGCGCTGGTCAGCGGCGTCTTTGACCACTATTGGTTCAACATGACCTATCCGCACATGACCGTGCTATTCTGGCTCTATTTGGGCATGGCAACCGCGACTGTGCTTGTCGTGCACGAGCCGGACGGCCCAGACGCGCTGGATCAGACACGGCATCGTGCGTCAGTTTGGTCTTCTGTGGCAAGAAAGAGATAAACGTATGGAATATGGTAGTGTGTCGATGAATGAGCATGGCACAATCCGCCTTGATCCCGCGCCCGCTAGCGGTCCCGGCACGTTGACGCGCGGCCGCCGGCCCGAATGGTTGCGCGTGCGTCCGGCAGACAGCCCCAAGTATCGGGAACTGCGCGGACTTTTCCGCGGCAAGCATCTGCACACCGTATGTGAAGAGGCCATGTGTCCCAATATCGGCGAATGTTGGGGACGGGGGACGGCTACCTTCCTGCTGATGGGCGATACCTGCACGCGCAGCTGCGGTTTCTGCAAGATCAAGACCGGCAAGCCGGGGCTGCTTGACCCGGATGAGCCGCGGCGTGTGGGCGAAAGCGTGGCCGCGATGGGGCTGCAGCACGCGGTGTTGACCAGCGTCAACCGCGATGAACAGGCCGATGGCGGCGCGTGGGTCTTTGCCGAAAGCATCCACTGGATTCGCCAGCTTGCGCCAGGCTGCACGGTCGAGGTCTTGATCCCCGACTTCAAGGGCTATTTGCATGCGCTCCAGACGGTGATGGACGCGCGGCCCGAAATCCTCAACCACAATACCGAGACGGTGCCGCGCCTCTATCGCACTGTGCGGCCCCAGGCGAAGTACATGCGCAGCATGGAATTGTTGCAGCGCGCCAAGCAGATGGACGCG
>CAZZNG010000200.1:0-10688 GCA_964655505.1 uncultured Litorilinea sp. | reverse complement strand
TACAACTCGCTGTACTCGCCCCACAGGTTTCGGATCAAATCAGCCTGGGCAACGTTTGGTCGGAAGACATCGCCGGTGACGATCAGGCCGATGCGCTGCTTGTCTCTGGTAATCAACTCCTGGTCGGTGACGCTGAAGGGGACAGCTTTGCTGGAGATGCGTTTGATGTCGACAAAGAGGCCCGCATCGCTGTAAACACCGGGGCCAACAATATTTTTGATGCGCCCGCTGACGAACTGCACGCCGACCTGACTCTCATCGACGCGCTCGAAGAAGTAAAAAAATTGGCTGCTGAAGGCAAAGACCAGGATGACGAGGACAAAGATGCCAACGCCGATGGAAACGGCCCTGCCTGAAATGGTTGGTCGCTTGATTGCGTTCATTCAACGGTTCCTTGTGCGTTTTGTTTCATTTTGATTGCATCGACTCTCGATAGCACCCTATCGCGGTAGCACCCATTCCCGATGATCGAGGTTGGGTCAAGCGTAGCGAATCCCTGCTTTGTGCGCCTGACGTTGGTCTGACGAAGCGCTCCAATTTTGGTGCAACTCGACCTGGATTTCTGGGCAATTGGCCTGGCGGGAGACGCGCTTGAGCAGGGCTGTACCCATTTGCTCCATTCTTGAGCAAGCGGCTACAATGTGCTTAACGGTAGTCTGACCTATCAAGTTTTACTATACCCTACGGGCATCCGATTTGGGTAACAAGCGGACTGGAAATTCATGACGACAATTCGACTTCCGGCGCTGATCGACGCACATGTGCATCTGCGCGAGCCGGGGTATCCGGCTAAGGAAGATTTTGCCTCTGGGACAGCCGCCGCGCTGGCAGGCGGTGTGGTCGTAGTGTTGGATATGCCGAATACCTTGCCGCCGACTGCCACGCCGGAGTTGATCCGGCAAAAGGCCCAATTGGCCGCGGCCAAGGCTGTGTGTGATGTGGGGTTGTTTGCCGGTGCAACCACGTCGGAACTGGATGCCTATTTGCCTGCGGCGGCACATGTCTGCGGGCTTAAGATCTATGTGAGCGACACCTTTGGCAGCCTGCGCATTGAGTCGCTTGATCTGATGCATCGCTTCTTTCGCACGTGGGCCGAAGCGGGCGACCGGCATGGATACCGGATGCGCGGCCAGCCGAGCGGCATCGGGCCGATTGCGGTCCATGCAGAGGAATTGATGCTGCCGGTTTGTCTGGCGTTGAGCCACCTGTACAATACGCCGCTGCACATTGTGCATGTGACGCGACGCAGCGAGATCGAGTTGATCGCGGCGGCGAAGGAACGGGGCTATCCGGTTACTTGCGAGGTGACGCCGCATCACCTTTTTCTTTCGACAGAAGACGCAGCCCGGTTGGGACCGCTGGGCGATATGCGGCCCCGTCTGGCGACACCGGATGATGTGGCGGCCATGTGGGAATACCTGGACTATGTTGACCTCTTTGCCACCGACCATGCACCGCATACGCTCCAGGAGAAGCAGCAGGCGGATGCGCCCCCGCCAGGTGTGCCAGGCGTGGAGACCATGCTGCCTATGCTGCTCACCGCGGTGCACAATGAACGGCTCTCGCTTGACGATGTGATTGCACGCTGTGTAGATGGGCCGCGGCGCGTCTTTGGGCTGCCTGAATTGTCCGATTCGTATGTGGTGGTTGAGGTAGACGAGCCGTACACGCTGACGCATGAGGCCATGCACACGCGGGTCAAGTGGACACCCTTTGACGGCCAACAAGTGTATGGCCGGGTGTGCAGGACGGTCTTGCGTGGGGAAACGGTGTTCCAGGACGGCAAGGTGACGGCAACGCCCGGCAGCGGGCGGGTGCTGTTTGGCGCTGCCGATGAGAACTAGTTGCAGCCGGTGCAAAGGCACCGGCTTTTTTGTCGATGGATTTGTAGGATTGATTTGTGGGATTCAATAACAGATTTATGCAGGCCAGTTTAGTCGTCAGAGCGGGAGGGTTCGAATGAGCGTTGTCAAGGATGTGGGCAAGATGCCGGCGGATTTCAATGCCAACGGCTTCTACGGTCAGGATATTATCAGTGTCAGCCAATTTGACAAGGCAAAGCTGGATTACATCGTAGGGGTCGCGCATGAGATGCGGGTGCTGGTGGAGCGATTCGGCAGCGCGGACTTGCTGCAAGGTAAGATCCTGGCGAATCTCTTTTATGAGCCGAGCACACGCACGAGTTCGAGCTTTATGGCCGCGATGCTGCGCCTGGGCGGGCAGGTGATCCCGATCAACAATGTGCAATATAGCTCGGTGACCAAGGGCGAGAGCCTGCCTGATACAGTGCGCACGCTGGAAAGCTATGCGGATGTGATCGTGCTGCGCCACCCGGAAGTTGGCGCGGCGGCGACCGCGGCCCACTATGCAAGCAAGCCGGTGATCAATGCAGGGGACGGCATTGGCGAGCATCCGACGCAGGCGCTGCTCGATCTCTTCACGATTTTGGAGGAGTTGGGCAGGATCGACCAACTGCGTGTAGCGATGGTGGGCGATCTGAAGTACGGGCGCACGGTCCACAGCCTGACAAAACTGCTGGTGAACTACGACGTCGAGTTTGACTTTGTCAGCCCGGAGATCTTGGCGATGCCGGAGGATGTGCTCAAGGTCGTGGAGGCGCATGGACACAAGGCAAGGATCACCGACGATATTCAGGATGTGATTGAGGCGGCGGACGTGCTCTATGTGACGCGCGTGCAGAAGGAGCGCTTCACCGACTTGGCGCAGTATGATCGAGTGCGCGACCAATATGTGGTGGATGAAGCGCTGATGCAGAAGGCCAAGGAGAAGATGATTGTGATGCACCCGCTGCCGCGCGTCAACGAGATCAGCTATGGGGTGGACGACGATCCGCGCGCGGCCTACTTCCGGCAGATGCGCAACGGCATGTATATCCGCATGGCGCTGCTGGCTGCGGTGTTGGGCAAGGCTTGATTGGGCTGGTGGTTAGGGCTGTGATGGCTATTTGGGTAGAAGGGGCTGCTTGGCGCTGGCGGCGCTTGTTTGCTGCCGTGGGCCTTGCAGCCCTGTGCGTTGGGGTGCTTTCGGCTGGCCCGGTGGCTGCCCAAGTGGACGACGACGATGAGATCGTCTATCTCGATCCCAATGGCGTCATTCGTGTGATCGATCCAAGGCCGCCGAGCGATGCGCTAAAGGTGTCTTGGTTCAGCCCATCGGGCGGCTGGGTCGATTTCGCGCTGGCTGATGTGAACGGTGACGGCGACAGCGAGATCATTGCCGTGCGTCCGGAAAGCGAGGGCGGGCGACTGGTGATCTTTGACCCGGTGGCTGTGGGCGCGGATGAGGAAGATGTGGAGTTCATCGACGGTGTGCCCTGGGCGACGATCTTTGAACTGCCGCTGGAGACTGCGCCGCGCCTGGTGACGACGGGGGAGTTTGACCTGACGCGCAGCGGCCCTGAGATCATCTTTGACCAGTTTGTGCCGGAGGAGGAGCGCACGATCCCCGATGACAGCCGCCGCTTTACGATTCTGCGCCAGCCAGAGGGGGAGCGTCGGGGCGAGGCTTGGGAGACGCAGACCACCTTTAGCACGGGCAATGATTGGACTTGGATCGATGCGGGCAATTTGGACGGCAGCGGCATCGACGAGATCGTGCTGGTCGACTCCGCACGAGGCAATTTGAGCGTTTATCGTGTGGGGGATACGTTCACCCGCCTTTACCGCAATTCGAGTGTTGAAAACGAGTGGCGCGTGGCCCGCTTCGGCCAATTCACCGCGGGTGGGGGCGAGGAGTTGGGCGCGGTGCGCACGGCGGATTATCCGTTGGCGAGCGCATGGGTCTTCCGCTGGCAAGGCTCGGGGCTGGCAGATCAATTCTGGGAGACGCTTATCCCTAGCCCACGGTATATGTTTTGGGCTGATATTAGCGGGAACGGCGACGTAGAGATGGTCATGCTGCGCCCTGTGCCACAAGAATTGGGGCAGCGGCCGCGGCTTTTCATCCGCGATAACGGCAACGATACCATCCGCCTCAACGATTTGGTGCTTGATGTGGACAACGGCTATATGGCAGGCGACGGCGGCGATATAGACGGCGACGGGCGCGATGAAATTGTGATCATGCGCAACAATCGCATACGCGTCTATACCGAGCCGGAGCTTTCGACCGCGAGCATAGAGTTTGAGGTCGAGACGGATTCGCGGCACATTTTTCTGGGCAATCTGGATGCAGCGGGGCTGGCGCGTTCGCCGCAGTTGGGCGCGACTGAATCACGCATCACCGCGACTTTGCGCGTGGGCGAGACGGGCGAAACTGTCGAGGTTGAGGTGAGCGATGTGACGCAGGGAACATCGATCCCCTTCAATATCGACATTGAAGGGGCGGAGGAGTGGGCTAGCGCGGAGGCTTCGCGCACGTCGACACCGGCCACGCTTTCTGTCACGTTGGATGCGACGAGTCTACAGCCGGGCGATTATCAGGGTGCGATCGTGCTGCGCCCGACCGCGTCCGGTTCGGAGATTGCTCCGTGGACGATCCAACTGCGGTTGCAGGTGGAATCTGGTATCTCGACGACGCCCGCCGTGTTGTTTGTGGAGGTTGCGCCGTGTGAAGAGCCATTTAACGTTCGGACCGTGCCGGTGTCCGTGGAGGGGCCTGAAGGAGTGGCCTACACCACGGCGATTGAAGGGGGGCCGGATTGGGTGACCGTTGCGCCGCGGAGTGGTACGCTGCCGGAGAATATTACGTTGACTGTCGACCCGGCAGAGCGCCCGCAAGACATTGCCACGGCCACGCTTATCCTCACGCTTGACTTGCCCAACGCGCCAGGCACACAAGAACAGCGTGAGATTATCTTGGCGTGCGCGAGCGACCGTAAATTTATGCCGGTCATGCGTACTCCTGACTGATTGGGTGCGACAGGTGGGTGTGACGGGTTTACTCGTTGGTCGCGATGGTGACTGTGCCCAGGGTAACCGTGTCGCCGATCCAGGGCAGCCAAGCGTTGCGCGGGGGGATGGTCAGCCCGTCGTCGGTGCGGCGCACCCCCAGGGTGAGCGTATAGCTGCCTGGCGCTATCTCTGGCGGTAGCGCAAGTGTGATGAGCCGGCGCACAGGAAAGCCGGTTAACCATGCGGCACTGGGATAGGCGGGCGTGCCAAGCGGCTGTGTCCATGTCTGCGCGGGTGCGCCGTTGCTATCTACCAGGGTAAATTCCATGCTGTAGTTGTCCTGGTAGTCGCTGGGGCGAGCGACCCAGATCAAATCTAGGTTGAGAGTGGCTCTGGGCGCGACGGTAGCGGGCAGCCCGCCGTGGCTGATGAGCGCGAGGTAGTCGAACTGGGCAACAGGCGGCGGGATGTGCGGCCTGCTGCGTGGCGCGTCGAGCGTGATGGTTGCCAGGTGAATGGCATGGTCGCTGCCTTCGTCTGTGCGCGACGTGGGCGCAAGCGGCTGCAGTGTCTCTCGATCATAGACCAGCAGCACGACAGAGTAGGGGCCTGGCGGTGTGGCCGCGGGCAGCGGCAAGGCATGACGCACCGCGTCCCTTGCGGTATCTTGCAGCGCGAGCGTCGTGTCAGCTTGGGCGTAGACTGTGCCCTGGTCGTCGACCAGACGCAGACTCAACCCGATTGCACCGGCGTCAGTGGGGGATGCCGGTGCGCTGTTTGACCAAAATGTGTCCACGTAGAGGGTTTCGCCTGGCCGGATATGTCCCTGTTCGGCCACAGCGCGCAAGGACCAATTTTCTCCGAACTGCGCCAGTGGTTCGTCTCTGCTTTCCCCATTGTCTTCATTGTTGTCTTCCTCATTGATCGGCCCGCGGCTGTCATAGCGTTCGAGCAGGAGATAGCTAGGGCCAGGGTAGGCGCGTTCGACCGTCTTGTCGCCTGCTTCGGCCAGAACTGCGCGCAAGATGCCGGTGGGGTCGTTGACTGTGTCGTAGAGCCGGTAATGCCAGATGCGCTGTGCGTTTGCCGCCAGCGTGTCGACAGCAGCGGCGGCTGTCCCGGCTGGCATGGCGTAGAAGTCGCTTTCGGGCAGCCCCCAACCTAGTGTGGAACTGCCGTCGACTGTGCCGGTGCGCACGACTAGAGGCTGTGACAGGTCGAGCGGCTGCTGGTCTATCAACGCGGTCAGGCGCGGCCAGCCTGCGACCGCGGGAGGATGGGCGGCGAGGGGCGACGGCAGTTCGACCGGCCAATAGGTTTCCAGCGCGGTGTAGACCCAACCGGCATTGACGACGATGGCGTCGCCAGGTCGCCAGGCGTGAGCCAGATCCGTGACCGCGGCGCGGTGATCATCGGATGCATAGCGCGGGTTAGTCCAGAGGGAGCGGAGCGCGGCACTTTCGACCAGGACGAGGCTCAGGGCAATCATGGCGGCGGGACGCGGATCGATGCGCGTGAGCAGGGCGGCGGCTGCGATGGGCATGAGCGTGGCAAAGGGGGCCATGTAGCGCACGAAGTAAATTGGCGTGCCCAGCGCGGAGACGGCAAGCAGGCCAAGCGGCGGGAGGATCAGCAGGGCCAGGATGAAGGCGATGGGGCGAGCTTGGCCGCGGCTTGCCAAGAGAAGAGTACTCGCCAGCAACACAACCACGAGCATGGCCCAGGGCCAATTGAGCGTGCCGGGCGGCGTGTGGCCGATCCAGAGGGCCGCGGTAGCCTCGGTGACGGCTGCCCAGCGCGCGCTAAAGCTGTCCCAGGCTTCACGCCAGGGCGCGACGGGGGGCGTCAACGCTTGGCGGATGAAGATGGGCAGCCACGGCAACCAGAGTAGAAGGGCAAGGCTATTGGCGATGATCCAGCGCCCCAGCGGGGCATTCGAACCGGCGCGGCGTCGCCGCCAGAGGTCGAGCAGCGCAAGGAGATTGAGCGCGATCAGCCAGAACAAGGAGTAGTAAAGCACATAGAGGCTGGCCGCGACCAAGCAGCCGTATGCAATGAGCGAGATCGCGCGGCTGCGCTTGGCGTTTGCTGCGGGCGCGGGCATGTGCAGCAAGTCGCAGGCGAACCAGAGTGCTGCGAGGTAGAGCGCGGCGGCGAGTGCGTACATGCGTACTTCTTGGGCAAACCAGACTTCAGTCGGGTGCAGCGCGGCAAAGGTCAATGCCAAGAGCGCGGCGGGTTGGCCGAAGAGACGCCGGGCAAGGGCTGCGGTCAAGACGAGCACGAGCATCGCGGCCATGAGGCTGGGCCAGGCGAGCAGGTACTCTAGCCCAAAGGCGACGGAAGGGCGGGCCAAGGCGCGCCAGGCGTGCAACAGCAGATAGTAGCCCGGGGGGTGGATGTCGCGCGCGGTGTGGGCGATCAGGTCGGGCGCGGGCTGGGCTGCGAGGTAGGCGGAGAAAGTTTCGTCATACCAGAGCGATTCGCCACCGAGATGGAACAAGCGCAAGCCGAACGCTGCGAGAAGGAGGAGAAGCAGGATCGGGCGATAGGCTGGGCCTAGTATAAACGGTGTGGTTGCAGCGCGGGGTGTGGAAGCGTTGGTCATGCGCTTGATGCTAGCACAGTGAGGGGCCGGAACAAAGAAAAGGAGGGCGGCGGCATCATCGGCGTTATGGACAGCCGGTATGAACAGCCGGTGCAGTGGACGATGGCTGTTGTGGAGGGGGAAATAGCGACTTAAGCATTCCTTTTGGCGGAACAAGGGGCTTTGAGTACAATACGTGCGTGCAAATTGAGCAACACCGGCTGATTTGGCTGACGAATCGAATGGTGACAGTACCCCTGGCAAGGCAGCGGAGGCCCTTATGGCAACAGCTGCATTAGGCCGCGTGCGCGTCGGCGCTTGGACGTTGACGCTGCCCATTTGGCTGCTGCGTCTGGTGGCAACGACCGTTGTGCTGGCTGCGCTGTGGCTGATCTGGACAGTCACGGCCACGCGCGTGACTGTGACGATTGACGGCAATCAGGTGGCGGTGACGACGCATCGCGGCTATGTGCGCGATTTGCTGTTGGATTTGGGCGTCGTGCTGCATGAGAACGATCGGGTGACGCCTGGTCTGGACAGCAAGCTGCGCACGGTGAAGGCCATTACCGTGGAGCGGGCGCTGCCCGCCCAGATTGTCGTGGACGGGCGATCCGTACAGACGGCCAGCTGGGGCAAAACGCCGCGCGAGGTCATTGAAGACGCAGGCATCACACTGGACGAGTACGACGCGGTTGTGGTGGATGGCTTACCGGCTTCACCAGACGATCCACTGCCGACGATTGCCTATGTCGAGGCGAACTCGCGCTTTGCGCCGGTGCGCGGGTGGCTGCGCGCGGAGCCGCTGCCCTATCAGATACGGATTATCCGCGCCAGACCGATTGTGGTCGACGATGGGACCCTGCCCTTTACGATTCGCACCACCGCGCAGACAGTGGGTGAGGCGCTGCGCCAGGCTGAGATTACTATCTATTTGGGCGACTTGGTGGTTCCCAGTTTGGGCAGTGAGGTCATGCCGGGGCTGCGCGTGACCATCCAGCGCAGCGTTCCGGTGGAACTTGCGGTCGATGGACGCACGATCAAAACCCGGACGCGGGGCGAGACCGTGGCCGATGCCTTGGCTGAATTGCGCGTTGGCGTTTCGGGCGAGGATATCGTCAGTCCGCCGCTGGCGACGGAGCTTGCGGACGGGCTGGCAATTGAGATCACGCGTGTCAAGGAAGATATCGAGATCACTGAGGAGATCGCGCCGTTCGAGACGCTGTTCGTGCCTGATCCCAACTTGCCGATCGACACGCAAGAGGTGGTGAACCCAGGCGCGGAGGGGATCACGCGTACACGCTATCGCGTGCGCTATGAAAACGGGAATGAGGTGAACCGCGTTTTAGAAGATACTTGGGTCGCCCAAGAGCCTGCGGAGCGCCGCATTGCGTATGGGCAGCGGATCGAGCCGAAGACCTTTACCGCACCGGATGGGACACAGTATACCTATTGGCGCAGGATTCGGATGTTGGCGACCAGCTACAGCGCCAACACTGCCGGTGTTTCGCCTAGCGCCAGCAACTATGGGCGCACCTACACGGGCGACACGATGCGATTTGGCATTGTGGCGGTTGATCCGTCGATTATCCCGCTGCGGTCGCAGGTCTTTGTGCCGGAGTATGGCCGGGGGGAAGCGCTGGACACAGGGAGCGCAATTCGGGCGCGCCGCATCGACCTGGGCTATGACGATAGCAATTTGGTTTTGTGGAACAAGTGGGTTGACGTTTATCTGCTCTGGCCGCCGCCTTCGGCTGGGGAGATCACATGGGTGCTGCCCAACTGGCCGCGCCCGCCGGAATAAGTCAATCGGTGCAGCAACGCTGCGGTCTATGCCTCGCTTGATTAGAGAACAGTCCCTTGATGCGAATTAACGCTGCTCGCCTGCGCGGCCTGGCTTTGCCGTCGGCATTGGCATTGCTGGTGCTGGTGGGTTTTGCTTTGCGCGTTTGGAATATCAACTTTGATCAGGGTGTTGGTTCGCACCCGGACGAGCGCAGCACGGCCTGTTTTTACGCGACGACAATTGGGCTGCCCGCCTCTCTCGATGAACTGCTGGACCCCAAGAAAAGCCCACTCAATCCGCTGTGGGATCGGGCGAGCCAAAGCCGGCGCGGCTTCACCTATGGGCATTTCCCTCTCTATATGGGTGTGGCGATGGGGCAGGTCATGCATTGGCTGGCCCCGGCTGCGGCGCGCGTGGGTGTCCCTGTCCAAGCAACCGAGTTGATGGCGCGGGCCGACCACGCGTGTGATGCGATTGCGGTCGCGGGGCGGCTGACGATTGCGCTGCTCGATACGTTGACCATTGTGCTGGTCTATCTGCTGGGGAAGCGGCTATTTGGCCGCGTGGCTGGGCTGGCCGCGGCGGCTTTTTACGCGTTCACCGCGCAGGCGATCCAGTTGAGCCACTTTTTTGCCATGGACCCGGCCAGCACGACCTTCACGGTCATGGCGATCTATGCGGCTGTGCGCATGGCCGAGGAGCGAAGGCTGCGGCTGGCTGTTTTTGCGGGTGTGGCTGCGGGGCTGGCGATTGCGTCCAAGTTTAGCGCGCTGCCCATCCTGGCCGCGCCGGTGGTTGCGGGGCTGCTCTGGGTATGGGCGGAACAGGGGCAGGATGCTCGGCGGCAGGCGCGGGGCGTCTTGGCGATCCCGCTGGCGCTGGTGGTGGCTGGGCTGACCTTCTTCTTGGCCTCGCCCTATGCCGTGTTGGATTGGGAGAACTTTGCACAGGCCACGCTGGTCGAGCAGGGGCAGATGGTGCGCGGGGTGGCGGATTTCCCCTTCACGCGCCAGTACCGCAACACGACGCCCTATATTTATTTTATCGAGCAGCAGGTGCAGTGGGGGTTGGGCTGGCCGCTGGGGCTGCTCGCGCTGGGCGGGACATTGGCCGCGGTGGTGCTGCTGGTGGCGACGTTGGTCAGGTTGGCTGTGTGGCTGCTGCGCGGTCAAAGCCGGTCGCTGCCGTTGACGCGGCTGGAGATGGGCAATGTGATCGCGTGGAGTTGGATCGTCCCTTATTTCGGGCTGACGGGCGCGTTCCTTGCCAAGTTCAACCGCTATATGAGTCCCATTCTGCCGTTTGTGGTGATCTTTGGTGCGGGGTTGCTGTGGCTCATTTGGCGAAACGCGGGCAGGCTGTCCACAGGCCGCGGCGCGGCTTACGCACGTACCGTGCTGCGCGCTTTGACGGTCGTGGGTGGGGTTGGCGTGCTGGCCGCGGCCATCTTCTGGTCGGCCGCCTA
>CAZZNG010000199.1:0-10818 GCA_964655505.1 uncultured Litorilinea sp. | reverse complement strand
TATGCTTCTGCACCGGGTTGGTGTGCATATCCTGGCGCTCAGCAATCGGCCACTGCTGCCATTCGTTCACCACTTCGACCAGCCCCGTCACCGCGGCCTCGAAGATCGCCTTGCCCTTTTCCGCCGTGGCTGTGCGCGCATCGCCATGCACACCCAGATCAGTCCAGCGGCCCCAATAATCATTGAAGCGCACCGGGTTCGAATAGACCGAGTCGGAGCTAACATACTTGCCCATCACATCGTCGCCGTGACCTGCCTTGTCCATCTGCACCCGTTCCGGCGCAAGGTGCAGATAGAGCGACGTCTCGAACTCGTCGGCGTGGGCCATCACCTCTGTATCCTTCACCCGGTTAAAGGCCTCCATTGCCAGCGGAAAGTAGCCCAGCGCGCCGCAGATCGAGTCCGTCTCCAGCGTCACGCGCCGCGCCACCAGATCGATCAAAGGCGTGTTGGAGCCGTGCCCGTTGACCAGCAGCATCTTCTGAAAGCCGTGATAGGCGACGCTCTTGAGAATATTGAGACAGAAGGCGATAAAGACCTCCGGCTCGATGTGGATCGTGCCGGGAAAGTCGATGTGATGCAGGTTGAGGCCGTAGGCAATCGGCGGCAGCACCAAGATCTTGTCCGGCGCGCGTCGACCGGCCTCCAGACAGACCGACTCGGCCAGGAACAGATCCACATCCAGCGGCAGATGGCGGCCATGCTGCTCGGTCGATCCGGTCGGCAGCAGCACGACCTTCTGCATGCCAATCGCGTCGTTCATCTCCGCCCAGGTCAAGCGGTTGTAGCGATACTCCTCCGCGGCGCGCATACGCAAAGACTCCTATCCAGTGATGGCGATTATCCAGTAGGGACGATTGAAGTAGAAGAGAACCGATCCAGTGGGAAAGGGTCGCCTACGCCAGCGCGTTCAGCACCTTATTGACGCCCTCGACCATCTCCTCCACATCCTCGTTGGAAAGCAGCGGACTTACATTCAGATGCACGGCGCGGCCCAGCAGATCCAAACTGCGCGGGCACATGTCATGGTCATATTCGATAGACCGCTTGGCCCACTGCCACGGACTGCCCCCCTCGCTCCAACTGCGCTGCTCCATCACCGGAACCCAATGGGCGTAGACATGGAAGTCGCGCACATCGCGCTGATAGAGCACGCTCGCGCCGATGTTCTCAGCGCGCAGCGCATCGCGCACGGCAATGGCTTGCTCGGCTGTGGGCATGTAAAAGACCGTTGCAATGGCTGTGTCGCCCGCTTCGTCGTGCTCCTTGCGAAAGGCCAGCCCCTTGCGCGCCATCACGTCCGCCATGCCCGCCTTGAGCATACGCTTGCGCGCGCGCATGGCCTCCAGCAGTCCGTCCAACTTCTCCAACTGCACCAGGGCAATCGCGGCCAGCACCTCCGGCATCCGGAAGTTAACGCCCCAGATCAGGTCTTCTTCCATATGCCGCTTGTTGATCGCGCCCGCGTCGTGGAACATGGCGGCCCGCTCCCAAACGCTCTGCTGGTTGGTTGCGACCATGCCCCCTTCGCCACAAGTGATGATCTTGTTGAATTGCAGGCTGAAGCAGCCCGCGTCGCCAAACGAGCCAACTTCCTGCCCCCGATAGGTCGCGCCGTTGGCCTGCGCGCAGTCCTCCACCACCTTCAGGTTATGCCGCCGCGCCACGGCCATGATCGCGTCCATGTCGCACGGCGCGCCGCGCATATGCACCACCACGACAGCCTTGGTATAGGGCGTGATCTTGGCCTCTAGGTCAACCGGATCAAGCAGTAGCGACTCGTCCACCTCGGCAATGACCGGCACTGCGCCAACCGCCAAGACCGCGGTCGCCGACGCAATCCACGTATACGCCGGGACGATCACCTCGTCGCCCGGCCCCACGCCAACCCCTTGCAGCCCGCAGATCAACGCGGCTGTGCCCGATGTCACGCCCAGCGTATGGCTCACACCCTTTTTCTTGGCAAAAGCGGCCTCCAGCTCGGCTACCTTGGAGGGTGCATCGCCGGGACCATAGTAACGAAAAAGCCGCTTGGAGCGCAGCACTTCCAGCACAGCCGCTTCTTCGGCTTCGTCAATAGCCATGCCGCCGGGAAACATGGGCGGGTCAGGCCGCTGTTTGGCTGGAGGGCCGCCGTTGATTGCCAGCGCCGTCGCATCCGACGGAATCGTCTGCATGGTCGATCCTTCCTTTGTCAATGACTCATACTTGCTAATCTGAGGGCAGAACCGAGCGCCGTTCCGCACTGAGGAGGGCCTCAGCGCGTCGCCCAAAGCATCCCGCGGCGCACGATCTCCTTGGCCTCCGGCACGTCGAAATCCTTCGCCACATGCCCCAGGGAACTGTAAAACACCTTGCCCGCGCCAAAGCGCCGCTTCCACACGACGGGCATAACCGTCCCCTCGATCCAAGGCGCGTACTCACCGCTAAAGGTGGTCGTCGCCAGCACTTGATTGGACGGATCGACGTGCATGTAATACTGCTCGGAGTGCATCTGAAAGTCATTCAGCCCCGCGGTAATCGGGTCGTCGTGGTCGACAATGTTAACCGTGTAGTCGATGATGTTGCCGGGGTGCGCCACCCATTGCCCGCCGACCATCCACTGATAGTTGACCGAGTTGCGGAACGAGTCGGCCATGCCGCCGTGCCACCCGGCCAAGCCCGTGCCAGCCTTGATCGTCTCCAGCAAGCCCGCTTCCTGCTCCTTGCTGATGGTGCTCATGGTCCAGATCGGCGTGATCAGGTCATAGCTCGCCATCTTTTCAGCGTCCAGATAGATGTCGAGCGTGTCATACACCTCGACCTCATAGCCTTCGTCGCGCAGGACGGCAGAGAAGATTTGGGCACAGATGCTCGGCTCATGCCCTTCCCACCCGCCCCACGTAATCATGGCGCGTTTCATGTTCCAGCTTCCTTTGGCTCAAATAGTTGGCTCAAGTGGGCCGCACAGTGGTCCGAATCGCCGCGCAAACGTCACGCGGATTGGTTACAGATCTCAAAAGTCGTTTGCAGCGCGGCAATGGGGTCGCCCTTGGGCCGGAACTCATGCCCCACGTATAGATCATAGCCCGTGGCCGCGATGGCGCGGCAGATGCCGCGGTAGTTGAGTTCCTGCGTATCGTCCAGATCGTTGCGCCCCGGCACGCCTGCCGTGTGAAAGTGGCCGATCCACTTGATATTCTCGCGGATCGTCGCAATCACATCACCTTCCATAATCTGCATATGATAGATGTCATAGAGCAGTTTGACGCGCGGGCTGTTGACCCGCTCACACACAGCCACGCCCCATGCAGTATGGTCACACTGGTAGCCAGGATGGTTTACCTTGGAGTTGAGCAGTTCCAGGTTAAGATTCACACCCTTCTCCTCGGCATAGGGCGCAACGCGCGCCAAACCGTCCGCCACAGCCGTAATCGCCTCGATCTCGGTCTGGTGGGGCTGCCGGTTGCCGCTGAAGCAGATCACGCCGGGGATACCATGCTGGGCCGCGATGTCAATCGACTCGCGCAGTTCCGCTTCAATGCGGTCGTGGTTGCTGCGCTTGTTCAGCCCATCGGGCAGCGAGCCATGCCCGGTCATGCTGGCGACAGCCAGCCCATGCTGCCGGGCCAGCGCGACGATCTCTTCAAAGTCCGGCGGTCGCGCCCAAAGCTCAATGGCGGCATAGCCGATCCGGGCGGCTTCCGCCACCAGATCGGCCAGGGCCATTCCTTCAGGCATAAAGAGCGGGTAACAGATGGATTGCTTAATGGCCGCGTGCTTGCCGGGCGCTGCGTCAGTGGACACAGTGGCGCGCTCCTTCTAGGCTGGCAAGGAAGAGAGAATCCAAATAGATATACAGCGAATCGATGAGGATACAATTGGATCAAGCATGGGTAGCGAGTCGCGACGGAGAACTAGCGCCGGTAATCTTCGGCGCTGTCACGCGGCTCATAGCCCACCACCTGCTTGGCATGCTCCAAATCGCGGTAGCCCCAACGGTTGTTGGAGGTCACAAAGAAAATATCATAGCGCAGGTTCTCCGGCGCTTCGATGCAGCGGTCGATCATCTGCACCACGTCGCGCTGGCTGCACCAATTGGCCCAGCTAGCCGGTGCGCTGGGGCGATCATCCGCGCTCACCGCGCCGATCCGCAAACAGAGGATCGACATGGGCGTGGTATCGACAAAATGGCGTGCCAATACCTCGCCAAAGACCTTGCTGACGCCGTACAGCCCCATGGGTCGCGGCATGGACTCATGGGTCAGCATGGGCCAACTCGTATCTACTTCGCTGTAACGCCCTTCCACCAGCGCGCGATACGGCTCCTCGATTTGAATGCCCGCCACAGCCGCGCCGCTGCTGGCAAAGACCACGCGCTTGACGCCCGCCTGGCGTGCCGCCTCAAAGACGTTGTACGTGCCTTCGATGTTGTGGTGCAAGACCTCTTCCCACGGCGCATCGACTTTCGCAATGGCCGCCAGATGCACAACCACGTCCACATCGTCGAACGCGGGACGGATCGCATCCAAATCTGCAATATCGGCTTGAATCGTCTCAACCTCTGGGATCGCACGCCGGTTCAGCGCGCGCCAGGTATACTTATCGCCGAGCAACCGATGGGCCGCCTGGCCGATCAGACCACTCATGCCGGTAACCAACACGCGTGGTTTCGCTTGGTCTGACATAGCAATTGTCCTCTAGCCTGGTCGATCTTTGGTGGCGCATGGGCCATCCAGGTGGTGTTTGTGTGGAACGCCGCGCGGCGTAAACATCCGCAGCAGGCAGTTGTTCAAATGAACGTGGGTATTGGGCAACATTATATGTCTGATCGGTGCGCCTGCCAATCTAGCCGTCCAGTTCGGTCGGCCAAACGTCGAACTTCCTGAAAACTCGCCGTTTAGCGATAGACAAACGACCTTTCTGGAAGTTTGGAACCGCCAGAAAGGTCGCCATACCACCCAGAGGGGAGCCGTACCGGCCCCCTGCCATCACCCCAGGCCCTTTACCAGAGGCCGAGAATCTTCCACCAGACGCCGCCAACCCCAAGCCAAATGACGATGTTGACCAGGCTCACAATAAACCCGATGCGCCACCAATCGCCCAACTCTACATAGCCCGAACCAAACAGCACTGGCGCAGGCCCCGTGCCATAGTGGGTCATGCTGCTGAACAAATTGCTAAAGAAAGCCAGCACCAGCGCGGCCAGCAGCGGCGGCGTCCCCACTGCCATCGCAACCGCCAAGAACGGCGCATACATCGCACTCACATGGGCTGTGTTGCTGGCGAATAGATAGTGGCTGTAGAAGTAGACCACGCTCAGGACGAGAAAGGCCCACACCCAATTGACGCCCGTCACATACCCGCCGACCCAATCACTGAACCACGCGATAAAGCCCAGTTGGTTGAGAGACGAAGCCATCATCACCAGCGCAGCAAACCAGACCAGCGTGTCCCATGCGCCTTCCTCGGCCAGCACATCCTGCCAGGTCAGCACGCCGAGCACCAACAACGTCGCCAGCCCCGCCATCGCCGCGGTCGTGGCATTGATCCCGCCCAACTGCCCGCCGAAGATCCAAAGCACAAGCAGCATGACGAATACAAAGAGCATCAAGTACTCGTTCATGCTCATGCGTCCCATCTTCTTCAGTTCATCGCGCGCAATCTTGGCCGCGCCCGGCGTCTCTTTGATCTCTGGCGGATAGATCTTGTAGATCAAGATCGGAACCAAGAGCAGACTGAGCAGGCCAGGAACCAGCGCGGCAATGGCCCAACCGCCCCACGTAATGTGAATCCCCATATCAGCCGCCAGCGACTGCGCCAATGGATTGGCCGCCATCGCGGTCAAAAACATGGCGCTGGTGATCACCGTCCCCTGAAAGGCCGCGGTCGTCAAATACGCGCCGATCTTGCGCGCCGTCCCGTCGTCGGGCTCACTGCCATAGGCCGAGGCCAACGAGCGCAAAATAGGATAGACCACACCTCCCGCGCGCGCCGTGTTGCTGGGAATGGCCGGTGCAAGCACCAGATCGCTGGCAACCAGGCCATAGCTCAAGCCCAGCGTGCGCTTGCCTAAGGCAGCCACGAACAGATAGGCAATGCGCGCGCCCAGCCCGGTCTTAATGAAGCCGCGCGCCACAAAGAACGCCAGCACAATCAGCCAAATAGTCGTGTTGCTAAACCCGCTCAACGAATCGCCAATCGACAACGTACCTGTCAGCGCAGTCGCCAACGTACCGAGAATCGCGATCGCGCCCATGGGCAGCGGCTTGGTGATCAGCCCCACAATGGTCGCCACAAAGATCGCCAACAGATGCCACGCCTCGATAGCAACCCCTTGCGGCGGCGGCGTAAACCAAATCGCCACACCGATCAACACCGACAACAGCAGCGGCCCAAACCGCACGCCATGCCATTTGAACAGAGGGAAGGTAAACGGAGATGGAGGACGGACTGTGGTAGACGCCATGGAATTTCACTCCTGTTGGCATTAGGATAAACGGCCCGCAATGGACCGAGCAGTTAAATAGCGCCTGTACGAATCGCCGTACCGCTTTGCGAGCCATCCACCGAGTAGATGGAGCATCCGCTATGCACATCCTTGTAGAGAGTGTGACAGAACGTCCTGCATCCTTCCAGAGTCGCGTGTCCTGCCTACGCGGCTGCCCTGTCCTAAATGTCCCTATCCGCGTGTCCAGCCCCCTGCCTATACTTGTGACCAGGTGTAAATGAGCAGGTGCAAACGCTAGCCGCTTCGCAACAGAATTGCCTGTTGCAGCCAAACAAAAAGGGCGATGCCTCGATTGAAGCATCACCCTTCGAATTAACTTTCCCGCAAGCCTGGCGCTTGCGGAGAGATCAGCACCCAACTACGCCGTCACAGCAGCGCGGCTCGCTTGCGCCGGAAATAGTCCCAATCCCACTCCGCGCCCCAGCCGGGGCCGGGCGGCGGCGTCACCTGGCCTTGCCGCGGCAGCGGCGGGTTGAGCAGCCCGATCTCCTTGCCTCGTTCGTCGCGGCTCCCACCCGGAAAATACTCGTAATAAGAAGTGTTGCGGATCGCGCACACCAGATGCACATGCACAAGGCCGAACAGCCCGCCCGGCCCATTTAGCTCGATGCGCGCGCCGTGCAGTTCGGCCAGGTGCGCCAGCTTCAGGATCGCGGTTGTGCTGTGGCGCGCATTGGCGCGCAGCCAGTCGGTTGCACCCGAAATTAGCCACTGCGCGCTCAGTTCCAAGTCGTGCATGAGCGATTCGGGCGCAAGAATCGGAATGTCCAGCGCGGCGCACAGCCGCTGCAGATCGGCCTGTTGGCGGTCGGCCAGCGGCTCCTCGAACCAGCCATAGTCCAACGCTTGCAGCGTGCGCCCTACGGCCAGCGCCTCTTGCAGCGTATAGTGGCATTGCGCCGCGTCGTGCAGCAGCACGATCCCATCGCCCACAGCCTCGCGCATGGCCGCGAACGCGGCGCAGTTCTCGCGTGCGCTGCCGCGGAAATGATCCTTCACCGCGCTGTATCCCTCGGCAACGGCCGCTTGCGCGTCGGCAATATTGGCATCAAGCGTGGGGCCGCCATGATTGTAGTAGGCAGGGCAGCGCGACCGTGCCCGGCCAATCAGCGCCACCACAGGCAAATTGGCGGCCTTGCCCGCAATATCCCACAGACAGTTATCGAACGCGCCAAACCACCCCGGCTTGGCAAACATGGAACGGCTTGCCGTGTGCAGCTTGTCGAACAGCCGCTCGCGGTCAAAGGCATCTTCGCCCATAGCCAGCCTGCGCAGCATCGCCAGTTCATGGGCGGTCATGGTCGTATAGCGCGCATCGCCCACCGTACAGACGCCTTCGATGCCCGCATCCGTATGCACATGCAGCACATGCACTTCGCCTTGCTGCGGCTGATGGCGGCGCTGCACCCAGCCGCGGTTCAGCCCATGTGCTACCTCCTCTAGATCAAAATGCGCGGTGTTGCTCGGCAGGTCAAAGACGGACAGCTCGATCTTGGTGATTTTCATCGCTCATGCTCATGGCTGCGTGGGCGACACGCTGTCGTCTTCACTGTGTAGCCAACACAATCGGGCCAACACAATTCGAGTCAACGCAATAAAGTCAACACAGTGCGTGCGCGTGCCGCGTTGGAGGGTGATTATGCTACTATATCGGACAATGCAGACAATGCATACCGGATAAAGCACGCCGGATAAAACATACCGGGTAAAACGTTGTGGTGGGGCTTGATGATCTAGGCGGTTGGCTCTCTGGCGAACAGCCCGAAGGCCAACCGTATCATAGCCGACCCACCACCTCGCACAAAACCAGTAGAATTGACGTCAAATCAAAAGATTATCAACCGGAAAGAAACGCTTGTGACCAGTTCCATCTCTGCGGCAGCCGCCGGCGCCGCGCCCAAAAAATCCTATCTCAAGCTAGCCCTCATCTTTGGCACACTCAGCGCGTTTGGGCCTTTTTCAATTGACATGTACCTGCCGGGCTTGCCCGCCATTGCCCAAGAGTTTGCGGTTAGCACGGCAGTTGTGCAGCAGACGCTCGCCGTCTTTTTCATCGGCCTATCGGTCGGCCAACTCTTCTACGGCCCTCTCGCCGACCGCATCGGTCGCCGACCGCCGCTCATCTTCGGCTGCGTGCTCTATATCATCGCCTGCTTCGGCTGTGCCTTTGCGCCATCGGTCGATCGGCTGATCGCGCTGCGTCTGGTGCAAGCATTGGGCGCATGTGCCGGGGTCGTCGTCACCCGCTCCATGGTGCGCGATCTCTTCGACGAGCAAGAGTCGGCGCGCATGTACTCATTCCTCATGCTCGTCATGGGCCTTGCGCCCATCACCGCGCCGCTGATCGGCGGCCAACTCCTGCTTCATTTCGGCTGGCGCGCCATCTTCATATCCTTGGCCGGGTTTGGGCTGCTCTGTCTCTCCCTGGGTCTGTTCGCCTTAGGCGAAACCTTGCCGCCGGAGCGCCGCGTGCGCGCTGGTCTGGGCGCGGTCCTGCGCAACTACGCACGGCTGCTCGTCGATCGCTCCTTCATGGGCTTTGCCATCGCCGGTGGGCTGGCGTCGGCGGCCATGTTCGCCTACATTTCCGGCTCACCCTTCGTCTTTATCGAACTGAACGGCGTGGCCCCAGAGCATTTTGGCCTCCTCTTCGGCACAAACGCCATCGGCCTGGTCGGCGCGGCCCAACTCAACCGCTACCTGCTGCAGCGTTATCTCGCGGCCCGGATTCTCACCGTGGCGCTGGCGATCACCGGCATCGCCGGTCTGCTCCTCTTTGCCCTGGCTGCCACCGGCTGGGGTGGCTTCCCCGGCTTGTTGATCGCGCTCTTCATCACCATCGCCAGCACCGGCCTAGTCGGCCCCAATGCGACCGCGCTGGCAATGGGACCCCATGCCGCCAGCGCAGGCAGCGCCGCCGCCCTGCTCGGCGCAACCCAATTCCTGTTCGGCGCGAGCGCGGGCGCGCTCGTCGGCCTGCTCGACAACGGCACAGCCCTGCCCATGACCGGCGTCGTGGCGCTCTGCGGCCTATCCGCCTTCTTCGTCCTCCAATTTGTGGCGCTGCGGCGGACGGCACTCGCGTCGTGATCCCATCCATCACCTTGCACAAGCGATGCGTTCCAGCTTTTAGCCCGCGCTTTCTACCGGGGCAACAATCTCCCCGCTGTGCTATAGTGAAGCCTGTGCGTCCGCCGGTGTACGACCGGCATTGGTTTGATGTAGCATTGATGTAGGAGTCGCTATGTATCACGGCTGGTGGAGCTATCTCCGCGTTGACGATAGCAAACCAGGGCCAACCATCGACCGACACCTGCTGCGCCGGGTCTTTGCTTATGCACGCCCCCACAGCAAATCGGTCGCCATTGTCCTGGTGACCATTGTTTTTATCTCGCTGCTCGATCTCATTCCGCCGCTGCTCTATCGCGAATTGATCGACCATGTGCTGCCCAACCGCGACGTTGGGCGGCTGAACCTACTGGCCGCGGCCATGCTCGGCATCCCGTTCATCAGCGGCGGCATCAGCATCGTCCAGCGTTATTACAGCGCCCGCGCGGGCGAAGGCATCATCTACGATCTGCGCCGCCAGATGTATGAGCATCTCCAGCGCATGTCGCTGCGCTTCTTCACCCACACCAAATCGGGCGAGATCGTCTCACGTTTCAACAACGACGTAGTCGGCGCGCAAAACGCCATCACCGGCACGATCCCCAACATCGTCACTAACGTGGTGACGCTTAGTTCGACGCTGGCAGTGATGATCTCCATCGAATGGCGCTTGGCGCTGCTCTCGGTGATTGTGCTGCCGCTCTTTCTGCTGCCTGCGCGCCGCGTCGCCAACACCCTGCGCAGCATCCGCCGCCGCGCCATGGAACACAACGCGGAGATGAGCAACATTGTCAACGAAACGCTCACCGTCAACGGCGCGCTGCTGGTCAAGACCTTTGGCAGCCAGAGCCGGGAGCGCAACCGCTTTGACCAGTCCAACGCCGCGGTGCGCGACACCGGCATACGCCGCGCCCAGGTGGGCCAACTCTTCTTTATGGGTCTGAGCATCGCGGGCACCATTGGCACCGCGCTGATCTACTGGGTCGGCGGCCATATGGTGCTCAACGATGTCATTACCACCGGAACCATTGTCGCTTTTGCCGCCTATCTCTTCCGGCTCTACGGCCCCATCTCCGCGCTGACCAACGTCCATGTTGAGTTCTCCCAATCCATGGTCTCCTTCGAGCGTGTCTTTGAATACCTCGACAAGCCGGTCGAAATCCAAGACCGGCCCGACGCCATCAAACTGGATCACGTCTTTGCACAGGCTTAGCGCCGTC
>CAZZNG010000198.1:3463-10843 GCA_964655505.1 uncultured Litorilinea sp. | reverse complement strand
CACTTGAGGCAACGGCGGCGTAAGCGTCCCGGAAGATCACCCGGCTAATTTCTCAATGCCCATGCAGCGTCCGGGAAGATCGATCCGCCTAGACGTGGAGCACGACGAGGCCATCTTCGACGGTGACGGGGTAGGTTTCGACGGAGGGGTCTTCGTCGTCGGCGCTGCGTTCGACCACGGTGGGCTTGCCGTCGATCTCGACGGTGACTTTATAGGTCTTGACGCGCAGCCGGTGCGGGTTGAAGACCGATTGGCCGTTGGTGATGTCGAATTCCCAGCCATGCCAGGGGCAGCGCAGGATCTCGCCTTCGCGCGCCCAGTTGTATTGGCCCGGCTTGCTGGGCAGCGCGGTCCCGGTCACATGGCCGCGGCAGAGCGGCGCGAGTTGATGGGGGCAGGCGTTGCGCAGCGCGTAAAATTTGCCCGCGACATTGAAGACGCCAATCGTGCGGCCCCCGACTTCGACGATGCGCCGTTCGCCCGGCGGCAGTTCGCTCACACGAGCCACAATATGCTTGCCCATTGCGCGCTCCTTTGCCTAGTGCAAGCCGTAGAATTCGGCGGCGTTGTCGCGGAAGATGCGGCGGTGCAGCGTCTCCGGCAGCTTGGGGAAGGCATGGGTGGGCGAGTCGAAATCCCAATGGGGGTAGTCGCTGGCGAACATGAGCAGGTGTTCAGCGTCCATCATGTCGAGCATGGCGAGCAGGTGCTTGTCGTTGTCGGGCCGTTCGATGGGCTGGCTGGAGATGCGCACATGGTCGCGCAGGTATTCGGAGGGCGGCTTGGTCACCCAGGGCACTTCTGAGCGCAGGGCTTTCCATTCGGCATCCAAGCGCCACATGAGCGCGGGCAGCCAGGAGACGCCGCCTTCGACCAGGACGACTTTAAAATTGGGGAAGCGTTCAAAGACGCCCTCGGTGATGAAGCTGACGAGGTGGGCCTGGAAGCTGAGCGACAGGCAGGTATGCCATTCGATGTAGTGGGTGGGGTAGCCGGGGCTGGGCTGGATGTTGATGCCCATGCCGTCCGTGCCGGGGTGGATCGCCAAGGGCAGGTTGTACTTGTCGCACATTTCATAGATGGGGTGGTACTGGCGCTGGCCGAAGGGGGCGCGCGCGCCGGAGTCGGTCATGACTTGGATGTAGTGCGGGTGATCGGCCCAGCGTTCGATCTCGCGGGCCGCGGCCTGGGGGTCTTGGTGGGCGATGGTGATCGAACCGCGGAAGACGCCGTCGTGGTTGTACTGCGAGAGCCAGGTATCGGCCAGCCAATCGTTGTAGGCCGCGGCAATGGCTGTGCCGAAGTCCGGGTCGGGGTGCAGGTTGCAGAAGGCACGCGGCAGCAGGATGGCGTAGGCATGGCCGTAGGCGTCGATCAACTGCTCGCGCAGGAAGTCCGGGTCGGAACCGGCAGGGCCGCCATTGGGCGGCACGGCATCCAGGCGTGAGCCGTGGACGGGGTTGCTGAAGAAGCCGCGACCGCCGCCGCTGTAGCGGTCGCGCCAGGGCATGTCCATGTACTGCTTGATCTCGTCGCGGCTGCGCGGGAAGACGTGCACATCGCAGTCGATAAGGCCGGTGCGGGATGACGTCTGTTGGGCGGTCTGCTCTTGTGTCTGTTGTGTGGTGTGCGGGTGTGTCGCCTGCATGGTGGTTCTCTTTCTGTTTCTTGCTTTACATGGTGGCTTTTACATAGTGGCTTTTACGTGGCGCTTACATGATTTTGACGGGTGGGCTGCTGAGGTGAGCGGTGTGGAAGGTGATCCCTGTCATAGGGTAGCGTGTGATGCCGCTTCGTGCAACGCCGCTGCGCGCAGTGGCGTTGTTCGCCGATTTTGTCACATTTGTCACAAACGCAAGGGGTTCCTCGTCCCCTGTATAGAAGCGCATGGCAGGCGCTGATATTTACAGAGACGAAAGGAACGATGCAGCAATGACGGCTGATATGACGATTTCTCAATCCATTCACGATCTGACGACGCTGGAGAAGCCGCGCGTGGTGATCGTGGGCGGCGGCTATGCAGGCATGGCTGTGGCGCTGCGGCTGGCGCGGCACAGCCGGGCGGAGATCCATTTGGTCAACCCAAAACAGCGCTTCGTGGAGCGTATCCGCTTGCATGAAGTGGCCGCGGGGCGGGCGCTGGCGACCATCGACATTCCCCATCTGCTGCGCGGCAAGGGGATTCTCTTTCACAAAGCCCTGGCTGTGCAGATCGACCCGCAGGCGCGGCAGGTGCATTTGAGCAATGGCGATGTGCTGGCCTATGACCGGCTGGTCTATGCGCTGGGCAGCCAGATCGATTTCAGCGTGCCCGGTTCGCGCGAATACGCGCTGGGGCTGGACGATCTGTCTGCATCGGGGCGCATCAATCAGCAACTGGGTCAGATGGACGCGGGAAGCCGTGTGGTCGTGGTGGGCGGCGGCTTGACCGGCACGGAACTGGTGACGGAGTTGGCCGAACGCTTCCCGCAGATGCGCTGGACGATGGTGGCGCAGGAGGCGTTTGCCGGCGGCTATGCACCGCGGGCGCGTGATTACTTCCACGCGGCCCTGCAGCGCCGCGGCATCGAGCTACGCAGCGGCCTGGCTGTGCAGGAGGTCGCGGCTGACCACCTGGTGACGGATCAGGGTGATGTGCCCTTTGACCTCTGTCTGTGGGCCGGGTCGTTCCGTGCGCCGGTGCTGGGCCGCGCCAGCGGCTTGGCGGTGAATGCGCGCGATCAGGTGTTGGTCGATTCGAGCCTGCGCGCGCTGAGCGCGCCGGATATCTATGTGGCTGGGGACAGTGCGGCGCTGCCCGCCAGCTATCGCCCGTATCAGGTCATGGGCTGCAAGACGGCCATGCCGCAGGGCTTCCAGGTGGCGGATAATCTGCTGGCTGAACTGCGCGGGCAGTCGCCTGAGCCGCTGCGGTTTACATACATGATTACCTGTGTTAGCTTGGGACGGCGCGACGGGCTGATTCAGACGCTGACGCCCGACGGCAGCCCACAGCCGCGCTTCCTGACTGGGCGCATGGCTGCGTGGGTGAAGGAGATGGTCTGCCGCTCGACGGTGTGGGCGCTGCAGCTTGAGCGGTGGTTTGATTTCTATGATTTGGCCCGGCCCAAGGCCGCGTTGGAGCCTGCCTCGAATGAGCGAGGAGCCGGTGGGCTGCAAGGGCAGGCAAGCGCTTCGGGCCGCGGGATTTAAGGACAAGTTAGCGGAATGGCAGGCACTGACAATACAACAGAGTATGCTGATGTAACGGCGTATGAGGAGATTGCGTCTGGCATGCCTAATTTTTCGCCGCAGGAGGGGGCAGCCGCCGCGTTTGAGCCGTACCGGCGGCTGCTCTTCGCCATTGCCTATCGCATGGTGGGCACGGTGATGGAGGCAGAGGACATTGTGCAGGAGACGTTCCTGCGCTATCAGGCGGCGCTGCCCGCGCAGATCGACAACCTGAAGGGCTATCTGACGACCATTACCACCCGGCTCTGTTTGGACTATCTGAAGGCGGCCCAGACCCAGCGCCAAAGTTACTTTGGCATTTGGCTGCCGGAGCCGGTGGCCGGGGATATGGCAGTGGGGGGCGAGGCTGCCGCGCCCGAATTGCGCCAGGATCTTGGCGCGCCGCCCGACGAAATCATTACGCAACAGGAGTCGATCTCTATGGCCTTTCTGGTCATCTTGCAGCAGTTGACGCCGGTGGAGCGCGCGGTGCTGCTCTTGCGCGGGGTCTTTGACTATGAGTACGCGGAGATCAGCCAGATGGTGGGCAAAAGCGAGGCCAACTGCCGCCAGATCTTCCACCGTGCCCAGCGCCAGGTGCGCAGCAAGCGGCCGCGCTTTGACGTGCCCGCGGAAACCCACGCGGCCATGGTGATGCGCTTTATTCAAGCGGTGGAGGCAGGCGAGTTGGATGGGCTGCTGCAACTGCTGACGGACGATGTGGAGATGATGTCCGACGGCGGCGGCAAGGCGAGCGCGGCGCTGTGGCCGGTGGTTGGGCCAAATGCGGTGGCGCGCTTTTGGCTGGGGCTGGCTGCCAAGGGCCGCGATTTGTACACAGTCGCGAGCATACCGGTCAACGGGCAGTTGGGCATCGCGCTTTACAACCTGGCAGGCGAGTTGGAAACGCTGCTCACCTTTGACGTTGTGGCCGACGAGGCGGGCGAGGCGCGCATCGCGCATATGTACGCCATGCGCAACCCAGATAAGCTGGCAAGGCTGCCGCGGCCCGGTGATGCGGCGCAAGAGTAAGGCGAGCGGCTGTTGCAGGTTGCTCCCGCTGTGAAGTTCCCCAGGAAGCTTAAATTTTCGCCAAATGACTTGCCCTGCGCGGGCGGGTGCATTATACTGGCTGCACTTCAGCCTCTTAACGGCCTGCCTCCCCCTCATCGCGGGTCTTTTCACAAACCATTTGACTGCTGGATTGCTTCCTTGCGTATCGGGCCTGATTCCGGCGAGTGGCCGATTGAGGAGACGCCATGATCCGACCGCACCCGGTGGTGCTTGCCTTGGCTGTCGCGCTGTTGTTTGGGGTGGGCTTGCTGCGCGCCAGCACGCCCATGGCAGTCGCCGCGCCAGAGGGCTTTGCCAGCCCGGTTCATGGCGGCTGTTACATCGCGGCGGAAAATGTGTGCAAGATCCACATCGACCCCTTCACGATCAACATCGACGAGGGAAACGGGGCCAGGCTTGAGCGCTTCACCCTCTATGCCAACGGCGATCCGATTTACGACTTTCGCCCCGACGCGAGCAATCCGCCCAACGTAGATTATTCGCCTTCACCGGTTGCGCTCGACTTTGCGGCGCGCTGCGGCATCACCTACACGGTGAGCTTGGTTGCCAAGGACAGCACAGATACGAACCCATTGAACTACGGCCAGTTTATGGATGTCGTCTGCCCGTCTACGGTTCCGGAATAGGGAGCCACGCGTGCGCCGCTATCTGCTGTTCGGCCTGTTGATCGCCCTCTCGGCTGTCCTGCTCTGGGTGGATGGCGGGCTGCAGCGCGCCGGAGAGCGGGCTGCTGATCGGGCCGCGGACAGAGCCGATAGGGGAATCGCCGTGCGCGTTCCTGGGGTGATGGCCGCGCCCAACGCGTTTACCGGCCCGGTGCATGGGGGCTGCTATGCACAGACAGCGTCGCAATGTCGCATCCACATCGACGCTTGGTCGCCGATCTCGGTGACGGTTGGGGAGGCGCTGCTTGGCTTTCAACTGCAAGCCAACGGCCAGCCGCTCTATGACTTTCGCACGGACGCGAGCAACCCGCCGGTGAGCACCTATACGACTTCGCGGGTGGCGCAGGATTATGCAGTCCAGTGCGGCGGGACGTACAGCTTGACGCTCCTGGTGGAAGATTCGGGAGGCGGCGGCCTGCAAGTGGCGGGCCATACCAACGCGTTTAGCTGCCCGCTGTTGGAGACGCCGACCCCGACCCCCACGTCTACGCCCACGCTGACGGCCACGCCGATGAACACGCTCCCGCCTTTTGGGACATCTACCCCCACACCTGAAAAGGCATTCCTCCCGCATATCGAGCAGTAGCATATCGAGCATTCGTCGTAGAGCAGTCGCAGCAGCTTCTTTGTCATTCTTTGTCATAAGGAGCAAGACCCCATGTCGACGTCTACTGTTTTGCCGCCGCCTTCTGTTCCGCTTCCTCGCGCCAATCTGCTGACCCGTTACCCGGTGGCCGCGTTCTTTGCGCTGTCGTTTGCGGGGACGTGGCTGCTGCACGCGCCGCTGGTGTTGGGCCAGGATGGATTGGGCCTTTTACCCTACAGCGTGCCGTTTGGGCTGTATGTGGCGCTGTTTATTGCCGGTTCGTTCATGGGGCCGACGCTGGCCGCGTTGGTGGTCACGGCGAACCTGGCAGGCAGGCCAGGGCTGCGTGCGTTCCTGCGCCGCTATGGGCAGTGGCGCGTGGGGTGGCAGTGGTATGCGATCTTTCTGGTGGGCTTTCCCGCGGTCTACCTGGTGGCCGCGACGGTGTGGATGGGGGCTGCGCCGTGGGCCGCGCTGGTCGAGCGGTGGCCGACGCTCTTCACGGTCTATTTGCCCGCGCTGCTGATCTTCCCCGCGCTGATCAACTGGGGCGAGGAGGCAGGCTGGCGCGGCTTTGCCCAGACGCGCCTGCAGGCACAGACGGGCGCGCTGCTCGCGGCGCTGGTCGTCGGCTTCATGCACGGTATTTGGCATCTGCCGGTCTTTTTGTTGGTGCAGGGGCCGCCCGCCTTGGGGCCGTTTGACTTGGGGGAGTTTCTGCTCAATACAGGCATGATCATGGTGCTGGCGCTTTTGTGGACGTGGATTTTCAACGGCGCGGGCCAGAGCATTTTGATTGCATCGCTGACGCACGCGACCTTCAACGCAACCCAGGGGTGGATCGGCGCGCTGCTGCCCAACCAACCAGCGCAGGTGGGCAGTACCGCCGTGATCATCCTGGCGCTGTGTTCGCTGCTGGTCGTGGTGCTGACGCGGGCGCGGCTGGGGTATGCGTTTGGGCGAGGGGATGTGCAGAAGCGTTAGGGAAGTGCCTAGCTGCTACGCATGCAGGGTCGTTTGACTTGGGCCGGTGCACCACGTCTCAAGGCTCGATTCGCCGGACTGTGCTGCCTTGAAACCGGTCAAAGTCCCTATCATAGCTGTATATTTCGGTGATGGAATGAATTTCCATGATGGCAACGGACAGCGCATCCTCAAAGTCAACTTGATTTACTGTGTAGAGGGCGAGAGCACGCAAGATTTGCTGTTTGTGCGCGACCGCCAGCCCGGACAGTGACAGTAAGGGGTAGAGGCGGGCGTAAATATCCTGACGAGAGAGACCCTATAGGCGTTTTGAGGACAGGACAAATACAACCTCAGCGATTACGGCCTCTGAAGTTACCAGTTCAATTTCTTGGCGCTGGGCTTGTTCGAATAGGCGATAACAAGCCGCGGCCTTAACCGGATCGTCCTTTGTGAGAAAGCGGATGAAGATGTTGGTGTCAATGAACACCATTGTCGGTCTGCTCAGTATTGCGCCAGCGTTCGGCGCGTTCTTCTTTGGCAACTCGGCGCAAGGCTTCGAAGTCTTCCGGCTGGGTTAGCGGCGGGACGGAGCCGTAGGCTTCTTCCAGCGTCATGGGCTGTGGTTCGCCTGTGACACGTTGCTCCGTGTGCTTGCCTGTTGTAATGCGTATGATGACCTTATCCTGGGGGCCAAGCCCCAATTGCTCGCGGATCTCAGCCGGAATCGTAATCTGCCCCTTGCTCGTAACGGTCGCCTCGAATTCTTTGCTTTCGGCCATTTCTATTTGCTCCGATCACTGCCATCCCATACACGCTGTTATCGTATCATTATCGTCTATTCAGGGCAACGGCGAGGTAATCTTCCCGGAAGCTACGCCC
>CAZZNG010000198.1:0-3363 GCA_964655505.1 uncultured Litorilinea sp. | reverse complement strand
ATCTCGCGAGCAGATGGGCATGAAGCAACATGCCATCTCGCGAGCAGATGGGCATGAAGCAACATGCCATCTCGCGAGCAGATGGGCATAAAGCTCGCAGCTTCCGGGAAGGTATGCGTTCGGTTTAGGGGCGCAGGCTGACCTCGTCGATTTGGAAGGAGAAGGGTGCAGGCAGGGATGAAGGCGCTGCCCCGGCTGAGATGACGATGGCGCGCACGCCCGCGGTATCGCAGTTGTCGAAGCTGGCTAAATCGAAGCTGTAGGCCTGCCATTCCGCTGTCACGTCAAAGGTCTGTTCGGCGAACACTTGGCCCAGGTTCTGACAGTTGACTTGAACCCGATGGGGGCCGCCTTCTCCCTTGGCCCAGAAGTGCAGGATGGGTTTGCTGGACAGATCAAAGGGAGAATAGGCGGGTGTGCCCGGCATAAAGAGCGCGCCGGCCCATGCAAAGGGCACTGCGTCCGAAAGCTCCCCGGTCAACAAGAGTGAATAGCCCGTGCCATCGGCCCCGTCTGCCACAAGCTCCATCTCGACGGTCGAAGCACCACCAGCCGGTTGATCCGTCGATGCCTCCCATCCCACCCCAAAGGTTGTGCTGATCGTTTGCGACTCAAAGTCGCTGATCGTCACCGTATCCGCCTGGACGAAGGCTTCTTGTTGGGCGGTTGCCTCGGCTTGCTGCGCTTGGATTGCCTGCAGATAGCCCGCCCGGTCTGCCTGCACGCCAAGTTTCCACACCCCTACAATGTCGCGCGTGGCGGTAATCTCGGCGGTTGGGTCGCCGTTGACGAGAAGCAGGTCGGCGCGCAGGCCCGGCGCGATGCGCCCGCGGTCGTCGAGCGAGAAGACATCGGCTGTGACGGAGGTGGCCGCGGCCAGCGCTTCGAGCGGGGAGAGGCCCGATTGAGTGAGCAGCAGCAGTTCACGGTGGAGGCTGGCCCCGTAGGTTGTGCCCGGATTTTGGGCGTCGGTTCCCGCTAGGATCGGTACGCCTGCATCAAAGAGTTGGTGCACCACTTCTTGCGCGGTGGTGATGCTCAACGCGTCGCCCTGGTAGGGGTTCATTAATGACTGGATGTCGGCTGCGGTCAGGTATGGGGCTAGGTGTGGGTCTTCGATGAGGGGGCGGTTGGGTTGCTGGCTGCCATAGCCCTGCAAGACCGTCAGGGTGGGGATGACGAATAGGTTGGCTGCCACGGCGCGGTCAATAAAGGCTTGGTCGGGCAGCGCATCGGCAAAGGTATGGGCGAGTCCGTCTGCGCCGGCTTCCAGTGCCATCTGCGCCGCGGCCAATGTTTGCACATGCACGACGGCTAATTTGTCGCGGGCATGGGCTGCCTGCACCAGCGCGTCAACGGTGGCTTGGTTCAGGGTCGGCAAGTCCAGGCCTAGCCAGGCCCCGTCTTCGATGATAATTTTGATGTAGTCCGAGCCTTCGGCAACGCGCGCCTCGACAAAGGCTTGAGCCTGATCGGCGCTGGTCAGCGTCTCAATCTCCAGGCCAAACTGCGTGCCGTGCCCGCCCGGCGCGGTCGCCAATGTGCCCGCGGAAAAGAGATCGGCGCGCTGAACCGCGCCCGTCGCGGCCTGCTCTTGGCGCAGGTAGCTTGCGAGTTGGCTGTCCATGAACATGTCGAGCTGCGTGGTTACGCCGAAAATGAGTTGTTGGCGCAGCGCATCCTCGCTAAAGGTGTGGACATGGGCGTCGATAAGGCCGGGCAAGAGCGTCATGCCCGCGCCGTCGATCACTTCAACATCAGCAGCATCCTCGATAGCCTCGCTATCAGTGGGAAGCGCCGCGTCGGTGTTCTCGTCTGTATAGACCTCCGCGATCAAGCCGTCGCGCACGACGACGGTCGCGGTGGGGTGCAAGGTTTCGCCGTCAAAGAGCGCCACGTCACGAAAGACGAGCGTGGTGGGGGAGGGCTGGGCTGGCGATGCGGGTGTTTGCGCTGTGGATGGTGTCTGTGCGGATGGGGTGGGGGCAGCAATCGGGGCGCAGCCTGCGCTGAAGATGAATAGCAAAGCGCACAGCCAATACAAAACACGCATGGATCTCTTCTTTCTCCACTTCTCTGTCTCAATACTTCTCTGTCTCGATACTTCTCTGTCTCAATACTTCGCTATCTCAATACTTCTTTGTCTCAATTGCTGCTGTTTAGGGTAAGGGGTGGTTGACGGCTGTGTAAGCAGCGATGCTTCAGCATAGGCCGCGGGGAGAGACAGGGGAATCGTGTCCATACATAGCCGATGGATACAAGCGTGGATATGGATGTAGATATGACAGGGCGCAGGCAACGATTCACCTGCGCCCTGCTGTCTGCGTGGGGGCTTGTGTGGCTTAGGAAGCGTGGATTAAAGCACGCCGAGGTCGTGCAGGTCGCGGCGCAGTTGATCGAGTTGGCCCGGGGTTAGTTCACGCATGGGCGCGCGCACGCGGCCCGCGGGCACACCGCGCAGGGTGAGCGCGGCCTTGAAATAGGCCAGGTGTACGCCATCGCGCAGGATGCTGCGGGCGCGGTTGACCGTCTGTTGGGCTTGCCGCGCGGCGTCGAGGTCGCCCGCGTTGAAGGCATCGTAGACGCGGCCCAAGAGTTCGGGCACGGCATTGGCATTGCCAGAGACTTGGCCGCGGCTGCCCAGGGCCAGCGCGGGCAGCATCAGCCCATCGACCCCGCAGAGGGGCACGGCATCCGGCCCGGCCGCGTCCATGTACTCCTGGAAGCGGATCAGGTCCGGGTTGGAGGATTTGAAGCCGATGATGTTGGGCGCGGCCGCGACCAGCCGCGCCAGGAGCGCGGGGCTGACATCGTTTTTGGCGTTGCCGGGGAAGGCATAGACAAAGATGGGGAAGTCGGGCGCGGCTTGGGCAACGGTGACGTAGTGGGTGAAGACGCTTTCTTCGTCATAGGTGAAGAAGTAGGGCGTGATGACCGATGCCGCGCTCGCGCCGATGGCCTCTGCATGGCGGGTGAGCGCCACGGTTTCGTGGGTGGTGATCGCGCCGGTGTGGACGATGACCGGCACGCGGCCCCCGGCCTGATCAACCACAGCCTCGGCCAGGGCTTGGCGTTCGCTCTGGGTCATGAGCGTGCCTTCGCCGGTGGTGCCTGCTGGAAAGAGCACTTGAACCCCGTGGTCGATGAGGAAATCGACGACTTGGCGCGCCGCGGGCAGATCCAACGCGCCGTCGTCGTCAAAGGGCGTGACCATGGGGCAGACAAGCCCGCGCAGTTCAGATGGCTGCATCGACATCCAACCTCTTTCGTAACTGGGTATCTTTCTACTGTTTTTGCCCGGACGCCCAATCTTCCGGGACGCTCATATACTCTCTCGCCGCCACTTGTTTGGCTACAGTTGCC
>CAZZNG010000197.1:9674-10866 GCA_964655505.1 uncultured Litorilinea sp. | reverse complement strand
ACCGGCCTCATGCTCTCGGCCCTGACCCCCTGGGGCTATTTCCGCTACTGGTGGGTCTTGACCAAGTTCGTGATCAGCGGCACGCAGCTTTACGCGGGCATCTTTCTGCTCAGCCCCAGGCTGGACGCATTGGCCCAGACCGCGCAAGCGGGCCGCGCGGGTGAACCGGCTTTCCTCATCGCGGGCACGCTGCTCATGGTTTGCGCCATCGCCTTCCAAGCGTGGCTGTCGGTGGCGAAGCCGTGGAAGCGGACACCGTGGGCGGATGCGCCAGGCCAGCCCAAAAAGCTGCCCAGCGGGCCGAGTTGGGTCTTTCTCTTCTCGACCCTCGCGCCGCTGCTCGACTATGTGATCGGCAAATTCGTGCTGGGTTTCCCGCTGCCGCTGGTGATTGTGCTGACCGCGCTGGCGTATCCCATCTGGCGCGCCCGCCAACTCGCCGCCGTCCCCACCCATGCATACGGGGCAGGGTAGCGAATGCAGGATGGAGTCGACGGAGCCGATATGATACCATTCCTGGCGCGGCGTTTACCTTTGATGGCGCTTGCTGGGCATGGATAATACAGAAGGCCCGTCAAGTCGCACTGTGACGGGCCTTTTGCGATTCGCCTAAACGTACCGCGCGCAGTGTGGCATGACCAACGCAAGGAGGCGTATATGAGTGAAGAACAGTACCCACGGACAGCCTTGTTCGGCACGGAGGAGCGAACGCTCTTCTCTCCTATCCGGGGTCGGACGTATCACCTGTCTGTCGCTCTGCCAGATAGCTACAGGACATCCACGCAGGCGTACCCCGTGATTTATGTTTTAGACGGTGATTTCTTCTTCGGGATGGCGGCTGGGTTGACGCGCTTCAGCAATTGGTTCAGGGGAGTCCCTGAGGTCATCATCGTGGGCATTAGCTACGGCATGGAAGGCTATGAGCAATGGGGTCAGTTGCGAGAACTCGACTTCAAGATTCCTGAGGTGCGCGACGCGCCGCCCGATAGCGCGGCAAACCTCTTTCTAGACGCCTTGACGCAGGAGATGATCCCTTTTATTGAAGCGAACTATCGGACCATCCCATCTGATCGCTGCCTGTACGGCTATTCGTCGAGCGGCTTCTTTGTGCTCTATGCATTGTTCCACCAGCCGGATGCCTTTCAGCGCTACATCTCCGGCAGCGGTGATCTGTATATCGCAACCCCTTATG
>CAZZNG010000197.1:474-9664 GCA_964655505.1 uncultured Litorilinea sp. | reverse complement strand
GTGATTCAACACGGCGCGCAGTTGGCCGCGCGCGACGCAGCCAACCCGATTCAACTTTACCTTTCAGCCGGGGAGTTGGAGGAAGACCAGTTTCCTTACTTCGATCAACTGGTTGCCTTTCTAGAGCAGGGCGACTACCCTGGTTTGACCCTTAGCACCGAGATCTATCCCGGTGAAAGTCACGGCTCCGAAGGGATTGCGCTTACCTACCTGCATGGACTACGCATGGTGTACCCACAAGCCGAAAGCTAGCATCTAAAGCTAGCATCTGATGTAGAATCGGTGACGCGGGTTAAGGAGGCAGCCGGTGAGGCAGCCGATAGAAAAGGCACAGGGCCAACCTTGCGGTTGGCCCTGTTTTTTTTGAACCGTGCAGTTCGAAGTATGGTTGAGGGTTTTTGCTATGCCGGTCCAGCGTGGCCGATTACGGCCAACGGAATCTAAGATGTCCGGTTTGGGTTGCAGCAATGAGTGTCGATGCGCTACGATGCAGTGCGATGTTGCAGCAATGTCGGTGTCGATGTTGGCGTCAGCGTTGGCGTCGATGTTAGTGTCAATGTGAGCGGCGATGTCGGCGTCGGTGATGGTGTCAACGTCAGCGTCGATGGGAGAGCGATGAAAGCAGCAATGTCAGTGTCGATGTTGGTGTCAGTGTTGATGTCAGTGTTGGCAGCGATGTCGGGATCGATGTTGAGTCAATGTTGGCGTCAATGTTGGCGTCAAAGTTGGTGTCGATGTTGAGTGCAATGTAGCTGAGTGCAACGATGGCAGCGATGGTGCGTCAATGTAGAGCGCGATGGCTGAGAGCGATGTGTGCGACAATGTGCAATGAATTGGCAATGTGCAGTGATGCAAACCGGACATCCTTGTCCGCCCATAGTATGCCATAGCTTGTGGGGGTTTTCACTGTCAGAAACCTGTCGATTCCGCCAGGTTCCCAATTAGCCGCCTTCCCCACTTCTTCGATTACGCGCCCACCAGGTACAATCTTGCGCAGCGGGTCAAACCAATCATGCATCTAGCCATTCATGCCATGTATTGCCAGTATTGCCATTCATAAGGACTGTCCATGTCTATCCGCCAACGTATGAAGGCCGAACTGAAACGCGCCATGAAGGCGCGCAATAGCCACAGCGTCGCCATGCTGCGCTCGCTCCTGTCTGCCATCGACAATGCCGAAGCCGTCGACATGCCGGATGAGCCGCTTTCCTTTCAGGGCCATTCGCCGGATGTGCCGCGCCGTGTCTTGAGCGAAGCCGAGATGGTGGCGATTGTGCAGCGTGAGGCCGCGGCGCACCAGGCCGCGCTCGACGATTATGAACGTTTGGGCCGCAGCCAAGAGGCCGAGCGGCTGCGCGCCGAACTGGCCGTGGTCGAAGCCTTGCTCGACCCATAGGCCGCCCAACCCACTCTCCCCAACCAGCCACCGGAAAGGAAGCCAGCGTGTCCACGACGGTCGATGTACAGGGAACGACGATTCTAATCAACGGGCAGCCCGTCTATGCCGACCTGCCCAACAGCAACCCCGCCGCGCATGGGCTGCTGATGAATGCGCGCTTCATCCAGGGCATTTTCGACGACAAGGCCCAGCCCCAGCGCTTCGCCCGCTTCGGCCATGCCGAATGGGACGCGGAAGCCAACACCGACCGGCTGATCGCGGCGCTGCCCGACTGGTACGCCCACGGGCTGCGCGCCTTCACCGTGGGGCTGCAAGGCGGCGGCCCCTGCTTCACCCTGGACGACTGGAGCAGCATCGACAACAACCCCTTTGGGCCGGAGGGCAAGGACTTTGACCCCGCGTACGCGGGCCGCTTGGACCGGCTGATCCGCGCCGCCGACGAGGTGGGTATGGTGGTGATCGTCAGCTTCTTCTACGCGTCCCAGGCCCCGCGGCTGGTCGATGGCCGCGCCGTGCGCAACGCGGTCATCCGCGCGGCCAACTTCCTGCGCGACGGCGGCTATACCAACGTGATCATCGAAGTCGCCAACGAATACAACCTGGCGGGCTTCCACGTACACCCCCTCATCCAGAGCGCAGAGGGCATCGCCACGCTGATCGACCTGGCGCGCAGCGAATCAGGCGGCCTGTTGACCGGCGCCAGCGGTTCCGGCAACCACGCCAACCGCGAAGTCGCCGAAGCCAGCGACATCATCCTGATCCACGGCAACGGAACCTATCGCCAGCAATATTACAGCCTGGTCAAGACGGTGCAAGGCTGGGGGCTGAACCGGCCCATCGTCTGCAACGAAGATTCGCCGCGCATCGGCAACCTGCGCGTCGCCTTCCAGACACGCACCTCTTGGGGCTATTACAGCAACCCCACCAAGCAGGAGCCGCCCGCGGACTGGTCGATCCTGCCCGGCCAAGACACTTTCTTTGCCCGGCGCATGGCCGAAGGCATCGGCATTGACCTGCCGCCCCTGCCGCGCGACCAATGGTACTTCTTTGAAGGCTTCGCGCCCCACCACATCGAGCTAGACGGCAAGCGCTGGCTGCATGTGGCCGCGCTCTACCCCGAACGGGTGGACTATGTGGAATACTTCTGCAACGGTGAACTGGTCGACCGCGCCTATGGCGAACCCTTTTACATCAACTACATGACCACCTGGCGGCATCGGCCCGTCGCCGCGCGGCCCGGCGACGTATGGCTGGCGCGCATCGTCGAAAGCGACGGCAACGTGGTCGAGTTGCAGACCGAAATGACCTAATTTGGCACCTTCCGCGATGCCTACCTTCCGGGACGCTGGCAGCGTCCCGGAAGATCACCCGATTCACCTCTCAGCGTGTTCACATTTCCAGGCTGTGCAGTCCTTCACGCTCGCCCAGTGATCGACTGCACAGCTCGGGCAGCCAGAGCCGGGTATACCAAATTGCGACATTTGACGCACGCAAAACCAGTCATTTTGTGCTAGACATAATGCCGTCTACTAGATATGCTGCAGAAGGCATCCATTGGCGCAGCATCGCAGGAACGCCAAGCCCAGTGTCCCCCCACGCTGTCTAAGACCGCGCCGTGGCGCAGAAATCGGTGGCGGGGCCACCCAAACGCATGACCGGAGCAATGATCCGGCTCAGAAAGCTGCGCTGCCTAATGTAGCCCCAACCTGGCTACTATTCAAAGGTTGTCCGCGACTATGGACCTGAACCCGAATCATAGGCTTGCCGCCGCCCATCCCTCGCCGGAGACGCATGACTCCACCCTGGCGCGCCAACTTGCCGACACGCTTGAGAGCATGAGCGATGCGTTCTTTGCCGTCGATGCCGATGGGCGGATCACCTATGTCAACAAAGAGACAGAACGGCTCTGGGGCGTTGACCGCGCCGATGTCGTGGGCAAGCCATTCAGCGGCATCTGCCCCCAGGTGCATGAGCCGCCCTTTGCCGACTACTTCCGGCAGATCCAAACCGCGCGCGAGCCGCTGCACTTTACCGAGCGTTACCCCGTCACAGACCGCTGGTTCGACGTACATGCCTACCCGACCGACGAGGGCTTCACGGTCTATTTTCGCGACGTGACCGAGCACCACGGCAACCTGGCGCGCATCCGCGAGCAGGCCGGGCTGCTGGATCAAGCCAGCGACGCCATTGTGGTGCGCGATCTCGACCAGCGCATTACCTATTGGAACAAGAGCGCCGAACGGCTCTACGGCTGGACCGCGGAGGAAGTCATGGGCCGCCACGTCCTCGACCTGCATGTCTTTGAGCCGAGCGCCTATGAAGCGGCCATGCAGACCCTCTTGGCAAAGGGCGAATGGTCGGGCGAATTAACCCAGGAGAGCCGCGACGGACGTCGCATGTTGATCCAGGCGCGCTGGAGTTTGGTGCGCGACGAAACGGGCGCGCCTCGCGCCATCTTATCGACCAACAGCGACATCACCGAGCGCAAGAAGTTGGAGCAGCAATTTCTGCGCGCCCAGCGCATGGAGAGCATTGGCACGCTGGCAAGCGGCATTGCCCACGACCTCAACAACGTTCTAGCCCCCATGCTCCTGGCCGTTGGCATGTTGCGCCAGCGCGCGGACAACGAAAAAGATCAGCGTTTGCTGGACATGCTGGAACAGAACGCGCAGCGCGGGGCCGACATGGTTCGCCAGGTGCTTGCGTATGCGCGCGGGGTCGAAGGCGAACGCGCGCCCGTCGACCTGACCCGCCTGCTCAACGCATTGCACCAGATCCTCCGCGAAACCTTCGACCGCAACCTGCATATCGAAGTGCAGGCCGCGCCCGATCTGTGGCAGGTGATAGGCGACCACAACCAGATCCAACAGGTCTTGCTCAATCTCAGCGTCAATAGCCGCGACGCCATGCCCAACGGGGGCACGCTGCAAATTTACGCCGAAAATGTGCGCTTCGATGCCCACTCCGCGGACATGCACCCCGACGCGCAGGCGGGCGACTATGTGCGGCTGCGCGTGGTGGACAGCGGGACCGGCATCCCCTCGTCCATGCTCGACCGCATCTTTGACCCGTTCTTCACCACCAAAGAGACGGGCAACGGCACAGGGCTTGGCTTGGCGACGGTGCAAGCGGTGGTCAAAGGCCACAATGGGCTGATCACGGTCTACAGCGAGGAAGGCCGCGGCAGCGAGTTTCACATCTATCTCCCGGCCCATCAGACCCAAGAGGAGACAGCCCGCGCCGCCGCGACAAGCAGCGAACTGCCGCGCGGCCAGGGCCAATTGCTGCTGGTGGTGGACGACGAACCGGCTGTGCGCCTCATCACCCGGCAGACGCTGGAATCATTCGGCTATCGCGTGCTGGTGGCCGAAGACGGAGCCGGCGCGCTGGCGCTCTATGCTCAACATCAAGCGCAGATCGCGCTGGTGTTGACCGACATGATGATGCCGGTGATGGACGGCTACGCCACCATCCGCGCGCTGCGCCGCATCAACCCCGCGGTCAAGATCATCGCGGCCAGCGGCTTAGGCATCAACCGCATGAGCGCCAAAACCGCCAACGTCGGCGTTCATCATTTCCTGCAAAAGCCCTACACCACCGAAGCGCTGCTGCATACCGTGGGCGAATTGCTGAAGGAAGCCTAACCTTCCAGGACGCTGGATGAGCATGAAGAATTAGGGGGTACCTTCCGGGATGCTCGGAGCGTCCCGGAAGATCAACCAACCAATAAAAAAACCGGCCCCGACCAGCGTACTGGTTGGGGCCGGTGTGGTTGCGGCTACAAGCCGGCTTCAGAACGAACGCTTAGATCTTGCGGACGTTGCCAGCCGACGGGCCTTTGGGGCCTTGCTCCACGGTGTATTCGACCTTGTCACCTTCGGCCAACGTGCGATAGCCGGTAGCGATGATGGCGGAATGGTGGACGAAGACATCCTTGGCGCCGGAATCGGGGGTGATGAACCCGAAACCCTTTTGGTCACTGAACCACTTGACAGTGCCCTTTTCACGGTCAGACATGTTGGAAACTCCCTTTCCAAATACTGTTGTTTGTTTTGCAAGACTGCGGGCGCTCGTGTCCCGTCTGTCCTGCTCGATGCGCAAGCGCACCGATTGATACGGTAATACGGTAGTACAAAACGAGTCGTTCCCAACAGTACAACACAAAAACGCCGCTCAGACTAGCAGTCTCGGCGGCGCTTTGCTTGGCACGGTCAAGGACCTACTACATCTTGCAGGGGCAATCTTACTATGGATTGAACGAGTTGTCAAGCTTTACAGTCATATTTCAACGCGTGCGAATCCAGCAACAAGCGCAGCAAAAGCAGAAATTTGGGCCGTTCGCCCGCCCATCCCCGCAAGATATATCTTGTGATCTATGTTGCGCTTTCAGGCCAGCGGCTTGGTGAAGTAGAGCACCAGGTCGTCGTCAAAGGGGTAGTCTTGGCCCTCCTGCACCGGCGCGTTGCGGTAGTGGACGCCGTGCCCATCCAGCAGGTAGCCGAGCTTGCTGTAGAGCCGTTGGGCCGCGTTGTAGCCCGGATGCAGCCCCACGCCAATGCCGATGGTCGAGCCGCGCGCAGCCGCCAGCGCTTCACAGCAGCGAATCAGCGCCGTGCCAACCCCCTGCCGCCGGTAAGCAGGCAGCACGTTGAGGTCTTGAATCTCTGGGATGCCCCCGCGGCGAAAAGGCGGGTAGTCGGGCTGCCAGACCAGCTTGACATGACCCACATAGGATGGCGCATCGTGCGCGGAACCCGGCGCGCCGGGGCTGGTTGCCACAAAGCAAACCAAGTGCCCTGCGGTCTGGTGCGCCAGGCAAGAATGAAAATAGCCTACAGGCTTGCGATAGCCGATCCGGGCGAATTGCGCTTCGCACAGGGCAGCCAAGGCGCTTGTGAGCCGGGCAGTCGGCATTGTCATGGGCTATAAGTTGTCATGGGATATAGCTGCGTGGCAGGCGGGTTGCGGACAAGGATGCTCGATCGGGTAGCGTCGATGGTGCGCGATGTTAGCGTCGATGGTGCGCGATGTTGGCGTCGGTGGTGTGCGATGTTGGCTGCGACGGGTCGGCAATGTCAGCGTCGATGGGATGGTGATGCAACCGAGCACCCTTGTGTGTTCTAGTATGACATGGTTTGGCCCCGGCCGCGCTGTCAATCGCCTGTCTTACCGCTTTCAAAAAGCTGACAGGCATGATCTCCCCGGAACATGATCTTCCCGGAAGCTACGCCCATCTCGCGAGCAGATGGGCGTTGAGCAACATGCCATCTCGCGAGCAGATGGGCGTTGAGCAACATGCCATCTACGAGCAGATGGGCATGAAGTTCCGAGCGTCCGGGAAGGTTCGCGTCACGTCACAGCACGCCATAGGTGTCGAACACTTCGCGCAGGCTCTTGCCCGCCAGCAGGTCACGGCGGCTCTGCGATTCAGCATGGATCTTGGCATGGGCCAGCTTAACCACCTCGACAATACGTGCGCTGGGGATGACGACGATGCCGTCATGGTCGGCAAATACATAGTCGCCCGGATGCACCAACACCTCGCCGCAGCGCACCGGCACGTCATAGGCCATCACGCGGGCGCGGCCCTTGGAATCCAGCGGGCGGATGCCGGTGTAGTAGACGGGAAAGCCCATCTCAATGATCTGCACCGTGTCGCGTATCTGGCTGTCACAGACACAGCCGACCGCGCCGCTGCGCTTGGCAAGCGTGGTCATGAGTTCGCCCCACGGCGCATTGGTCCCACTGTGGTCGGTGGAATGGACCACCACATCGCCAGGGCCGAGACTGTCCATAAAGTCAATCTCCAGCCCATAGGGGTCTTCCTCGACAATATAGTCCGTCTCCATCCAGCGCAGCGTGCGCGCGCGGCCCACAAAGCCACAGTGGTTCCTATCGGGCAGCAGCGGGCGCAGCCGTTGGTGCATGGCCTGCTCGCGGTGGCCTAGCTCGTCGAGGATGTCGCAGACTGCCGCGACATGCAGATGTTGGCCGATATAGGCGCAAAGTTCAGCCGGGTCAAGCGTAGCGGGGTCAAAGTTCGCAGAATCAAAGCTTGCAGAGTCAACAGGAGTCGATTTCGTTTGTTCAGTCATTCTTTAAAGCACTCGATACTTTTCTAGCATCTTGGGATCGACCTCGACGCCCAGCCCCGGCCCAGTGGGCACAGGCACATAGCCGTCGACCATCTCGATCCGTTGGGTACATAAATTGTTGAGCAGCGATGCTGTGGAGACATTGTACTCCAGATAGAGCGAATTCATGCTGTAGGCGTTGAGGTGGAGCGAAGCCGCCTTGAGCAAGTCGGTCAGCCAGGCGTGGGGCACGCAGTCGATCTGCCTGCGCTGGGCCAAATCCGCAATCTGGCGGCCCACGGTCAAGCCGCCGCAGCGCGACAGGTCGGGCTGGAGCGTATGCACGCGGCCCTCAGTCGCCAGCCGTTCAAAGTCGGCATAGCCTGCCAACTGCTCGCCCGCGGCCAGGCGCAGCGTGCGCGTATGTTCCGCGACCGTCCCATAGCCTGCAAAGTTTTCGGGGTGGAGGAAGTCCTCCAGCCAGAACACATCTAACTCCTCCAGCGCGTGCACCAGCCGGATCCAATCGGCCAGGGGCCGCGCCTTGAAGGGGTTGGCTGTGCTGACGCCATACCAGCCCGCGTCGACCATCAAGTCCACATCCGGCCCGGCCTCCGCGCGCGCCGCGGCCACCAGTTCAATGTCGCGGCGCAGGTCCTCGCCAAAGACGCCCCAACCAAACTTGATGGCGCGGAAGCCGTGGGCCAAATAGTCGGCCACCGCGGCGCGCATGGCGTCCGGCGTGGGGCGAAAGAGGGTCGAGGCATAGGCCTTGACCTTATCGCGATAGCACGCGCCCAGCAGCTTGCACACCGGCTGGCCCAATGCCTTGCCCGCAATGTCCCACAGGGCAATGTCCGCGCCAGAGATCATCTGCATCCCGGCCCCCTGCCGCCCATAATAGGCCAAATAGCGGGTCATCTTCTGCCACAGCCGTTCATGCTCCAGCGGGTCTTCGCCAATCAGCGCGGCCTTGATCGACTCGAAGCCCACCATGCCGCTGGCGGGCGCATCCACAATCTGCTTGCCCACATGGGGCTGGGTTTCAATGTCCGACCAGCCTACAATCCCCTCATCGGTCGTGATCTTAATCAACGAGACAAAGCGCACCCCGTGCGCTTCCGCGGCCTGGCTGGGGTCGCTGTAATTCTTGCCCGTGTCCAGGACCATGGCCTCCACATCGACGATTTTCATGCGCTGCCCTTATGCTATTTACGATGGCTTTATGTCAATCTCACGCCAACCCAATGCAGGCCAGCGCATCGCGCTGCAAGATGCCCTCGATGGTGGCATCGGTGACGCGCGGCAGGTCGCTGTTGCCAATGATGTGGTTGGCATGGCGCAGCCCGTCGATGGATTCGCGGCCCTTGGCAAAGGGGTAGTCTGTGCCAAAGAGCAGTTTATGGGTGACGCTGTATTCCTGCGCGGCGATGAGCATGTTGTAGAACTGCCACGGGCGGTAAAAGAGCGCGGAGATGTCGGCGTAGACATGGGGGTGTTTGCGGATCACCACCAGACATTCTTCGCCAAAGGGATGGCCCACATGGGCCAGGATCATACGCAGTTCGGGATAGCGAAAGCCCACCTCGTCGAAGAGCCAAGGCCGCGTGAATTGCAGCGGCGCAGCCTGGTTAAAGGTTGTGCCGGAGTGAAAGAGGATCGGCAGGCCCTGGGTCTGGCAGTAGGCATAGATGGGCTGGCAGCGCGCGTCGCGCGG
>CAZZNG010000197.1:0-464 GCA_964655505.1 uncultured Litorilinea sp. | reverse complement strand
GGCATACATGGGCATCATCTTGACCCCGCGCAGCCCCAACTCCTCGATGCCGTGGCGCAGTTCGACCAGCGCGTCGGGCTGGGTCGGGTCGCACGCGGCAAAGCCGATCAACTTGTCGGGCGCGCGGCTGGTGAATTGGGCGATGTACTCGTCGGGAACCCAATAGCCAGTCAGCTTGGCCTTGGCCCCAAAGACAATGGTCTTGTCAAAGTGGACGGCTTCCTCGGCCATGAAGGTTTCGAAATCGACGGTCAAATCCATCGGCCCCCCGCGGGCGCGGTCGGCTTCGGCGCGCGTGGCCGGGGCAATGTGCTTCTCCGGGTCCCAAGCATGGGCATGAACATTGTAGATAGGCATGATCTTGAATTCTTTTGTCTTGTGAATTGTTTTTGTCTCATGGCGATCTTCTGGGACGCACGATGGGCGTCTCGGCAGATCGGTCTGCCCCATTCTTTCCCCATTCC
>CAZZNG010000196.1:0-10901 GCA_964655505.1 uncultured Litorilinea sp. | reverse complement strand
TTCAGCCCGTAGGTGTGGGCGTAATCCAACACATACTGCTCTGCCGCGCCCTTTGAACACCCATAGGGGCTGTGGAAGGCCAGCGGGCGCTGCTCGCTGACGCCCGCGGCGCGCAGTTTGTCATCCATCGGATAGTAGCAGAGCTTATCCTGCGCCAAGGGCACATCGGCCAAGTCGCCGTAGACTTTGTTGGTGGACGTGAACAAGAAGGGAATCCGTTTACAGCGCTTGCGCAGGGCTTCGAGCAGGTTGAGGGTTCCCTGTGCGTTGACGCTGAAGTCATTGACCGGGTTGTCGATGCTGGTCGTTACGGCCACCTGCGCGGCCAGGTGATAGACGCGGGTTGCGCGGCGCACGGCGTCTTCCACGGCAAAGGGGTTGCGGATGTCCCCGATCTGGATCAACAGTTGGCCGGGGTACTGCTCCTGCAGCCAGCGCAGATTTTGCTCGACCCCTGGCCGCGTCAAGGCATCAAAGACCAAGACCCGGTTGCCCTCTTCCAACAAGCGCCGTGCCAGGTTGGAGCCGATGAAGCCCGCGCCGCCCACGACCAGCGCATACGCTTGCTGCTTCAGCGCGGGGGTAGGCAGCGTGAACGGTTCGGGCGCGGCTTGCGCCTGCATGGCTGCAAGCTGTGCGGCCCCCTGCACGCCTTCGCTTGCCCAAATGCGATAGAGCAGTTTGGGGCTGCCGTCGGCGCGCTTGATGCCAAGATGAAGATCACGCTCGTCCTGGTGGAAGTCGCTGTGCGCTGGAAGGCGGGGAGCCAAGTCTTGCCAGCCATACCAATAGACCCGATCCACCGGCGCGCGCTGCGCGGCCAGGAAGTGCCGCATCTGGGCCAGTTCGTCATGCTGGAAGGTGGAAAAGCCCGTCTCGGTGAGCCAGATGCGCGCGGGGGAGCCAAATTCATCCAGCACAGACTGGACGCGTGCGACCGCCGCGTCCCAGCCATCCCAGGCGGCTGCGCGACCATCGGGAAAGCCGTGGATGCCCACGATGTCGATCGCTTCGAGCGCGCCCTGCTGCAACAGACCACGCAGCCAGCCGGGATCGAGTGGGTTGATTCCGCCCAAGACGGTGCGTTTGCCGTGCTGCTTTGCGCCACGGGCCGCGCTGCCGATCATCTCGGCAAAACCTTGCCAGCCGTTATCCTGCGTCCGATTCCATTCCGCGCGGCTGTTGGGCTGGTTCCAAAGCTCGATCGCGCTAAAGGTGTCGCCCAGGGTCTCAATCAGGTGGTCGATAAAATCCACATAAGCCTGGGGGTCGCCAGAGGGCGTATAGGCCACATAGGGCAGCACCTCGGCTGCAGAGGCCAAGCGCGAGAGCAGCCATTTGTACCACGCCGCCCCATGGGGGCTATGCCAATCGGCCCAAGAGATGTCGGTCCGTAGATGCGTTACGCCGAGTTCCCGGACATCCGCCAGGATTTGCTCGACGCGCTCATACTCGCCCACATCAAACCGTTCGACCAGGCCGATCACTGTTTTGCCTGTGTGCTTTTTTTTGTTGTTCTCGCTTGCGCGGTTTTCGGATTTATTCTGCAGCGCGCCCGCTCGCGCAGGGTGACGCCGGGCATGGTGCTTGGCCTGTTGATGATGCCGGCTATTCTTCTGATGGTTCGTCTCTGTCATACTGTCAATCCCCGTTTTTCCAACTCGCTGTTGGCTGTGTCGACTTGATCGACCGCCATTTGTCCTTCCAGCCACGCCGCCAACTGGGTCATGCCGTTCTCCAGCGAGATGCGCGGCGCATAGCCCAGGACAGTGCAGGCGCGGCTGATGTCGGCGAAGCAGTGGCGAATATCGCCCACACGATATTTGCCTGTGATGGCCGGTTTGATGTGGGCTTTGCCCATGACCGCGGCCATGCGCTCGGCGAGTTCAAGAATGGTGTAGGATTCGCCGCTGCCGACGTTGAAAACTTGCCCGGCTGCATCAGGCGTCTCTGCTGCCAAACGACAGGCGCGCACCAGGTCCAGCACATTTACGAAGTCGCGGCGCTGCTGCCCGTCTTCATAGATCAATGGCGGGTTGTTGTTGAGCAGGCGCGAGGCAAAGATCGCCAAGACGCCGGTATATGGATTCGAGAGCGCCTGGCGCGTGCCATAGACGTTGAAGAAGCGCAGCGCGACGGTTGGAATTTGATACGCGCGCCCAACCATGAGGCAGAGCCGCTCTTGGTCGAATTTGGAGAGCGCATAGACCGAAGACAGCGCGGGCATCTTGCTTTCTGGCGTGGGCACAGGCGTCAGCACTTGGCCGTCCTCGTCGCATACTTCCCATTGTCCTGCTTTGAGTTGGGCCAATGGCCGCTCGCGACCAGGGACCAACGTGCCGTCAGCCCGCCGGTAAAGCCCCTCGCCGTAGATGCTCATGCTCGACGCGACGATCAACTTGCCCACAGGCCGCTCGATCAATTTTTCGAGCAGAACCGCGGTGCCCAGGTTGTTGGTTTCGGTGTAGTCCACGATGTCATACATGCTCTGGCCCACGCCGACGCGCGCGGCAAAGTGGTAGACAATCTCCACCCCCTGACAGGCATAGCGCACGGCTTTCGGGTCGCAGATGTCGCCACGAATGAGATCCACTGCCGGATGCAAGTATGCAGGGCGTTCTGCCGTCCCGTGGACTTGCTCCAGCATGGCGTCCAAGATGCGGACTTGATAGCCGTGGTCAATCAGTTCGTCGGCTAAGTGAGAGCCGATAAATCCGCCGCCGCCTGTGATCAAAACAACCTGGCTCACTGTTGTCTCCTGCTGGGTTGCTAATTGGCGCTGCCTCCGACGCCAAGCCACGTCCGCTGCTCTCTGCGTGATCTACTGTCTGGGGGATCAAACGGATCTCTGCATGTGCATTTGATGGAATGCTGGGCCGCTGCACACTTCGATGCTTTGTAGCTGTTTTACAGGGTAACGAGAAGTAGAAGCTGACAACAGGGATCAGGGTATAGGCTGCAGATACAGACAGGGATAGGGTTGTTGTTGATGCTGCACCGTGTGCCGTTCTGGCGCGTTAAAGCGGGCAAAGTGAGGAAAAACGGGGCGAGGTGGAGCAGTTGGCCGGTGAGATGGGCCACGCGTGATCCGCGGCCTTAAACGCTGGGCCGCGAAAGAGATTCGGGCTGCCCACCAACTTGGCGTCTGCCCACAACTCCGGTAGATTGGATCACGCCAGTGTACAGTATCACCGTGTATCGATGTATCGATCTTGCCCCGCCGGTTGCGCGCACACCCACGAACGGAAGGCATGCCTTGTCCCGCCATCTCACCCTGATCGGCCTCATCGGCTATCTCTTTACCGGCACGGCTGCCGTGCTCATCCCGTCTGCCATGCCCTTCATCACCGACGAATACACTTCGTTGGGGCTGTCGCTGGCAGCCATCGGGCTGATTTTTCCTGCCCGCGCAGTCGGCCAGATTATAGGCAATTTGCTGGCCGGGGTCGGGTCCGACCGCTTTGGGCGCATTCGCCTGGTGTGGCTGTCCGCGCTGATCTTGGCCGCGTCCCTGATGCTAACCGCGGCGACCAGCGTATGGCTGCTGCTGTTGGTCGGGCTGGCCTTTGTGGGCGCGGCGCAGAGCGCGCTCTCCACAGGCATCAATGCCCTGGTCACCGACGCCAACCGCCATGCACGCGCGCGTGCGCTCAACACACTCCACGGGCTTTATGGCGCGGGTGCGGCTATTTCACCGCTCTTGATCGGCTATCTGCTCGATCTGGGGATGGGCTGGCGCTGGACCCTGGGCGGCACAGGGGCCATCTGGTTTCTCTATGGGGTGGGCGTCTATTTCGCCAATCGAGGCGAGCAGCCCTTTCGCGCAGACGCGGCCGCGGGCACGTTCGATCTCGGGATGCTGCGCATGTTGGGCAACGGGGCCATGCTCTCGCTCTTTATCGTCGCGTTCATCTATAACGGGGTGGCCTACAGCCTGTTGGGGTGGGTTGCGGTCTTTATGCAGCAGTCGGCTGGGCTGTCGGCCTTCTTGTCCGCGGGCATGATCTCGGTCTTTTATGTGGCGTTGACCCTGGGGCGCTTTGGCTGTGCGGTCTTTGCGGAACGAATCGGCTATGCAGCGACGTTTCTAATCTTGGCCGCGGGCATCACGCTAACCTATCCGCTGGTCTTCTTTGGCAGCAATCCGTGGGTGATGGTCGCGGGCGTGTTTTTGACCGGGCTGGGCCTTTCGGGGCTTTTTCCAATGGCGCTGGCCTACGGCTCGCGGCTTTTTCCCGCCAAGAGCGGCATGGTCACCGGCATTCTCAGCGTGGCAATGACCTTCGGCGGCATGATCCCGCCCCTTTGGACCGGCGTGCTGGCCGATGCTTGGGGGTTGCAGGTGGCGCTGGGGGTGAACTATGTGCTTGTCCTGCCGCTGATCTTCCTGGGGCTTTATCTGCGCCGCAGTGAGCGCCGCCAAGCGGACAATCTGCCTGCCCCCGCGCCCGATGTGCAGCCGTCGCCGCGCCCGGTGCGGTGAGCCGCGTCTGTGAATGAAACGAATTTCGATCAAAGGTGAATCTCCTCATGCAGCTTTTCCCCATGAATATGCCCGCTGCCGCGGTGCGCGGGCTGCGGTTCGTCTGTCTGCTGCTTCTGGCTGTCGGTGGGTTGCTCATTTGGCCCGCGACAGGCTATGCCAAACAAGGCGCGCCCAGCGCATCCAACCCACGCCAGCAGGTGCAGGAGGCGCAGCAAGATTGCACTCAGGTGGTCGATCCGCGAATGCCGCTTGGTCTGCAAGTGTATGGCTTGACCGGGCAGGAATCGCCGCTCTTTGGCTTGATTCAAGAGTCGGGCGCGTCATGGCTGCGCGTGCATATCGAGTGGTTCTCAATTGAGCCGGAAAACACCGACCCTGCCAACTTCAAGTGGTGGCAGGCCAACCGGGCCATCGCCGCGGCCAAAGACGGCTGCCTCAACATCGTCGCCACGCTGGAGGGAACCGCGGATTGGGCAGCAACATCGGGTCGCCGTTCGCCGATCCAGGAGCAGTATTTGCCAGAGTACGCCCAATTTGTGCAGGCAATTGTTGAACGCTATGACGGCGACGGGGTCGACGACGCACCTGGCAGCCCGGTTGTGCATCTCTGGGAGTTCTACAACGAGCCGGACTTTTATACAGCCGACGATATGCGTTACGGCTGGGGGCCAAGCGGCGCGCAGTACGCGCAGATGCTCAAGACGGTCTATCCCGCGGTCAAAGCCGCCAATCCACAGGCGCAGGTCGTCTTTGGCGGCGTGGCCTATGAGTGGTTCAGCGATGAAGGCGGCCTCTTTTCGCGCAGCTTCCTGGACGACGCCTTTGCCGCGGGAGCGGGTGACTATTTTGATGTGATGAACATCCACTGCTACCCCTTTCCCAACAACTGTATGCGTTGGGCGCGGGGTAACTCGTCGGGCTTGGTCGAGAAGATTCAAGCTGTGCGCGACAAAATGGCACAATACGGCTTCAGCAAGCCGATCATCTTGACTGAAACCGGCTGGCACAGCAGCAGTAACCACGATGGCTTTGCCAGCAACGACGACATTCAAGGTCGCCGTCTGGTGCAGTTGCTGACCCAGGCGCTGGCCTATGACATGAAGGTCATCATCTGGTGGACGCTGAAGAACCCCCAATCACCCGATCCCGCGGCGCCCGGCTATCCCTATGACAGCGGGCTTGTCACCTACGACCCCACGCCGGAAAAGAAGCCCGCGTTTACGGTCTATCGCACGCTGGTCGAACGGGTGGGCCGCGCCAAACTCCTGCGCGTTATCAGCCCTGCATGGTCGGACAACAACCTGGAAGCCTATCGCTTCCGCGACTCCACGACAAACAAAGTCTTTTATGTGGCTTGGCTCAACCCGATTGAGACGCAGCAGAGCCATCCATTGGTGGTTCCTGCCTGGCGCGTGACCGTCTATGACAAGCACAATGTCGAGCAGGGGGTGATCCACGATGCCGACGATGGCGTGCGCGACGCACGCGTCACCATCCCGGTGAGCGGCGACCCGCTTTATATTGTCGTGGAGTGAACGGAAGCGCCTTAGACCTTACATCCCTGACATACCGTACACACGAACAGGAGCGCGTGACGATGTATCAACCCGCGAGCTTTCGCGAAGATCGGCTCGACGTGCAGCATGCGCTGATCCAAGCCCACCCGCTGGGGCTGCTGATCACCGCGGGCGCGGGCGGGCTGATGGCGAATCCGGTTCCCTTTCAACTTGATCCCACAGCAGGCGCAACCGGCACGCTGCGCGCGCACCTGGCGCGCGCCAATCCCCAATGGCGCGAACTCGCTACGCTGGATGAATGTTTGGTGGTCTTTCAGGGGCCGCAGGCGTATATCACGCCTTCTTGGTATGCAACCAAGCAGGAAACAGGCAAGGTTGTGCCCACTTGGAACTATGCCGTTGTCCAAGTCTGGGGCCGCCCGCGCGTTATCGAAGACCCGGCGTGGCTGCTGGAGCACCTGCACAGCCTGACCCGCGGCCAGGAGGCGACACGCGCCGCCCCCTGGGGGGTGGACGATGCCCCGGCGGACTATGTGGCCGGGCTGATGCAGGCGATTGTGGGCCTTGAAATCCCCATCGCACGCATGGACGGCAAGTGGAAGATGAGCCAAAACCGCCCCGCGGTCGATCAGGCCGGGGTGGTGGAAGGGCTGTACACCGAGGACCGCGCAGACGTCGCGTCCCTGGTAGACGAGCGCCGCAAGCGCTAGCGCACGGACCTATTCGTTAGGCACGACGCTACAGGCTGGCCCCACCGTCTACTTTGATCTCCGCGCCGGTGATGATGCTCGCTTCGTCGGAGACAAGGAAAAGGAACGCATAGGCGATCTCTTCCGGCTGGACGAGCCGGCCCATCGGCGTTCCTTTGACACGGCGTTCGTAGTTTTCAGGGTTGTCGATGCTGGTAGACCAGTCGTTGGGGCTGTAGGTGGCGCTGCTGCGGATGAAGGGGGTATCCACATGGCCCGGCGAAACCATGTTGCAGCGGATGTTGTCCGCGGCATACGCGCTGGCTGTGGCTTTGGTCAGCCCTTGGATGCCGACCTTGCTGGTTCCATAGCCAGGGTTCGTGCCGGGGCGGCTGGTGGCAATCGAACCGATGTTGACGATCGCGCCGCCACCGGCCCGGCGCATGGCAGGCACCGCGGCCTTGATGCCCAAAAAGGCCCCGGTTAGGCTGATCTCCAAGATGGTGTGCCACATGTCGAGGGTCTGTTCGTCGAACGAGACGCGGAAGTTGGCCCCCGCGTTGTTGCACAGCGTGGTCAGCTTGCCGAACTCGCGCTCCGCGCTTTCGACCGCGGCGGCCCACTGTGCCGGGTCGGTCACATCCAGCGGCGTAAAGATCGCGCAGCCGCCTGCTTCCTCGATCTCCGCGACGACTTTGGCCCCTGCTTCTTGGTTGATGTCGGCGACGCAAACCGACGCGCCCTCCGCGGCAAACAGCTTGCATTGGGCGCGGCCCATACCGCTTGCGCCGCCCGTAATGATTGCCACCTTACCGGCCAATCGCTGACCCATAGCCTAGTCTCCTTTGTTCCTTGCGTGTTCCTTGGATGTTCCCTAAATGGGATAGGGTTTGAGGGAAGTTGCTCGAAGTTGCTCCAACGTTGCTCCAAGGCCCATTATATAGTGACCAGGCTGCATAGCCAACGCGCGGCACCGCGGCAGACTTAAAGCAGTTCGATGCGCGCGCCGCGCTCAAGCGACATGTACGTCGCCTCCACCGCGGCCAGGGGTTTGCGCTGTTCGACGCCGCTGGTGATGGGCACGCTTCCCGCGTCTAGACAGTCGAGGAAATGGCGCATCTCCGCCTCAAAGGGGTCAACTTGGGGCACATGGATCAGGTTGACCGCTTCCGGATGGCCGTCCTCTTCTTCGCGGTAAAGCTCAATGCGGTCGCCGCAAAACCAGAGCGAGCCTTCTGCGCCGTTGACGACGCCATGCACGCCTGGCATGGGCGTGCGGATGGCAAAGCTTTCCACCAACATCGCCACCGCGCCGCTTGCCAGCCCGGCCACGACCACGCCGGTGTCATCCGCTGCCATCTCGTCGAAGATCTTGTTGGGGGCCAGCGCGTAGACGTGGGCGATCTCGCCGCCCAACATGCGCACCAGTTCAAAGTCGTGGATGCCGCCCGACACCAAAATCCCGCCCGATGGCTCACGCAGGAACCAGGGCCGCGCGTTCAGATAACTGCGCATTTGGTGCTCGCGGTTGATGCGGATGAGCGAGATCTTGCCCAGCATGTTGGCCTGCAAGAGTTCGCGCACATGCTGATAGGTGGGGTGAAAGTGAACCGGTTCGGCGACCATCAGGCAGACGTTGTGTTGGGCCGCGGCCTCGATCATGCGATCCGCTTCGGCCAAGGTCGGCGCCAGCGGCTTTTCAACCAGGATATGCAGCCCGGCCTCTGCCGCGGCCACTGCGACATCACAATGGAGCGAGTGGGGCAGACAGATGCACACCGCGTCGAGTTTATCGCGCGTCAGTAATTCACGATAGTTGGTTGTCCAGTCGTCTACCTGCCACGCTGCTGCTTGTGAACGGCTGATGTCTGCGTCCGAGTCGGCAATTGCCGCAAGGGTTGCCCGCGCGTCGAGCGCGGCCAGCGCCTCAGCATGGCGATTGCCTGTATAGCCGCAGCCAATGATCCCGACTCGCCAGTGAGGCATAGATTTCTCCTGCGTGATTTCACGTTGGATAGGGAATTCCTCAATCATGTACACCGTCCTTTTATTTTACTCGCGTGGGTCAAGACTTGGCGCGAACATCGGGTCGCCGGATTCATCCTCTGGGGGCGCTGCCTGGTGGGGGCCGCCGATGCCCGGCATGAGTTGCAGCAGTACACCAACAAAGGTCAGCCCGACCAAGATATTCACGATCAACGGGGGCGACCAAAAGCCAGCGTAAACAGCGACCGCGGCCACCAGTAGATCCAGCGTCAAACTCAACGCCACCGACAAGATGAAGGTGTAGACGAGATCCTCCAGCCGCAGCAGCGCAACAAAGGCCGCGCCGGGACCAATCAGCAAAAACCCCAGCACGACCACGGCGCGCAGCAGCCCAGCTTCCACATCCTGGGTGACCAGCCATGCGACGATCAACGCGGCCAGCGCAAGCAGCGCCGGTGTCATCAGAGAAGGCAATCTTCGGTGCAATCAAACCATCCTATCGAACAATCAAGGCGCAACCAAAGCAAATTCAAAGTAGTTGATATTGATCCGGTCGGTTTCAGCCACCACGCGCAGCGTGTGCTCGCCCGCGGGCAGGGTCACGTTGGCGGTCGCGTCGCGCCAGGTCTGCCAGCCGCCCGTCCACGGCAGGATGACCGGGCCGCTGACATCCACGCCATCCATCTCTAGGCGGATGCGCCGCTGGCCCGAAGGCGATGCCATGCGCACGGTGAACTGGTAGGTTCCTGCCTGGGTAATGTTCACATCATAGGCCAGCCATTCGCCCGGCTGGGTCCAGGCTGTGTTGTATCCGCCGCTGCTGTCGCTGGTCTGTTCAATGTCAACATCGTCGCTGCGATAGACGCCGCCGCTGTTGCCCGGCGAGGTGTCGTGATAGCCAACGCCTTCGCCCCCTTCGCGGTAGTTCTCGGCCTCGATGCGACCGGGGATGGCAAAGACCTGCTGCCACGGCTTGCCGTCGCCAATGGCTTTGTTAGCGCTAAATTCGGTTGTGCTGCCATCGGGCAGGATCGCGACCGCGGTCAGCGCGTCGCCGTCCTGCGCGCCGTTGATCGCCAGGGTGAAGGAGCCATTGGCCGCGGCTGTGCCGCTGCCCGCCAGCGTCCGACCCTCGCCATACGCGCCTGCCCCTTCGTCGGCCAGGAAGATCTCCACCGTGCAGTTGCCGCAGGTCGTCCCCGTCACCTGCGCTGCGCTGACCTGCTGCAGCAGCGGCAGATTGGGGTCATTGGTGTTGGCCTGGCCCAACGGCGTGATGTCGATGCCAAGCCCCATGTTGGCAAAGATCGAGTTTTGGGTGATGGTGTTGCCAAAGCTTTCGCTGCCGATGAGCTGCACGCCGACCGGGTTGTGAGCGATGATGTTGCCGGGGCCGATCCGGTTTTGCGAAGCTTGCACCGTGATGCCGTATAAGCTGTTGCCGATAGGGGCGTCATTCACACCCACGCCGACGCGGTTATGTTCGATGATATTGCCGCTTGTGCAGCAGTTGCCGAAATTATCGACAAAGATGCCCCCATTGCGGCTGTTGCCGATCACGTTGTGGGCGACTAGGTTGTTAGTGACCCGATCCTTCAGCGAGACGCCGTGCCCGCCGTTGGCCGCAAAGGACGGGGCTGCGTCGCCGCTCACGCTGGTGCCGATGTAGTTACCGATGATCTCATTCTGGGTCGTTTCTTTGGTATGGGAAGCCTCCGCGCCTGCGCCGTTGTTGCCGGAGAGGACATTGCGCTCCCCTGGCGCGGTCCCGCCGACGCGGTTAAAGGATGCGCCGTAATTGATATCGACGCCGTGCATTCGGTTGGCAAGGCTGCGCTGCCCGTCCGGGGCGAGGCCGACCAAGTTGTTGATCACCAGGTTCTGATTGGTCCCTACGTGCCAAAAGCCAATGCCGTGGCGGCCATTGCCGCTGATCACGTTGCGCTGGCTGACCTGTACCCCGCCAATGGCGTTGTTATACGCGCCTTGCTCGATGTGCAGACCGTGGGCTTGCAGGGCTGAGGTGCTGTTGAATTTAAATGTGCCTGTTGCATCGGTGCCAATGAAGTTGCCCGCGATGATGTTGCCCTGCGCGCCCGCGCCGTAGATCCAGATGGCGCGCTTGACGTTGTAAAAGGCCAGCCCTTGCACCGTGTTGCCCGCGGAGGTAATCGCCAGCGCGTCAAAGGCTTCGCTGCCACTGCCGCGCAGTTCGATGCGAAT
>CAZZNG010000195.1:0-10987 GCA_964655505.1 uncultured Litorilinea sp. | reverse complement strand
TTGGCGATGATGGCTTCCAGCAGTTCCGGCGTGCCAAAGGAGGGCGGGTAGTGGGTATCGCCCGCTTGGATGGCCTTGAAGGCGGCGTCGACTATGTGTTGGGGGGTGGCGAAGTCAGGTTCGCCGCCGGCCAGGTTGATGATGTCGTGGCCCGCTGCCGCCAAGTCGCGGCCTTTTTGCATCATGAGCGTGGTGATCGAAGCGGGGACACTGGCAATGAGTTCGGATAATGGCTTCATGGCGTGTTTATTTTCTGTGTGGTGGCGTGTTTATTTCTGGGCTGTTTTTTGTGACGTATGGGGATTGAGCTTCCGGGATATTTCGGCGCTGCCCGGAAGCTCAATCCTGTGAATCCGCGTTTTTTACACCGTCAGCCCGTTGAGCCGACAGGCATGGATGCGTCTAGGCCGGGACGCGCTTGAGCACGTCGGCGATGGCGCTGCAGAGATAGTCCATCAACTGTTCGGAGATGCCCGCGACATTGATGCGCCCGTTGCCGACGATGTAGATGGAATACTCATCGCGCAGCAGCTTGACATGCTCTGGACTTAGCCCGGAGAAGGAGAACATGCCGCGCTGGCGTGCGATGTGGCTGAAGTCGCGCTCGACGCCCTTTTCGTTGAGGGTCTCGACGAAGAGATGGCGCATGTTGTTGATACGGTCGCGCATCTCGGCCACTTCCTGTTCCCACTGGGCGCGCAGGGTGGGATCGTTGAGGATCGTGCTGACGATGCCTGCACCGTGGAAAGGCGGCGTGGAGAAGGCAGCGCGGGACATGGTCTTGACGTGACTCAGCATGTTCTGCGCGGCGGTTTCATCGGCCCCGACGATGGTCAGCGCGCCGACGCGTTCGTTGTAAAGGCCAAAGTTTTTGGAATAGGAGTTGGCGATGATCAACTCCACGCCGGGGCGGCAGAGGCTGCGCAAGCCTGCTGCGTCTTCATCCAGCCCCGCGGCAAAGCCTTGATAGGCGAAGTCGAGCAAGGGCAGAATGCCGCGTTCGACTATGACATCGCCCAGCGTCTGCCACTGGTCGAGCGAGAGGTCAACGCCGGTGGGGTTGTGACAGCAGGCGTGCAGCAGGAGCACGTCCCCCGCGGGAATCTGCTTGACTTGGGCCAGCATGGCGTCAAAGGCTACGCCGTTGGTGGCCGGGTCAAAGTAGGGATATTTGGCGACTTTAAGCCCCGCGGTCTGGAAGATGCTGGGGTGGTTGGGCCAGGTCGGATCGCTGATCCAGACGGTGATGTCGGGCATGAGCTTGGCGAGGGTTTCCGCCGCAACGCGCAGCGCGCCGGTTCCGCCGGGCGCTTCGGCTGTGGCCGCGCGCTTGTTGCGGATGATCTCGTGGTCTGGGCCAAAGATCAGCGCTTGGGTGGCTGTGTTGAAGGCTTCGGGGCCTTCGATGGGCAGATAGGTCTTGGACTTTTCACTTTCGAAAAGGCGGCGCTCGGCTTCTTTGACCGTGGCAAGGATCGGTGTATTGCCGCTGTCGTCTTTATAGACGCCGACACCGAGATTGATTTTGTTGGGGTTGGGGTCACGCTTAAAGGCTTCAGTAAGACCCATGATCGCATCGGGTGGGGCCGGTACGATTTTTTTAAACATGGCATGATTCCTTCAAAAGGTTTACAGCAATAGGCAGGTTACGGGCCGCGGCCAGGGCTGCGAGCCGTCGAGCGTCCGGGCGGTTTGGGCGCTGACAGCAGGGCTGGCGCTGACTCTGTATGGTACACCATGCCCGCCGGATCGCGCACTTCCCGCGGGTGGTGGATCAAGTGAACGCGGGCAGGTGCAGGCTGTCGGGCTAGGTGAGCAGCGGGTCGAAGAGGCCGATGAAGTCAAAGGCGGTTACATCGACCAGCCCTTGATCGGTCAATTTGAGCCTGGGGATGACTTCCAGCCCCATGAAACTCATTGCCATGAAGGGATCGTGCAGGGGGCTGCCCAGCGCGGCCGCGGCTTGGCGCAGCGCGTCATACGCGTTGCGCACGGCGTCGATGGGCTGGTCGCTCATCAGTCCGGCAATGGGCAGGGGGAGGGCCGCGAGCACTGCGTCGCCATTCGCCACGACCAAACCGCCGCCCATGTCCGCCACGGCGCGGCCCGCGGTCCACATGGAGGCATCGTCCGCGCCGACCACAATCAGGTTGTGGTGGTCGTGGGCGACTGTTCCGGCGAGCGCGCCGCGCTTGAGGCCGAAGCCTTGGATTAGGCCGAGGCCCATGCGCCCGCGGCTGTGATGCCGCTCAATGACCGCGAGCTTGAGGATGTCCCGTTCGGGGTCGGCAACGATCTGGCCGTTGTGTTTGCGCAGGGGAAGGCGGCGGGCATCGGTGACGAGTTGGTCTTCGTGCAGGCCGATGACGTTGGCGGAATCGCCCCGGTTGGCAATGGTGAAATCGACGCTGTTCCAATCGATGTGAACCGCGGCGTGGACGCTGGCAGTGTCGAGCATGGGCAGGGGGATGGTGGGCAGCATGGCCCCATCGCGCGCGATCAGCTTGCCCTGGGCATAGACTTGCTGCACGTTGAAGCTGGTCAGGTCATCGACCAGGACGAGATCGGCTTGGCGGCCGGGTGCGATCGCGCCCAGGTGGGCAAGGCCGAACCATTCAGCCGGGTTGAGCGTCGCCATGCACAGCGCGTCAAAGGGGTCGATGCCCGCGGCGATGGCCGTGCGCAGCATGTGGTCGATGGAGCCGGATTCGAGCAGGTCGTGGGGAATGCGGTCGTCGGTGCAAAAGGCAAAGCGGCGGCTGTTGCGAGGGGTGATCAACGGCAGCAGCGAGGACAAGTTGCGCGCGTTGGTGGCTTCGCGAATGAGAATATAGAGGCCGCGCGCCAGTTTTTCGGCGGCTTCTTCGACGCTGGTGCATTCGTGGTCGCTGCCGATCCCCGCGGCGGCGTAGGCATTGAGGGCGCGGCCGCGGACGTTGGGCGCGTGGCCGTCAACAGGGCGACCGCGAAAGGCGACGAGCTTGGCGAGCATGTCGGGATCGGCGTGGATGACGCCGGGGTAGTTCATGACTTCGGCCAGCCCATGCACCGCACCTGCGCGGCGCAGTTGGGAGAGGTCGCCCGCGCTGAGGGTCGCGCCGCTGGAGGCCATGTTGGTGGCGGGCACGCACGACGACGCCATGACGACCGCGTTCAGGGGCAGGCGGCGGCAGCTTTCGATCATGTATTGAATGCCGACGATGCCCGCGACGTTGGCGATCTCGTGGGGATCGATGACCGCAGTGGTGACGCCGCGCGGCAGGATGGCCGCGGCGAATTGAGCAGGCGCGCAGAGGCTGCTTTCGATGTGGACGTGCGCGTCGATCAGGCCGGGGGTGATGGTCGCGCCCGCGGCGTCGATCACGGTGGCGGCGTTGGGATAGTGACCAATCCCGGCGATGCGGCCCTGGTAGATGGCGATGTCACCCGCTTCATAGTCGCCCGAAAAGACATTGGCGATGCGCCCACCGCGGATGACGAGGTCGGCAGGCTGATCCCCGCGTGCCACCGCGAGCAGGTCGGGAAGCGTGGTCATTGGGTGGCTCCTTAAGTGACGCAGACTGGAGACAGTCGATTCGGTCGTGCAGAGAGACGCGGTGCTGGGGAGGCCGAATGTGCCGCTAGTCTACCTTAGATCCAGTGCGCTGTCATCTGGTTCTGTTGTGATGTTCATGGGGGCGCATTGGGCGTAGGGGTGGTTGGTGCGAGCGGCGTTCGGGCATACAATGAAGGAACTTGCCATTATCCGCTATGATTCCGATTATCCACCTCAGACAGCGAACGGCGCAAGATAAAACGGGGGAATGATGCGAATTACTTTTTACGGCGCTGCCCAAGAAGTGACCGGCTCCATGCATTTGATCGAGGTCAACGGGCAGCGGATTTTGTTGGAGTGCGGGCTGTATCAAGGCCCGCGCAGCGAAACGTATGCGCGCAACTTGAAGCTGCCTTTTGATGCCAAGTCGATTGATACGGTGATCCTCAGCCACGCGCACATCGACCATTCGGGCAACCTGCCCAACCTGGTCAAGCAAGGCTATACGGGAGACATTTGGTGCACAGCCGCGACGCGCAACTTGTCGGCCTATATGCTGATGGACAGCGGGCACATTCAAGAGCGGGATGTAGAGTATTTGAACCGCAGACGAGCGCGCAACGGAGAGCCGCCGCTTGAGCCGATCTATACGCAGGCTGAGGCCGAGCAAACATTGAGTCAGTTGATCAGCATCGGCAAGCACCGAGCCGTGACCGTGGCCGATGGAGTGAAGCTGACCTACTATGAAGCGGGGCATATTTTGGGCGCGGCGCATGTGGTGTTGGAGATCGACGAGAAGGAGAGCGGCAAGCAGTGGCGCGTCGGCTTCAGCGGCGATATCGGACGGCAAGGCAGTTCGATCCTGCGTGACCCGGAGCAGATCGGCCCGGTGGATGTGCTGTTGATGGAGAGCACCTATGGCGACCGGCTGCACGAAGATTATGACGACGCGCGCCGTCACCTGCGCGACGTGGTCAAGCAGACGGCGCGGCGGTCGGGCAAGGTGATCATTCCGGCTTTTGCCGTTGGGCGCACGCAGGAGATCGTCTATGCGCTCAATCAATTGGATGCCGCGGGCGACATTCCGAGCTTGCCGGTCTTTGTGGACAGCCCACTGGCAGTCAACGCGACCGATGTTTTTCGGATGCACCCGGAAGCGTGGCGCGAGGAGGTGCAAGTCTTTTTGGCCGGGGATGGACGGCGCAGCCCGTTCGACTATGCGGAGGTGGAGTATGTGCGTGATGTGCGGCGCAGCAAGCAACTCAACGGCATGCCCGGCCCCGCGGTGATTATCAGCGCCAGCGGCATGGCCGAGACGGGGCGCATTTTGCACCACTTGAAGAACAATATCGAGTTCCCCGATAACACGATCCTCTTGGTCAGCTTCATGGCGCACGACACGCTGGGCCGCAAGCTCAAGGATGGCGAGAAGAAGGTGCGTATCTTTGGCGAAGAGTATGATGTGCGCGCCAGGGTGGAGTCGATTGACGGCTACAGCGCGCACGCGGACCAGCGCGAGCTGTTGGCCTGGGCAGACCAGTTCGACCGCAACCGCTTGCAGCGGCTCTTTTTGGTGCACGGTGAGCCGGAGCCGATGATGATGCTGGCGGAAAAGCTGCGGCAGCGGGGCTTTAAGCGAGTCGAAACCCCCAGACGGGGTCAAAGCTTTGAACTGCGTTGACGGGCGGGCATGTCCGCCTGTGGAATAGACGCCAAGTCGATGAACGGCACGCCAATGGCGCAAAGCTGGGCGTATCTTGATGTCTGTTTTTGCGTCCTTGCATAGTAAGCAAGCGGAAATGACCATTGCTCGCACCAATTGCCCGCGTGGGCGAGGTTACCCTAGGAGCTTTGAGGTTATGCAACGAAAGGAGCATCGTATGCGCAGTACTCGTCCAGGCGTTCGCTTCCGCCGGTGGCGCAAGGTTGGGCGGAGCGGCTTGGCGCTGTTGACGGCGCTGCTGTTGGCCGCAACGTTTTTGCCCCTGACGGCAGCAGCCGCCCCATCCCAATCAGTGGGTGGCGCAGTAGGTGGCGAGGAGTGGGCGCGCGTCTATACGGTGCGCCCGATGGATACGTTGGATGCAATTGCCTTGCGCTTTGGCGTGTCGTCAGAGGCGCTGATGCGGATCAACGGTCTGCGCAATCCCAATGTTATCTACGTCGGCCAGCAACTGATCATCCCAGAACAGAATAAGCCGGGCGGCCCCAGTGTTGGCGGCCCCAGTGTAGGCGGACCCCAGTGCGCCGAGTATTATGTTGTGCGCCGCGGGGATACGCTTTCGGCGATTGCGCTCCGCTATGGGATGGATGCGTATGATTTGGCGCGTGCCAATGGCCTGTTTGATCTGAACGACATCTATGTGGGCCAGCGTCTGTGCGTTTCGGGAAGCAAGGGCGTGGGCGGCCCTGTGAAGGATACGCCCGTGCAGCCGCAGCACCCGCCGGTCAAGCCGGACCCAGCGCCCAAGCAGCCGGACCGCAGAGGCTCGCAACAGGGCGACGGTCCCGTGCGTCCGGATGATTGGGGCCGGGATGAGCATCGCGGGGGGCCATCGATGCCCAGCGGCCCGACGCGGCCGGATGATCGTAAACCGGATGAGCGCACGCCGGAAGAACGCAAGCCAGATGGGCACGGGCCGGATCAGAAGGGGCCGCACGGCGGCAGCGATGCGTACTGGAAAGGCTCTTACTTCGCGGATAAGTATTTCAGCGAGTTTGTCGAAGAGCGCAAGGATTTGGAGATTCGCTTCAACTGGTTCACCGGCGGCCCGTTTAACAACATGCCGCAGGATCGTTTCAGCGTGCGCTGGGAGAAGGTCGAATACTTCAAGGCAGGGCATTACCGCTTCTTTGCCGTGGCCGATGATGGGGTGCGCGTCTATGTGGACGACCAACTGATCATCGACGGATGGAAGATTCAACCGGCGACCGAGTACAAGGCAGACCTTTTCTTGCATGAGGGGCGGCATAAGCTGGTGGTGGAATATTATGAGGAAGCGGAAGACGCACAGATTCACGTCTATTGGGAGCCAGTGCGTAAGTAGTTGGCTGCGTTGGTCCCAGGGTGAGCCGGTTTCCTAGCCGTCCGGCTGGCCCTTTTAAGGATATAGCGCCGGGGGATGGGCCATTGGGTCTGTCCCCCGGCGCTTTTTTATTGGCGTGTTTGTTGTGAGCCGCTACCAGGCTGCTCCTTGAATTCTGGAGCCAACTCATGCGCCAACTGGCTATTGGATAGGTGGCGGTTGCGGTCGCGCGCAAAATTGCCAGTTCCTTTTTCAAGATTTTCACGTCTAGCCATATGTCCGGTGTTATCCAAAGGCGCAGCCGGGCGTACAGGTGTCACATCGTGAGGTGTTATAGGGTGTGACGGCGCACGGTTGGGGATGTCCGGCCCCAACTCGTTGCGCAAGGCTTTTGCCGCCAGTATGCTCACTCGCCATACACCATTTCAAATCAATTGATAGGCAGCAACAGGGCGAGGCCGCCCAGCCAGAGGCTTTTGAGCCATTGGCGGGCTGGACGCGTGGGCTGAGCGCGCCCAGTGCCCGCATGGTTCGTCGCGGTGAGGATGCGTCGACGGTGCGGGGCGACCTGTGTCTTGTTGCCGCGCAGATGAGGAAGTACCAAGAGGATAGAAGGGTGATTTATGGTGTTTTGTGAATGTTTAAAGAGCGTGGTACGCATGTTCTGTAAAATTGGGGCTTGAAGTCGGCAATGGTTTGTGCTATGTTCAAGGACACAATTTTCTCCATCTTGCGCTACGCGACAGTGGCTGTGTCGCAGCAGCAGCGTTTACGACGACAGACAAATCAACAGATCCTCCGTCAATCTCAGGGCCGATTTCCATTGGGTCTTTGGAGGGAGTTTGCCATGACTTTCCACTGGGTTCGACCGGCTTTGTCGCAAGGTCATGCGGTGCTCGCTGATGGGATGCGCTGCTTGGCGCTGCGCCTGTGCCTGGGGCTTGGGGTGGTGATCCTGGGCTTGGGCGCGGCGGCTCCGGTGCAGGCACAGACAGCCACGCCTGATTTGATCCAGGTCAACATTCCCGATGCCGAACCGGCTGCGCCGACGCGCTCGGCAGAGGTGCGCGGGCTGCTGCCCCATGCTAACGATCATCACTATTTTGGTTTGGAGGCGACGCATCCGGGCAGCGCGTTTGCGGTTACGCTCACGGTTGAACCGGCCGCGGCGCTGGCGCAAGGCGACGGGGTGAACTTCTTGGTGCTGACCGAAGAAGGGTTGAACCTATTTCTGGCGGGTGCAAATCCGCAAGCAGTCAAGGTGGCGATGGGCAGCCCGCTGTTGTTTGATCAGGCAGGCAATCGGCTGACCGCGTTGGTTCCCGGCAGCACGGAGAGCGGCTATACGGTCATCGTCTACAACCAGGGGACGCTGCCCGTGGCCTACACGCTCCAGGTGCAAGGGGCCATCTTGCATGACGACGCGGGGCAGACCTATGCGTCGTATGGCTTGGTTGAGCCGTCCACGGGGGGCCGCACGTCGGTCCAGCGGCTGCTGACGCGCACGTCGCCGGTGACAGCGGTTGACACGGCCGCGTTGATGGCTTCGTCGTTGGTCGTCCAGCGGCTAGGCGCGACCTCGGCCACTGGGTCGGAAGTCGCAGCGCCGGAGGTCGCAGCATTGGACGAGACGAGCGCGTTGGTGGCGTTGGATGCGCCGGACAAGCTGCCGCCGGTGGCTGTGCCGGTGCGCGCGCGCCGGGTCAGCGGCACGCTGGGCACGGGGCATGATCGCCACTACTTGAACCTGATAGCCGATGAGCGCATGGACGAGATCACGCTGCGCTTGACCACCGTGCAAGCCACGGCGCCAGCCGGTGCAGATCAGGTTGGGCCGGTGAATTTCTGGGTGATGACCCAAGACGGGGTGCGCCATCTGATCCAGGGCGTGCAGCCGGGCGAGGTGAGTTTGGCTGTGGGCGCGATGGGGCAAGATGGTGTTGTGGAGGCGCATTTTCGGGCCGCGCCCCAGGTCATCTATACCGTGGTGGTGTTCAATGAACGCGGCGAGCCGGTTGACTATGCGCTGCAGGTGACCGGCGGCATGGTCTTGGATCAATATGGGCAGACACGCGAGGCGCACGCCGCGGCCATGGAGATGTTGGCGCTGGCGAATTAGCGCGAAACCTTGCAGCGACTGCCTACAACACCTATATCAAAACAAATCGATCCAAGGAACTGCTCCGGCATGCACAGCCGGAGCAGTTTGATTATGCGGCTGCGTGCCCCCGCTCGTTCACGGTCGCAAGGATGCGGGTTTGGGGTAAACTAGGCCCTTTCTATGTCCCATCCATGCTGCGTTAGCGGCCCGCGCGGTCATCTTGGCGACGGATGGGGTCAAGAGCGTGCAGCCTCGCTAGTCATCCGTATAGCAGTCTTCCGTATGTCAGTCATCTGTGGGAGAGTCGTCCGCGCCGTCGTGGTTGGGCGCGACGGGGGCGGCCGCGTCGTTGAGCAGCGTCAGCAGCAATCCTTCCAACTCCTGCCATTGGCGGAAGTAGGCGATCGCGCCGGTGCTGGTGTCGGTAACGCGGCCGCGCCATTCATACTGGTCTTGACCGAGCGGCTCTCGCCACAGATGCAAGGTAAAGAGATGGTGACGATATGAGCGGTATGAACTATCCATAGGAGTATCCATTGGACTCTCTTATCCTGGGCTGTATTAGATGATAGATGCCGCCTGAGTATACGCCGCGGCGCGTTGCCCAAGCGTTGCCTACGTCGGCACGGCGCACGGAATGGGCATTTTGGCGCGTCCGGGCTGCTTGACAAACCTGGAACATATGTGCTAGTGTGGGGCGGAAACTATCCGCAGGTACACACAAACGATGGGAGAGAACAGCATGGGGCATCCAATCACGTCCACGTTACCAGCCGTTTTTGTGCATGTGCGCGACTTGGCGCGGGCGGTTCAGTTTTATAGCGCGCTGGTGGACAAACCCTATGACCCCAATGAGGATTATGGCAATGGGATCTATGTGATCCGGCTGGACAATCAGGCGGATTTAATTTTAGATGCCAACCACGCCGAGCAGGTGGGCAAGGACGAGCCGTTCCCCATGCACGCGCAGTGTATGTTCCGCACGGACGACATCGACGCCGCGCGCGCGTGGCTGCAAGAGCAAGATGCGACGATTGTCACGGAGGTGTACCGCGATCCCAACGTGGCGTTTTTCAACTTTCAAGATCCGGACGGCAACGTGCAGATGATCTGTCAAAGTCTGTAAGCGCGAACTGCCGCGCTACCGGCTGCGAACGGCCTAGCCGCGTAAGGGCTTGACGCACTATACAGAGGGTCACGATGAGCGATAACGTGCTTGCGTTATCGCTCATTGTTATTGGTGGGGCGCACGCAGATCAGGCGCGTGTAGGCGACGCTGAAACCGCGCTGCTGAAGGTTGCGTTGGGAGTCGCTGCCGGGGGTCGTGAGCACGGTGGCATAGCGACAGCCTGCTGCGGTCGCATCGGCCAGCCGCCGGGCGATGAGCGCGGTCTGCGCGCCGCGCCGCCGATAGGCAGGGAGCGTACTGGTGCCGCCCAATTCGACGACGGGGCCATGCTGGTAGAGGCCGCCGGTGGCGATGGGCGTTTCCTCCAGCCAAGCGAAGTAGGGCGTTGCCCCTTCAGCCGCGGCGTTGGGCGCGAGCAGGGCAAGCAGGTTGGGGTCGGCGCTTTCGCCGCTGCCAAAGCCGCGCGCGGAGAGGTCGATCCAGCGGTCAAACTCGCACGGCTGCGCGCGCGTCACGCGGATCGTGTTGGGCGCGGCCATACTGGTCATGCTGTGGGGAAGCGGCAGGACGAGCATGGTCATGGCCGCGTGAGGCCGATAGCCGCGCGCTGCCAGCAGGTTGAAGAGGGTTGGGTCGGCCAGGGGGCAGAGATCGATAGCTGGATCGGCGCGGCGTTCGCGGTAGAAGGCTTCGATGGCGATGAGATCGGCTTCATCCACGGGGCCGGTCATGCCCAGGCCAATGGCGCGATTGACTGGCCGGTCGGGCGCGGCATAGACGACCTGTGCGCCGCCGATGGCGATGACCGCGGGAGACGGTGCGCCGGGTTGGGGGCGGACGGCGCGGGCGTAGTTAGCGGCACGATAGGCCGGGGCGGCTTCGAGCAGCGCGGCGGTTGCGCGATCGACAAACATGGCGGCCTCCGGGGTATGGGGATGGACAGGCGCGCAGATGAAAAGGGCCGCGCACGCGCGCGGCCCAGTGGTTATGATTGGGTGGTCTAGAAGCCCTGTAACCGGCTCAAGTCGGCCACGTCAGCCGGTAGCTGGGCGATGTGCTGGACAAGGGCAAGCCGCGCCTGGCGCACGCTTTCGTCGTCGGCATTGACGAGCACCTTGTCGAAGTAGGCATTGATCGGCTGGGTGAGCTTGCGTAGCTCTTCGCCCAGCACGTTGGCCGGTTCCTCTGCCGCGTCG